>CAZJNX010000022.1:0-2454 GCA_964547415.1 uncultured Hyphomicrobiales bacterium
CCGCTTTCGCGCGGGTGGACAAGCGGGCGCGGCTCGGCGCGGGGGCGACTCTCGACCGGGCGGCGCGATACTTGCGCCCGCCCGCCGCGCGGGCTGTGACCGGCGTCACTGGCGCCGGGTCGGCCGCCTTCCAGATCGGGGGAACCAGCGCCGGGAGGAGCCCGCCATGCCCGCACACCAGACGCCATTCCTCGATTTCCCCGATCCGCTCCCTTCGCCCCGCGCGGCGATCGACGCCGTCTACTTCGCCCTGTCCGGCTACAAGCGGCCGACGGCGGTCGCCTGCTCGGATTGCTTCGACCAGGAGGCCGAGCGCCGGATCGTGCAGGACGTGCCGCTGCGCTCCCTCCCGCCCGCAGACTTCGGGATGATCCTCAGCGAGCACATCGACTGCTCGGTCGGCGTCGAGGGATTCCTCTACTTCCTGCCGCGCCTTCTCGAGACCTTCGGCCTCGAGTGGCTCGGGCCGGGCCTCGGCGAGCGGATCGCGACCGCTGGCGGCCCGCGCCTCCCACGGGTGGAGCGCGCGGCGCTCGCCGGCTGCCTCGGGCGCGGGGCGGTGGGCGTCGCGATCGACGGCGACGCGGCACCGCTCGGCGAGGTGAGTAGCGACGGTACGATCACGACGATCGCCGGCCGCAACGTGGTGGGCGACATCGGCGCCCGCATGGTGCACGGCCTTCTCGCCGTCAGGGTCGAGCCGCGGCAGGTGTTCGCCCGTCTCCTCGCGACGGACGGGGCGAACCTCGGCCACGTCCTCGCCGAACTCGTCGACAAGGCCTCCTTCGTGACGCCGTACGCCACGCGCATCCACGCGCGTCATCCGGACCATCCGGCGCCCGAGCCGGCCCTGCGCGCCATCGATGCCATCGCCCGCAACGACTTCCTGGAGACGGTGACGCCGGACCGCTTCGAGGCGGCGCTCGCGCGATGCGACCGTCGGCTCCCGTCGCGCAAGCGCGAGCGCGTCGCCGAGCGCTACCGCACCCTTGCCGACGGGCCGCCGGGGCCGCCCCGCAAGGTGCTGGTCGCGCAACTGGCGGAAGCCCTCGCGAGCCCCGCGCCGTCCGACCCCGACCTGTGGGCCTGACCGCCCCCGCCACCGGCGACCGCGCCCAGCCCGTCGGACCCGTCCCGCCTGCCGCCGGCAGGCCCGCCCGCCCGGCGCACCGCCCGCGCCCGGGCGCGATCGCGCCGTGGCGATGCCTGCCCTGTCTGCTGGGAAGGGGGCTGCGTCGAAGGCGCGGAAGGGAGGCCGTCCCCCCGAGGGTCCTGAGCCCCGAGCATGGGTCCCCTCCGCATCGCCTGGACCCCTCAACGGTTGCTCGGGCCGGCCGATCGCGCACGGCAGGACCCTCGACCGAGGCCACGCACCGTCAGCGGCTGCGACCTCTCCCGCGCCGTCCGCGACCTCCATGCCCTCCCCGACGGCCGCTCCAGGCGGGTGGAGAACACCGGCGATGCCATCGCCGCCTCGGCCGAAACGCCGGCGCCGGATACCTCCGTCGTCCTCGAGGCGACCAGCGGATGCGATCGCCCGCCCATGGCCGCCCTCGCCGGTCGCGGCACCCCCTTCGCGCGCATCGACCCGCGGCAGGCCCGCGCGTTCGCCCGCGCCATCGGCGTCATCGCCGAGACCGACCGCGCCCTCGCCCTAGCCCTCGTCCGCGTCCTCGCCCGCGTCTTCGCCCGCGTCCTCGCCGAGATGGCCACGCGCCTTTCCCCGCCGGTCACCGCGCCCACGAGCCCGGCCCGCGCCCGCCTCGGCGACGTCCTCGGCCGCCGCCGCCAGCTCGTGGAGATGCGCAAGGCGGAGAAAGCCCGTCGCCAAAGCGCCGGCCTGGACGAGATCGCCGCCGACATCGAGGCCATGATCGACCTCCTCACCCGCCCGATCGCAGCCCGCGACCGCGCGATCACCGACCCCGTCGCCAAGGACCGGGACCTTGCCGCCAAGGCGCCGCTGCTCGCGGTTGTCACCGGCGTCGGCCCCATCGTCCTCGCCACCCTTCCGGGCGAACTGCCCGAGCTCGGCACGCGCCGTCGCCGACGGATTGCCTTGCCGGCCTCGCTCCCCATGCCCGCGAAAGCGGCCCGTGGCGCGGCGCCCGCCCCATCCGGGGAGGACGGCGCAAGGTCCGCGAGGCGCTCACCATCGCCCCCTGACGGCGTCTCGCCGTGTCCGGGCTCCCGTCGCCATGGGGGACGGGTTGCGTGCTGCCGGAAAGGCGCCGAAGACCATCCGCCTCGCCGTCGCCCGCCGGCGTCTCGTCATGCTCGACGCCATGCTGCGCAGCGGCATGCTCTCTCGCCGGCCCGCTCCCCATGCCTGCGAAAGCGGCCCGTGGCGCGGCGCCCCCGCATCCGGGATGGACGGCGCAAGGTCCCCGAGGCGCTCTGTATCGCCCCCCTGACGGCGTCTCGCCGTGTCCGGGCTCTGGTCGCCATGGGTGA
>CAZJNX010000022.1:2554-31511 GCA_964547415.1 uncultured Hyphomicrobiales bacterium
GTATCGCCCCCCTGACGGCGTCTCGCCGTGTCCGGGCTCTGGTCGCCATGGGTGAGAGGTTGCGCGCTCCCGGCAAGGTGTCCAAACCATCTTCATCGCCGTCGCCCGCCGGCGCCTCGTCATCCTCGACGCCATGCTGCGGAGCGGTATGGCGCTGCGAGCATGAGCGACAACACAATTGCCCCCGGGCGCCGGGATCGGCCCGCGGACGGCCGCACGACGGGCCGGGTCCACCGGTGGTCGTCGGCTGAGCCCGACCCGGGCGGCTCCACCCCGGGGGCGGGGCGGGCACGGCCCGCGCAAGGTCCGGCGGGCATCCGTGCGGCGAGGCCACGCAGAGCGTGCGGCGCCGGGCCCTGGCTGGGTGATCCCGTCCCGGGCGGTTTGGGCCAGCGGGTGCGGGGGCTCCCGGCGTGCTCGCCGCGCTCGGCGCGGTCCCAGCCCGTGGCGCGACGGGCCTTCTGGCCCGTGCCTGCCGTGGGCGGAGCAGTCCGTGACGTCGAGCGGTCGCTTCCGGCCCGCGCGCGCTGGCCCGGACGGAGCGGGCCTGACCCTCCGTGCCGCGGGATGCGCGGCGCCTGGGGGACGGCGGGCCCGGAACGGCGCGAGGACGCGCGGCCTTTCCGCCCGTGCCTGCCGTGCCGCGGAGCGGTCGGTGGCGTCGAGCGGCGTCGAGCGGTCGCTCCCCGCCCTGCCGCGCCGGTGCGCATGAAGAGGGCCGGCCCCGGAACGGCGTGAGGACGCACGGCCGTGCCTGCCGTGGGCGGAGCGGTCCGTGGCGTCGAGCGGTCGCTTCCGGCCGTGCCGCGCCCGCCCGCCCGCCCCGGAGCGGGCCTGGCCCGCCGTGCCGCGGAACGCACGGCCCTTGCGGGAGCGCGGGCCCGGAACGGCCGGACGACACACGGTGGAGGGTCTCCCGGCCCTGCCGCGCCGGTGCGCCCCGGAGCGGGGTGGCGGCGCCAGACTGGGGGCGCCCCGATCGAGCGGATCCGCCCGCTGCGCGCGGCGGGATCTCGGAGGGCCGCGCGTGCCCGTGCAGGATCGGGGATCGTGCGGCGGGAAGGGGCGGTCGGCCGCGGTCGCCGGGCGACGCGGTCCGCGTACTCCTGAAGGCCTTTCCCGGCGCGGGAGAGGGGGCGGAGCGGCAAGGGGCCGATCCGGGCCGGCGGAAGGGCCGGCCGGACGGACGGCGGATCGGGCGGAGCGCGGGCGCGGTCATCCCGCGGCAAGGCTGACCGGTGCGGGAGGCGAGGCGGTGCGCGCCGGCATCACCCGGTTGCGGCCCGCCTGCTTGGCCGCGTAGAGGGCCTCGTCGGCAAGGCGCATCAGCTCGAGGGGCGCCGTGCCGTGCTCGGCGGCGAGCGCGAGGCCGATCGAGACGGTCGGCTGCGGGAGAAGGTGGCCGGCGTAATGGACGGGCAGACGCTCGAGGCGGGCCCGCAGCTCCTCCGCCCGCCGCCCGGCGCTCTCGGCCGTCTGGTCGGGCCACAGCAGCATGAACTCCTCGCCGCCGTTGCGGCAGGCGATGTCCTCGCCGACGCAGCTCTCCTTGAGGGCGGCGCCGACCGCCCTCAGCACCGTGTCGCCGGCATCGTGGCCGTGGTCGTCGTTGAAGCGCTTGAAGTGGTCGACGTCGATGGAGACGACCGCGAGGGAGCCTTCCGGCGTCTGCGGGCGCAACAGCAGCGTCCTGAGGCTCTCCGACAGGTGGCGGCGGTTGTAAAGGCCGGTCAGGGGATCGCGCAGCGACTGCTCGTGGAGCTCGTCGCGCAGGCGCACGTTGGCGATCGCGAGGGCGACCTGCTCGGCGAGCATCCGGGCAAGGTCGAACGACCGCTCGAAGCCGGACGGATCCCCCGCGGGCTGGAGCATCATGTGCATGAGGCCCACGGTCTCGCCGCGGGCGAGGATCGGGAAGCAGTAGGAGGGCCGGCCATCGCCCGTCGTGACGTGCTCGCAGGGAAAATCCACCGTTCCGAAGCCGTAGCGGTAGGCGCGGCCGCGCCGTAGCGCCCAGCAATCCGCGGGGCGGATGTGTTGGTGCGCCGCGCCGCCGCCCCAGGCGACGACGCCGTCGAGCACGTCCCGCGAGTTGGAGTAGATGTAGAAACTGCCCTCGCTGTCGGGAAGCATCCGCTCGAGGAAGCGGCGGACCATCATGAAGAGCTCGTCGAGGGAGCGGCTCGACTGCAGCCACTCGTTGAGCTCGCCGAGGAGCTGGACCTCCTGGGCGAGCCGCAGCTGCTTCGCCGCGCGCGCCCGCTCCGCCTCGGCCTCGGCCGCCGCGCGGCGGGCGTTGAGGGCCGAATGGCGCAGGGACAGCCCGAGCGGCACGAGGACGAGGAGGACGCCGAGGGTCACGAGAAGGGCGAGGACGAGGCGCACCCGGCCGACATAGAGCGTCAGCTCGTCCGTCACGTCCATGTAGAGCTCGAGCGCGCCGAGGAGGCGGCCGTCGTCGACCACCGGCACGTAGATCTCCGCGATCTCCCGGACGGTCAGCGTGCGGCCGCTCAGGGAATGGAGTTCGAGGTGGGGGAGCGCGTCCGCCGCCATGGCCTCGCGGATGTAGACGGGCGCGCGCGCCTCGCGCAGGCGGCGGAAGACCGCGCCATCCGCCTCCTCGCCGATCTCCCCGTCCTCGCTCGACCAGATGACGCGGCCCGTCCGGTCGAACAGGACGAGCTTCGACACGTCCGACGCCGTCGGGATGCGGGACAGGCGCGCCGTCTCCTCCAGGGCGAGATCGCCGGTGCCGAAGGCGCGGCCCGGATCAGCGATCTGGAAGAGGACCCGGTCGATCCACAGCAAGCTTTCCTCCGTCTTCTCCTCCTGCAGGATGCGCTCCACGACCGGGCGCGGCGCGTGCACGACGACGACCACCGCCCCGGCGACGACGACGGCCGCGACTAGGGCGAACGACAGCCACGGCACCGACGCGGCGACGGCACGGCGTGCGAACAACATGGTGACCCCCCCATCTCGTCCCCCACGGAAGCATCGTTAGCTTGCGCGGAGCTTGCACGGGCGGGCGCGGCGCGCGCTGCGGCCGTGCCGAAAGCGGCGGCGGGCCGCGACCCGGCACCGGGCGAAGATGTCCGGATCTCCGCAACTCCACGCCGCCGCGCGCCGGCGACCCGGCTTCGCGGCCGCCGGGCGGCCGATCGACGGGGCCCCGGACGAGACGGCCTCTCCGCCCGCTCCGCGAAAGACGGCCCGCCGGCCCGCTCCGGCGAACGCGATCGCGAGCGTGGGCCCCGCCGGCCCGCTGCCGACGATGCACCCGACCCCGTGCCGCTCCGGGCACGCCGGCAGGTCCGCGTGGGCACGGCGCATCGGGCGTCGCCCTCGCCGGGGATCCCCTTGTCGCGCACGGCGGTGTCCCGGCGCAGGCGGAAGGGGACGGCGGCCGGCAGGAGCGTGAGCGGCCCGAGCGCCTCTTTGGGAACACCCGCGTCCGATGCACGCCCGACATCCGTCGCCTCGCGTTGTCCGCGGATCCGGCCCTGGCCTCCACGGCCGTTCGCCCTCGCGCGGGGGCCGTGCCGCCGTCGCCGATCCGTCCCGCGGGTTCGACCCGCCCGGGCGCGCGGCAGGCCCATCCCCCGGACGGTCCGCGGCCATGCCGCCCGCCCGCGTCCCGCCTCGCCGCCGGCACCGGTGGCGGTGGACGCCCGCGGCAAGCGCCCTACGCGTGGCGCCCCATGACCCATACGATCACGCTGCGCAGCATCGCGCCCGTCACCCGGGACACCTTTCACCTCGTCCTCACCCGCCCGGCGGGCTACGCGTGGACGCCTGGCCAGGCCAACCACTGGGGCCTCGACGTGGAGGGCTTTCGCGAGGCCGCAAACCCCTTCACCATCACCAGCTTGCCGGAGGATCCGGACCTCGCCTTCGTCATCAAGACCTACCCGACCGACCGGCATCCCGACCATGGCGGCATGACCGAGCGCATCGCGACGCTGAAGCCCGGCGCGCGCGTGTTCGTCGACGATCCGTCCGGCGACATCCGCGACGAGGGGGAGGGCGTGTTCATCGCCGGCGGCGCGGGCATCACCCCCTTCATCCCGATCCTCGAGGCTCGCCGCCGCAAGGGCACGCTGAAGGGCAACATCCTCCTCTTTTCCAACCGGACCGTGGAAGACATCATCCTGCGCGAGGCCTTCGACGCCATGGCGGAGGACCTCCAGGTGGTCCACACCGTCACCGGCGGCCCGAGCCCGTTCGAGAGCCGGCGCATCGACAAGGCGTTCATCGCCGAGAAGACCGGCTTCGACCACCGCTTCTACGTGTGCGGCCCGCCGGGCATGATGACGTCGGTGATCGCCGCCTTGCGCGAGGCCGGCGTCGCGGACCGGAACATCGTCACCGAGGACGAGTGGCTCGACACCGGCGCCTGACCCCGACGCCTGCCGCGCGCCCCGCCCACCCGGGCGACCGGCAGGACGGCGCCGGGCGGCCATGCCGCGCCTTTCCACCTTCCACCGCCACACCTCGCCGGACGCCCCGGCAAGCCCGCCGTGCTCGGCTGGCCCCCCGCGCGCCCCGGCGGACCCGCCCGGCGCCCGGCGCAGCCCGGGAGCGCGGCCTGACCCGAGGCGTCGACAGGGACCGCCGCCCCCTCGAACGGTCGGGAGAGGCCGGCGCCGGAAGGTCGACCGCTTGACATTTGACAGGGTCCTTGCGGCAGCCGTCGGGGAAGATTGGAAAGGGGAGGCGGAGACGGAAAGGCGATGGCCGAGGCCCCATCGGACCTGGCGGCGAAGCTTCCCTGGCAGCTCTTCGACCTTGCGGGCGTCATGCTGCTGGGTCTCGGGCGGGACGGGCGGGTCCTTTACATCAACCGGACGGGGGCCGACCTTCTCGGCCGTCCGCCGGAGGAGATCGTCGGGACCGACTGGATCGGGACCTTCGTGCCCGAGCGGCTGCGGGAGCGGGTGCGCGGCGTCTTCGAGGCGGTGATGGCCGGCCATGCGGAGGTGGTGGCGAGCTTCGAGAACCCGGTCCTGTGCCCGGACGGGTCGGAGCGGACGGTGGCCTGGCGAAACACGGTCCTGAGGGACCCGGCGAGCGGGGAGGTGATCGTTGGCCTGTCCTCGGGCGAGGACGTCACCGGCCTCAGGCAGGCGGAACGGCGGCTCGCCGAGAGCGAGGCCCGCTTCCGGGCCACCTTCGAGCAGGCCGCGGTCGGGCTCGCGCACCTGTCCCTCGAGGGGCGCTTCCTGCGCTGTAACGCCCGTTTCTGCGCCATCGTCGGCCTTTCCTGCGAGGCTCTCAAGGCCCTGACCTTCGCCGACGTCACCCATCCGGACGACGTGGCGGCCGGCCGGGCGCTGGTGGCGGCGCTCGTCTCGGGGCAACGCGACAGCTTCCGCGTGGAGAAGCGCTACCTGCGCCCGGACGGCACCGTGGTGTGGGGCGACCTCATGGCCTCGATCGTGCGCGACCCGGACGGGAGCCCGGCGCATCTTCTCGCCATCGTCGAGGACATCACGGCGCGCAAGTGCGTGGAAGAGCTCAGCGCGCGGGAGGAGCTGCAGCGCCTCGCCTTTCGCGCGGCCGACGCCGGCGCCTACGAATGGGACGCGGCGAGCGACCGGGCGGTCTAAGGCCCGGAGGTCCAAGCCCTGTTCGACTTCGGCGGACGGACGCCGGGCTTTGCCGAGTGGCTGGAGCGTTGCGTCGATCCGCGGGACCGACCGCTGTTCGACGCCGCCGTCGAGCGGGCGGCCGCCGGGGAGGACGCCTTCACCTTCGATTTCCGCTCGCCGGGTCCGGACGGCCCGCGGTGGATGAGCGTCACCGGGCGGCTCACCATCGACGTGGACGGTCGGCCGGTCCGGGCCCACGGCATCGTCGCCGACGTCACGCGCCGCGTCCGCGCCGAGGAGGCGCTGCGGGCGAGCGAGGAGCGGCTGCGCCTCGCGCTTGCGGCCGGCCGGATCGGGGTGTGGGACTATCACGTCGACGCCGACCGGGTGACCTGGTCGAGCAGCGCCGTGCCGGCGGCCGCCGTCGCCGCCCCGGCCGAGCCGCGGACCCTGGAGGACTTCTTCGCCCTCGTGGACCCGCGGGACCGGGGCGGGGTGCGCGCGGCGATCGACGCCGCGCTCTCGGGCGATGCGTCCTATCACACGGAGATGCGCCTCGCGGTCGAGGGGCCGCCCGTGTGGATCGAGACCCGCGCGAGCGTCCTGCGGGACCGGGAGGGCCGGGCGGTCCGCATGATCGGCGTCGACCGCGACGTGACGGCCGAGAAGGCGGCTGAGGCGCATCTTCGCAGCCTGGCCGCGGAGTACGACCACCGCACGCGCAACGTCTTCCAGATCGTCCAGGCGCTCGTCGTGCAGTCGCTCTCCCCCGGGCCGGAGCGACGGCGGCTCCTCGACCGGCTCGGCGCGATGTTCCGCGCCCACGGCGCGGCCGCCGGCGGCGCGGGCGACCTCGAGGAGACGGTCCGCCTCGCCCTTTCGCCCTACCCGCCGGATCGGATCGCGGTGACCGGGCCGCCGGTGGCGCTCTCGCCCCCCGCCGCCTCCACCCTCGTCCTCGTCTTCCACGAGCTCGCGACCAACGCGGCCAAGTACGGCGCCCTCGGGGAGGAGGACGGCCGGGTCGACGTCGCGTGGCGGGTCGAGGGGGCGGGGGGCCCGGAGGCGCGGCTGTCGCTGCAGTGGCGCGAGACGGCGGGCCGCCCGATCGCGCCGCCAGCGCGGCAAGGCTTCGGGACCCAGCTCGTCACCGAGAGCATCGCCAGCGCCCTCGGGGGAACGGCCGCGCTCGACTACCCGCCGTCCGGCCTCCTGGCGACGTTCACGATCCCCTCGCCGCCCTCTCGCCGTCTCGAGGGACGGGGTGAGCGAGGGGGACGGCGTCCCCGCGGCGGCGAAGCCGGCGAGGATGTCGCGCAGCTCGTCCGCGGCGAACGGCTTGACGAGGAGCGGCCGTCCCTCGAAGCGCGGGGGGATCGCCGGGCTGAGGTGGCCGGTCATGAAGGCGAACGGAATCGTGCGCTCGACGAGCGTCTCGGCGAGGGCGAACGGCCGGGACCGCCCGACGCACAGGTCGAGGAGGGCGCCCGCGATCTCGCGCCCGCCCACCACGGCGGCTGCCTCCGACACGTCGCTGCAGCCCACGACGCGGCAGGGGGCGAGCTCGGCGAGCAGCGCCTTCAGCCCGATCATCACGATGGGATCGTCCTCGAGAACCAGAATCGAAGGCAGACCGTCATCGCCGGTCTCGGCCAGTGTGGTTGTGAACAGGTTCAGCGCCACAGCTCCCCGTGGTGTTCAAGCCATCGCCCAGGCAATGGTCTTGCCCCGGCCGAAAGGCGGCATGCCACAATTTCAGCGCGACACGGGCCGGATCTTCGAGGACATGGGGCTACGCCCGCCGCGGGGCGCCTTTCGAGACGAATTAGCACAGAATGTCCGGGAGGCAAACGAGGGGCTGCGGATGCGTCGGCGGGCGAGGGGACCGGTGGCACCTGGCTCGCGCGGCCGCTAGGGTGGGGCGGTCCGACAAGCGGAGCGTGCACCTTGGATACCGAGCTCTTGAGGCCGGCGCTGATCCTCGGCGTCCTCGCCTTCCTCATCGTCCTCAACGTCATCGAGTTCCGGGGCAAGCGGCGGCGCGACGCGGCCGATATGGAGGCGCTCGCCCTCGACGAGCGGCCCGAGATCCGGCTCGCCCGCAAGCAGTACCTCCAGACGCAGAACATCGAGCAGGTGGCCCACATCATCAACAGCGTCCTCATCGCCCTCCTGGTCGCGGTGCTGACGGCGTGAGGATCCTCGTCTTCGGCGCCACCGGCGGGACGGGACGGGCGGTCGTGGCGCGGGCCCTCGCCGCGGGCTTCGCCGTCACCGCCTTCGTGCGGGACCCCTCGAAGCTCCCGCCCGCCGAAGGCCTCGCCATCGTCGAGGGGGACGCGATGCGCGCGGAGGACGTGGCGCGGGCGGTCCCGGGACACGATGCCGTCGTCGTCGCCCTCGGCAACCCGCAAGGGTCCCTCGCCCGCCTCATGGGCGCGCGGCGGACGACGGCGCCGGACGTGTGCGAGGTCGGCACGCGCAACATCGTGGCGGCGCTGCCCGCGGGCGCGAAGGTGCCGCTCGTCGTCGTCAGCGCCTACGGCGTCGGCGAGACGCGCGACAGGCTCCCCTTCCTCTACAGGCTGTTCTATCGCCTCGTCCTCGCCGAGCAGATCGCCGACAAGGAGCGGCAGGAGGCGGTCCTGAAGGAGACCGACCTCCCTTGCGTCCTGGTCCAGCCCGCCGCCCTCACCGACAGGCCGGCGACGGGCCGCTGGACGGCGAGCGAGGAGGGTGCCCTCGGCCGGACCGAGGTCTCCCGCGCGGACCTTGCCGACTTCATCGTGCAGATGCTGTCGGACGGGATTCCCGCCGGGAAGACCATCGCCTTTTCCGGCTGATCGCCGGGCCCGGGGCTTTCGGCGCGGGTGCCGGCCGACGGACGGCGCCGGGCGGGGCGCGCCGAACTGCGAGTCGCAGCCGCGCCCGCACCGTCCCGCGGTGCCGGCGGGACGTCGCCGACGCCCGGGAACGGCGGGACGGCTCGGCCGGTTGCGCATGGGGCGGCGGGGCGCCGGGACGTGAACCATGGTGGGCGGTCGTCGAGGACATCTCCTTCGCCCACACGGTGTTGCGCACCTGGACCGACACCCGCCCCATCGTTCCCCACGCGGACCTCTTGTCGAAGTGGTTCGACAACCGGTCGAGGGGCGGCGAGGAGGTCTGTCGGAGCGCGCGCCGTCGCGGCACCGCGGGTGGAGATGGTGGAGGCCGACGCGGACGCGGCGATGGTCCGGGTCTGGGGCCGGGGCACGACGGCGCTGTCGTCCTGGACGCGCCACAAGGACAGGCGCGAGAGGATCCTGCGCGTCCCGAGGGAGCGCGACGGCGGTGCCTTCCTGCGGAGCTCGCGCCACGTCCGCGCGGGCCCCACCGGGGATGCCTCGCGGCGGGAGCCGGCGGCGGGGCCGGGCGCCCATGGCGGACGGGGGCGCCGGGGGCCTCCGCTCGCCCGCGCACGGCCGGGCCGGTCGCGGCCGCGACGCCGGCGTGGTACGGGCGAGTGGCGGCCCCCCGCCGGTAGCCGGCGGGTGGTGACGGACGCCGGACGGGAAGGGGCGCCTTGGGGGATGTCGTGACGAGGGACGGGGCGATGTTGCCGGAACGGCGCGCGGCGCCACGCGTGGCCCCCTCGGCCGGTGGCGCGGCCGCCCGCGTGTGCCGATGGTGACGCTCGTCCTCGGCGCGGGGGTCGCCGGGCTGTCGACCGCCTTCTTCCTCCAGGAGGCCGGCGAGGACGTCACCGTGATCGACGCGGCGGCCGGGCCCGCGGGCGGGGCGAGCGGCGGCAACGCCGGCCTCCTCGTCCCGAGCCAGTCGGCGCCCCTCAACGGGCCCGGCGTCCACCGGGAGGTGCTCGCCGCCCTCTTCCGGCGGGACGGACCGGTGGTCATCGACCCGCGGATGGGCCCGTCGGACTGGCGCTGGGTGGCCGGCTTCCTGCGCAACGCCGCGCCGGAGCGCCACCGGGCCCACACCGGCCTCGTCCTCTCGCTCGCCCGCTACAGCCGCCGCGTGCTGGAGGCGCTCGCCGCCGACGCCGGCATCCCGGAGGCGGCGGTCCGGCCCGGCGTCCTCCTCCTCGCGCGCGGGGCCGCGGGGGAGCGGCGCGTGGCGGGCACCGCAAAGGCGCTCGCCCGGCTCGGCCTCGCGGCGACGCGCCTGTCCCGCGAGGCGGTCCTCGCCCGGGAGCCGGCCCTTGCGCCGGTGGGCGGCGAGATCGCCGCGGGGCTGCTCACGCCGGAAGACGGGAGCGGGGACTGCGAGGGCTTCTGCCGCGCCCTCGCCGGGCGGCTCGCGGCGGGCGGCGCGCGGCTGCGCTTCGGCGAGCGGGTCCGGCGGATCGAGGTGGCGGGCGGGCGCGTCGCCGCCGTCGCGACGGAGGCGCAGACGCTTGCCGCGGACCGGGTGGTCGTCGCCCTCGGGGCGGCCTCGCCCGCGCTCCTTGCCCCGCTCGGCCTGCGCCTGCCCGTGCGGCCCGTCCACGGCCTGTCCTTCACGATCCCGGGAAACGCGTGGCCTCGCCCCCCGCACCTGCCGGTGCGCGACGCGGACGCGCGCATCGTCGTCACCCCGTTCGGGGACCGGGTGCGCGTCACCGGGATGGCGGTGATCGGGCGCGCCGCGGCGGTGAAGCCGGCCCATGCCGACCGGGTGCGTGCGGCGCTCCTGTCGCTGTTTCCCGAGGCGCCGCTGGCGGCGGCGGGGCCGGTGCGGGTCGCGGCGCGGCCGGTCAGCCGCCGCGGGCCGCCGATCCTGGGGCCGACGCCGGTGGCGGGGCTCCACCTCGCCGTCGGCCACGGGCCCCTCGGCTGGACCCTCGGCCCGGGCTCGGGCCGGATCGTTGCCGACCTCGCCTTCGGCCGGCCGCCGGCGATCGACGTCGCCGGCTTATTCTACGGGTCGGCCTGACGCCGTCCGCCCGGCCTCAGCCCGGGCTCATGATCTGGCCCGGGAGCCACAGCGCGATGCCCGGAAAGAGCGTCAGGAGCACCACCGCGAGGCCCATCAGGAGGAAGAAGGGGAGGGCGGCGACGGCGATCTCCCCGATCGGCTGGCGCGTCAGCCCCTGCAGCACGAACAGGTTGAAGCCGACGGGCGGCGTCACCTGGCCCATCTCCACCATGATGACGAGGAAGATGCCAAACCAGATCGGGTCGAACCCGGCGCCGACCGCGAGCGGGAGCGTGATCGGCAGGCTCATCACGATGATGGAGATGCCGTCCACGAACATGCCCAGCACGATGTAGAAGATGGCGAGCGCGATGATGAGCTGGAAGTCGGAAAGGTCCAGCGCGTCGATCGCCCGCGCCACGTCCTGGGGCACGTGCAGGTAGCCCATGGCGGTGGCGAGGAAGGCGGCCGCCGCCAGGATCGAGCACACCATGCAGGAGGTGAGCGTGGCGTTCATCAGTGAGGTCTTGATGACCTCGAAGGTGAGCTCGCGGGTCACGAGGGTCAGGATCAGCGTCGCCGTCACGCCGACGGCGGCCGCCTCCGAGGGGGTCGCGAAGCCGGTGTAGATCGAGCCCAGCACCACCACGATGAGCCCGACGATGGGAAGGAGCTTGAGCGCGCCGCCCAGCATGTCCCGGGCGGTGTAGTCGGACGGGCCGCCCGGCGCGAGCCGCCGGTCCAGGAGGCAGCGCACGATGATGTAGAGGGAATAGAGCCCCGCGATCATCAGCCCCGGCAGGACGCCCGCGATGAACAGCCGCGCGATCGACACCTCCGCGAGCACCCCGTAGATGATCATGACGATCGACGGCGGGATGAGGAGGCCGAGGCTGCCCGCGCCCGCCAGCGAGCCGACCGACAGGCTGCGGCTGTAGCCGCGGTCGTCGAGCTCGGCCGTGGTGATGCGGCCGATGGTGGCCGTCGTCGCCGCGCTCGAGCCCGAGACGGCGGCGAACAGGGTGGAGCCGAGGACGTTGACGTGGAGGAGGCGGCCGGGCACCCGGTCGACGAGGGGGGCGAGCCCCTCGAACAGGCGGTCCGCCACCCGCGTTCGGAAGAAGATCTCGCCCATCCACACGAACATGGGGATCGCCGCGAGCTCCCACGCGCTCGAGGATCGGTAGACGATCCGCGCGGCGACCAGCCCCGTGCGGTGGAGCGAGAAGTCGTTGAGGACGATCAGCCCGACGATGCTGACCATCAACAGGCCGACGAAGACCCACGCGCCCGTGCCAAAGAAGAAGAGGATCAGGCACAGGACCGCAAGACCAGTGACGAGCGCGTCCATTCTACAGAAGGTCCGTCTGGCGTCTGAGGAAGATGAGGCGGAGGGCGTAGGTCACGAGCTGCAGGCCGAACAGGCAGATCCCGAGGAAGACGGCCGACTGGGGGATCCACAGGGGCACTTCGGCGATGGTCTCGCTGACCGAGCCGCGCTCGATGTTCCGCATCAGGTTGCGCCCGATGTACCAGCCGAGGAAGCCGGTGATGAACAGGCCGAAGCCGATGCACAGGAACTCGAGCACGCGCTTGAGGCGCGGCCCGACCTGCCCGCGCACGATGTCGACGCGGATGAGCGCGCGGCGGTTGAGCGCGTGGCCGAGGGCGAGGAAGGTCATGGCGGCGACGCCGTAGCCCACGAACTCGTCGAGCACGTGGGTGGAGCTCTGGAAGAACGCCCTGAGGGCGATCTCGAACATGACGTGGCCGACCATCAGGACGAGAAGGACGGCGGCGAGCGCCGCCGCCGCTTCCGAGATCCTGTCGACCACGCCGAACAGGCGGGCGAGGACGGCCGGCCCCCGGGCGAGGTCGGTCCGTTCGTCGCCGCCAGGCCCGGCCGTCCCCCCGCTCACTTGCCGGTCTGCTCGCGGTAGGAGTCGAGGACAGCGCGGCCGGATTCGCCCGCGTCCTCAATCCACTTGGCGATGGCCGCCTGCCCGGCCTCCTGCAGGGCCGCGAGGTAGTCGGCCGAAACGTCCGTGGTGACCGCGCCACCCTCCTCGGCGATCGTCTTGTAGTTGCGCTCGCGCCGCTCGAGCACCGCGTTCCAGGCGAACTCCTCGGCCTTTCTCGCCGCCTCCATGAGCGCCTCCTGGTGCTCGGGCGACAGGTCCTCGAAGGCGTCCCGGTTCACGTGGGCGAGGTTGAGCGGGTAGGCGTAGTCCACCTGGGTGAACTGGTTGAGGCCGAGGTCCCAGAACTTGCCGAAGACGCCGCCTTCCGCGGAGGTGAGCACCGCCTCCGGGCCGCCGGGCGTGCCGAGGGCGTTCATCATGTCGCCCCAGGTCATGGTGAAGGCGTTGGCGCCGATCTCGTTCATGGTGACGGTGCCGGCCGCGTCGTAGGTGCGGATCTTGAGGCCCTTGAGGTCCTCGAGGCTGTCGATGGGCTTGGTGCCCCAAAGGCCCGAGGCCGGCCACGGCACGGCGTAGAGCAGGATCTGGTTGTTGTCCTCGAAGATGCGCTCGTACTCGGGCTTCGCCGCCTGGTAGAGCGTCCAGGCCTCCTCCGCGTTCGCCGTCAGGAAGGGCAGGGACGACAGCTGGAAGAACGGCTCGATACCGGTGAGCTGCCCGACCAGGGTGTTCGCCATCTGGATCTCGCCGTCACCGACAGCGTAAAGGTGGTCCTTCGACTTGTAGCCGAGGGCACCGCCCGGGTGCAGGGTGATCACGAAGTCGCCGCCGGTGCTCTCCATCAGCGCGTCGCGCAGGACGGCGTCCGCCTCGGCGGCGATCGAGGTGGCCTGGTACTCGTTGGACAGGTCCCAGCTGACGCTCTGGGCGTCAGCCGCGCCGGCCGCGAGCATGAGCCCGGCCCAGGCCGACAGGGACAGACCGATCGTGCGATTCATTCCTCGTTCTCCTCTGGTGTCGCCGGGGCCGATGCGTCGCCGGCCCCTCTCCTTGTGAAGCGCGGCCCGTCACAGCCGCCGTCCGTCCGCCGTCCCGAGCCGGACGAGCACCTTGCCGAGGTGGCGCCCGGCGAGCAGGTCGCACAGCGCCTCCGGCAGCCGCTCGAAGCCGGTGACGACCGTGTGGTGCGCCCTCAGCAGGCCCGCCTTCAGGAGCTGGCCGAGCCGGCCGATCGCCCGCTCCTCCTCCGCGGCGAAGCCGTAGCGCGAGAAGGTACGGACGCTTGCCTCCTGCGTCCAGACCCGGCGCATGTTGACGGGATCGTGCTCGGGAGTCGGCCCGGTGTTGGCGTCCGACCGCCCGACGAGGACGACGGTGGCGCGGTGGGCGAGATGCTCCAGCACCTGATTGCCGAGCCGCCCGCCCACCGTGTCGAAGAAGAGGTCGACGCCGTCGGGAAGCGCCCCGGCGAGGTCCGCCTCGAAGGTGTCCGCGTGCCGGTCGAGGGCGGCGTGGGCGCCGAGGGTCGCGCGCACGAAGGCCGTCCGCTCCGGCCCGCCCGCGATCCCGACCACCCGCATCCCGGCGAGGCGCCCGAGCTCCACCGCGACGCTGCCGACGGCGCCGGCCGCGGACGTGACGACCATGGTCTCCCCCGGCATCGGCCGTCCGCGCCGCGACAGCGCCAGGTAGGCGGTCTGTCCCGGGGAGGACAGCACGGTGAGCCACGCCTCGGGGGCGAAGTCGGGCGAGGCGATCCTCACCCTGTCGGGCGTCGCGAGGGCGTAGTCCCGCCAGCCGAGGCGGCCGACCACGTGGTCGCCCGGCGACAGACCCTCGGCGCGGCTCTCGATCACGCGGCCGAAGACGTCCCCGTCGATGGTCTCGCCGACGGCGAAGGGCGCGACGTAGTTGCGATAGCCGCGGGTGCGGGCGGCCTGCCAGGGGGAGATCGCGGCGAGTTCGGCGCGAACGAGGGCCTGCCCTTCGCCGGGCGCGGGAACGGGTCCCGTTTCGAGATCGAACACGTCCGGCGTCAGCCGGTCGACCGGCCGTTCCCGCAAAACGAACCGCCTGTTCTTCCGCGTGTCGATCCCCGGACACTCCCCGCTCGCCCTGCGGCCGAGATTGACAAGGGCCACCATGGGCGTCAACTCTTTTGTCGATTGTCGGCAATGCGGCCGGCGGCGGACGGACGGACCCGGATGCCCTACCGAGACCTGCCCCAGGACGAGCTCGTCCGGCAATACAATCCCCGTGCCGCCGTGCCCGACCACGAGGTGTGGAAATACCAGTGGGCGATCGCGAGCGAGGCCGTGCGCCGCCGCCACGAGGCCCGCCTGCGCGTGCCCTACGGCCCGACGCCCGGCCAGACGCTCGACGTCTTCCCGGCCGCGCGGGCGGGCGCGCCGGTCAACGTGTTCATCCACGGCGGCTTCTGGCGCTTCCTCGACAGCTTCGACCACCACCTCGTGGTCCCGCCCGTCCTCGAGACAGGGGCGGCGTCCGTCTCCGTCAACTACGACCTGTGCCCGACCGTCCCCCTCACGGAGGTGGTGGACCAGGTGCGGCGGGCGCTCGCCTTCGTCCACGCCAACGCGACCGGCTTCGGCGCCGACCCGGACCGGCTCCACGTGTCCGGCCACTCGGCGGGCGCCCACCTGACGGCGATGGCCGTCGCCGAGGGCGCCATGGAGGCCGTCGGGCTGCCCGGGGACGCGGTGAAGGGCGCGACGGTGGTGAGCGCCCTGTTCGACCTGTGGCCCATGCTTGAGATCCCGGGCGGGGAGGACCTGCGCCTCACGCCCGAGACGGTCCCGCCCATGAGCCCGCTGTTCACCCCGCCCGCCCCGGGCGTGCCGCTGGTCCTCGCGGTCGGCGGGCGGGAGACCGAGGAGTGGATCCGCCAGACCGAGGCCATGGCCGACCTCGTCGCCGGGCGGGGCAACCCCGTGCGCCTCCTGAAGCCGGAGGCGGACCACCACTACTCGATCCTCCTGTCCCTCGCCAATCCGGTCACCGACCTGTGCCGCGCCATGCTCGACCAGATGGAGAGCCGATGAAGGACCGCGATCCCGCCGCCGAGGCGCCGCCCGGGACCGGTGCGGCCGCGGCCCGTGGCACCGCCCGCCGATGAGCGCCCGCTTCCCCGTCGCCTCCGACATCGGCGGCACCTTCACCGACATCGCCACCGTGACCCCGGACGGGACCCTCTTCGTGGAGAAGGTCCCCTCGACGCCCGAGGACCTCGCCGCGGGCGTCGTCGACGGCATCGTCCGCCTCGCCGGGGCGCGCGGGCTCGATCGGGGCAGCGTGAGCGAGGTCTTCCACGCCTGCACCGTCGCGACGAACGCGATCCTGGAGCACCGCGGCGCCCGCACCGGCCTCGTCACCACCGAGGGCTTCCGCGACGTCCTCGAGCTTCGCCGCATCCGCGTCCCCCGCCTGTACGAGCCGCTCTACCAGCGCCCCGCGCCGCTGGTGCCGCGGGCGCTGCGCCTCGAGGTGCGCGAGCGGATCGGCGGGGACGGGGCGGTCGTCGTACCCCTCGACGAGGAATCGGTCGTCCGGGCGGCGCGGGCGCTCGCGCAGGCGCAGGTGACGTCCGTCGCCGTCGGCTTCCTCAACGCCTACCGGAACGACGCCCACGAGCGGCGGGCGGGCGAGATCGTCCGCGAGATCCTGGGGCCGGACGTCTTCGTGTGCCTGTCGAGCGAGGTTCTGCCCCTCATCCGCGAGTACGAGCGCATCAGCACCACCGTCGCCAACGCCTACGTGGGCCCGCCCGTCTCCCGCTACCTCGACGGGATCGTGGAGCGGCTCGGCGCGGCCGGGTTCGACGCGCGGCTGTCGGTCATGGAATCGGCGGGCGGCCTCCTCGACGTGGCGAGCGTGCGGGCGCGGCCCGCGGGGATCGTGGAATCGGGACCCGCCGCGGGGATCGTCGGCGCGGCCCACCTCGCCCGCACCCTCGGGCTGAAGGACGTCGTCACCTTCGACATGGGCGGGACGACCGCCAAGGCCTCCATCGTGAAGGACGGGCGCATCCCCCACGCGGACGGCTACGAGGTGGGGGGCGAGATCTCCGCCACCTCCGCCCTCGGCGGTGGGGGCGGCTACGCCCTGTCGCTCCCGGTCATCGACATCTCCGAGATCGGGGCGGGAGGCGGCTCCCTCGTCCACGTGGACGCGGGCGGGCTCATCAAGGTGGGGCCGGAGAGCGCGGGCGCCGTCCCGGGCCCCGCCTCATATGGCAAAGGCAACGAGCGGCCGACCGTGACGGACGCCAACGTGGTGCTGGGCTACGTGAACCCGCGCGGGCTCGCGGGCGGGACGGTCCCCATCCACGCCAACAGGGCGGAGGCGGCGCTCCGCCGCTTCGTCGCCGAGCCCCTCGGCGTTTCGGTGGTCGAGGCCGCCCTCGGCGTCCACCGCATCGCCAACGCGCGGATGCTGCGGGCGATCCGCTCCGTCACCACCCAGCGCGGCCTCGACCCGCGGGACTTCGCCCTCGTCGCCTTCGGCGGGAACGGCGGCGTCCACGGGGCGGGCCTTGCCGCCGAGCTCGGGATGACGCGGATGATCGTGCCGCGGGCGGCGGGCGTGTTCAGCGCCGTCGGCCTCCTGTTCGCGCCGAAGGAGACGACGGCCCTCGCCGCCTTCCCCCACGACCTCGATGCCTTCCCGGCCGAGGCCGCCGAGGCCGCCGCCCGGGCGCTGAAGGAGAAGGTGGCCGGCCTCCTCGCCGAGCCGGTGGAGGCGCTTCGCTTCGAGGTGTCGGCGGACATGCGCTACCGGGGGCAGGCGTTCGAATTGTCCGTGCGCGTGCCGGGCGACGCGTTCGGGCCCGACACGGCCGCCGCCCTCGCCCCCGCCTTCGACGCCGTCCACGCCGAGCGCTACGGCCATGCCTTCCCGGCCGGTACCGGCATGGAGGTGGTGGCGCTGCGCGTCACGGGCATTGCGGCCGCGCGCCCGCCCGAACTCGCGGGCGCCGACCGGGGGACGCCGCCCCCGCCCGGCACCCGCACCGTCCACTTCGCCGGCGGGGCGGCACAGGCCCCCGTCCTTGACCGCGCCCACCTGTCGGAGGCGCCGCGGGCGGGCCCCCTCGTGGTGGAGGAGTACGACGGCACGACCGTGGTGCCGCCGGGCGCCACCGTCGCGGTCGACGGCGCCGGCAACCTCGTCCTCGCACTCGCCGAGGAGGCGACCCGATGACCACGCGGATCGACCCGTTCCTCCTCGAAATCCTGCGCAACGCCTTCGACACCATCGCCGACGACATCGCGATCACGCTGATGCGCACGGCGCTCTCGCCCATCGTGCGCGACAGCCTCGACTTCTCCACCGCCCTGTGCGGGCCGGACGGGCGCGTCCTCGCCCAGGGCGTGTGCACGCCCATGCACCTCGGCTCCTTCCACGACGCCATGGAGCTCCTCGTCGGCCTTCACGCCGGGACCTGCCGGCCGGGCGACGTCTTCGTCATGAACGACCCCTACGTGGCCTCCGGCCAGCACCTGCCGGACATCTACGTGGTGATGCCGGTGTTCGTGGACGGGCGCGTCGCGGGCTGGTCGACGACGCTCGCCCACCACTCCGACGTCGGCGGCATCGTGGCCGGCAGCAACGCCCTGGGCGCCCACGAGGTCTTCCAGGAGGGCCTGCGCATCCCGCTCCTGAAGCTCGTGGAGGAGGGGAAGCCCAACGAGACGCTCTGGCGGATCATCGAGACCAACGTGCGCACGCCCCACTGGGTGAAGGGAGACCTGTCGGCCCAGATCGCCGCCTGCGAGACCGGCGCCCGCGGCCTCGCCGACCTCCACGCCCGCCACGGCTCGCAGACGATCGACGCGGCCGCCGAGGCCCTCCACGACTACGCCGAGGCCCTCGCCCGGGCGGAGATCGCGCGGATCCCGGACGGGGAGTATCGCTTCACCGACCACATCGACGGGCTCGGCCCCGATCCGCAGCCCATCGTCTTCTCATGCCGCCTCACCGTCTCGGGGGAGACGGTGGAGGTGGACTGGACGGGCTCCTCGGCGGAGGTGAAGGGCGGGGTCAACTCCACCTTCCCCTTCACCAAGGCGTGCGTGTACGCCGCCATCCGCTCCGTCATGACGGCGGACGTGCCCAACTGCCACGGCTTCACCCGCCCGATCACCGTGCGCGCCCCCCTCGGCACGGTCATGAACCCGCGCCCGCCCGCCCCGTGCGGCGCCCGCGGCATCACCGGCTACCGCATGATCGATTGCCTGTTCGGCGCCCTCGCCGGGGCGGTGCCGGACCGGGTGACGGCGGACGGCTCGGGCGGCTCGACCCTCCCGACCATCGCGGGCTACGACGAGGCGGGGCGCTACTTCGTCTTCTGCGAGACCGCGATGGGCACCTGGGGCGCGGCGGCGGACCACGACGGGCAGGAGGGCGTGCCCCACGTCGGGGCGAACCAGTCCAACATCCCGATCGAACTCATCGAGGAGCGCTTTCCGCTGCGGATCGAACGCTACGCCCTCGTCCCCGACACCGGCGGCGCCGGGCGCCACCGCGGGGGCCTCGCCATCGAGCGGTCCTATCGCCTGCTCGCCCCCGAGGCGGACCTCGCCGTGCGCTCCGACAAGCGCCGCCACAGGCCCCACGGCCTGTTCGGCGGGCACGACGGCACCCCGTCCATGAACGTGATCGAGCGCACGGACGGCACGCGGGAGGAGCTTCCCGTCCTGCCGCTCACCCCGGTCGCCATGCGTCGCGGCGACGTCTTCCGCCACGTCATGGCCTCGGGCGGCGGCTACGGAGACCCGGCCGAGCGCGACGGGGCGGCGATCCGCGCCGACCTCGCGGACGGCAAGATCACCCCCGCCGAGGCCCGCCGCGCCTACGGCTTCGAGGGGTAGCCGCCCGGGGGCGCCCGGGCGGCCGCCGGGCGGTCAGGCGCCGAAGAAGTGCATGCCGCCGTCCACCGGGATGACGTTGCCCGTGATGTAGGCGGCGAGCGGGGAGGCGAGGTAGGCGACGAGGTTGCCGATGTCCTCCGGCTCGCCGAAGTAGCCCATCGGGATGTAGCGCTCGATGAAGTCGGCGCGGGACGCCTCGGTCGGGTAGAGGCGGTTCAGGATCTGGTCGGAGTTGATCCGACCCGGCGGGATCGAGTTGATCGTCACCCCGTCCTTCGCCACGTCGCAGGCGAGGCCCTTGGCCCACAGGTGGACCGCGGCCTTGGCCGTCGTCGCCGCGTTCAGCGTCCGCGGCTCCATCAGCCCGGTGATGTTGACGATCCGGCCCCAGCGCCGCTCACGCATCGCCGGCAGCAGGTGCTCCGTCATCCGCCGCGTGGAGGTGAAGTTGAGGGACATGGCCTCGTCCCACACCGCGTCGTCGCCGAGGCCGCCGAGCGGGCGGGAGGCGCCGGCGTTGTTGACGAGGATGTCCACCTGCCCGAGCGCGGCGACCGCCTCCTCGGCGATCCGCGCGACGTCCGCCCCGTCCGTCACGTCGCCCGTCAGCACCACGGGGCGGGGGCCGCCCGCCGCCGCGATCCGGTCGGCGAGGGCGTCGAGGCCCTCCCGGCGGCGCGCGGTGACGGCGAGGCGCACGCCTTCCCGGGCGAGGGCGGTCGCGATCCCGCTTCCGATGCCGGCGCTCGCGCCGGTGACGAGGCCGGTGCGGCCGGCGAGCATGAGATCCATGGGGGTCGTCCTGTGGTGGTGATGCCGGCACGGGCTGGCGCCGGCCGTCGGGTGGGGTTTGGACGGTAGTCGACGGGGCCGCGGCGCGCCAGCCGCCGCGTTGCCGGCGACCGGCCCGGGCACCGCGCCTCGCCCTCCCGGCGGGCGGGAACCGGGAAGGTCCCAGCACGCGGCGGGCCGTCCGCCTCGGTTTTCCGCGGCGGGCGCGTCCCCGGTCGGGCGCGGCGCAAGGGACCCGCGGAAAGGCCGGTGCCCCGAGCAAGGTCCGCGAACCGCTCCCCGAAACGGGCGTCGGCGCGCAGGGGGTGGCTCGGGGGCGGCCTCGACCCGCCATGGGCCCGCCGCGGACGGGCACGGCGCCCGCCGACCAGCGGGCTGCCCGCCGGCGCGCGCGCACCGTCCGCGCGCCTTCGTCGGCCCGCTGGCGGGTCAGGGCCGGGCCGTGCCCTCCTCCCAGATCTGGAGGCGGTAGCGGGCGGTGGCGCCCGGAAGGGTGATGGAGCCGTCGAAGGCCTGCACGACGCCCGGTTCGATCCGCCCCAGCGGGAAGGCCTGTTCGGGGAAGTCCCGGCTGAGGCGCTTGCGGTTGACGTCGTGGGTGTGGAGCTCGCCGTGGAGGTAGACCTTTCCGTCCCGGATGAAGCGCTCCGAGATCGTTCCGGTGCAAGAGGTGTAGAGCGGCAGCGTGTTGCCATCCAGGACGAAGGTCCGGTCCCAGGCGACGAGACCGTCGGGCCGGTGGCGCGAGTCGACCTTCTGGTCCATCGCCAGCGAGAAGGGCGGGATGCTGCGCACGGGCGTGCCGGCGCCGTCGGTGAAGCCGCCCCGGAGCGCCCCGCCGAAGAACGCCACGCTGCCGTCGATCTCCAGGTCGAGGGATTCGAGGCGCACGCACAGCGAGCGGGGCTCGGGAATGTCGAGCGCCCGCGGGTCGTCGTGCGTCATCGAGGTGTGCCCGTACTGGCGGAAATAGATCCCGGTGGCATACTCCAGGAGATGCTTCTTCAAGCCGATGTCCGGATCATCGGGAAAGAAGACCGGCGTCAACAGGTCGAAGACCGGGCGGAACTCGACCGCGACCGGCATCGGGTTGTCCTTGACGCTGGCTTCCCAGGCGTCGGTGTCGGTGTTTCCGGTACTGCCCACCCACCAGCGGGTGTCGGTCGAGTTCTCGTGGTTGTTCCTGCGGTCGCTGCTTTCCTTCGACTGGTCGGAGAAGCTGCCGCCGAACGAGACCGCCTTGACCTGGCCCTCCGCGCCGATCGAGTAGCCGTCCTCGGTGGCGGACATCATCTGGTAGGTGGTCTTCGTGATCTCGGTCTTGGCGTAGGCCGTGCCGCCGTACTCGATCCGCTCGGCGAAGTGGGTGCCGAAGCGGTCGAGGATGTTCTTCAGCGCCACGCTGTTGTCCGCGCTCCACTCGAGCGGCATTTCCTCGATCGCCTCGCGAAAACCCTCCTCGAGGGGCTGGCGGAGGTAGTCCTCGCCCTTGCGCCAGCGCAGCTTGAGCTGGAGGGTGTGCAGGTGCACGTCGCACCGCTCCATGATGAAGGCGCGATCGCGGCCCGTGGAGTCGTCGTTGATCTCCGAGTGGGCGCGTGAGGCGGAGAAGGCGAACTTGCCGACGCCGACGTTCGCGGAATAGTCCTGCTTGGAAAAATCCTGCAGGTCCTCGTACGACTTCACCAGCGTGTGGCTGCTGTCGCACTCTGCGGTGCCGCCGGGCGTCTGGGCGACGCCGTAGACCGCCTTGCTCTCGTTCTGGGAGGCGTAACCGTCCGCGTCCTCGAAATAGAACTTGAAGAGCGGCTGGTCGGAGATGATGTCGCCGTCCTTCCGGGCGAAGTTGAGCGGGTCGGTCTTCAACAGGTTGTAGCCGCGCCCGAGCCAGCCGAAGTTCGGCGGGGCGAAGACCGAGCCGTTGAACTCGCCGGTGACGAAGGCGGTGCGCGAGGGGACCATGTCGGCGTTACGGCTGCTTCGGCGGCGTCACCGACTGCAGCGACACCCGCCCGCCGATCCGGGCACGAGGCCGCGCCCGATCCCGAACGATGCCCGAGCGGCGCGCGCCCGCGCCTTTTCCGCCGGTCCACCGTCCTTGATGGTGGCGGCTCGCGGCCCGGAAAGACCCGGTCGGGCCACGCAGGGCAGGGCATGCGGCGCGGGCATTCCGGCAGCGGCGTCAACTACCGGCCCTCCCTCCAGGGCGAGAGATGCGGCTGCTTTGGCGGCGTCACCGACTGCAGCGACACCCGCCCGCCGATCCGGGCACCACGCCGCCCCCGATCCCGGATGACGCCCGAGCGGCGCGCGCCCGCGCCTTTTCCGCCGGTCCACCGTCCTTGATGGTGGCGGCTCGCGGCCCGGGAAGACCCGGTCGGGCCACGCGGGGCAGGGTATGCGGCGTGGGCCTCGCGTGCGCGCCCTTGCCTGCCGCGAAGGCGGCTGGATTCCTCACCCGGAGGGGCGGGGTGGCCCGCTGGTCGCCGCTGGTCGCCGCGGGTCGCCGGGCGGGCTGACCGCGCACGGGCCAGCCCCTCGGCCACGGACGGGCGCGCCTTTGCCGGCCGGCCCCTCCTCGGCGCGCGCGCGGATGCGTTGACCCGGGGACGGCGATCGCGACATTGTCGCTGCCCGACCGGGCGAGGAGGAGTGGAGACGATGGCCGCGCGCGAGACGATGGGGGGCGCCCTCGCCCCGGTGGTGACCCCGTTCGGTTCGGACCGGCGGGTGGACGTGGGGCGGCTCGTCGCCCACTGTCGGCGGCTACTCGCCGTCGACTGCGGGCTCGCCGTCTTCGGTACCAACTCGGAAGGCACGTCCCTGTCGGCGGGGGAGAAGATCGACCTTCTCGACGCGCTCGTCGACGCGGGCCTGCCGCCCGCGCGGATGATGCCGGGCTCGGGCCACCCATCGATCACCGACACCGTGCGCGTCGCCGCCCACGCCACGGCGAAGGGGTGCGGCGGCACGCTCATGCTGCCGCCCTTCTACTACAAGGCCGTCACGGAGGAGGGCCTCTACCGGTCGGTCGCCGACGTGATCGACGGGGTGGGGGACGGGCGCCTCAGGATCTACCTCTATCACATCCCGGCGGTCGCCGGGGTCGGGTGGTCGCTGTCCCTCGTCGAACGGCTGGTGCGTGACTTCCCGTCCGTCATCGTCGGCATGAAGGATTCGACCGGCGACGAGGCCCATAGCCGGGCCGTGGCCGAAGCGATCCCGGGCTTCGGCCTGTTCGTCGGCTCCGAGCTCTACCTCAAGAACGCCATGGGCTTCGGCGCGGTGGGGTGCATCTCGGCCCTTTGCAACGTGAATGCCCGCCTCATCGCCGAACTCGCGGCGGGCTGGAACGGGCCGGACAGCGACGCCCTCCAGGCCCGCTGCCGGGAGATCCGCACCACCTTCGCGAAGTACGACATGATCGCCGCCATGAAGACGGCGATCGCCGACACCCTCGACGACCCGGTCTGGCGCAATCTCCGCCCCCCGCTGGTGGAGCTTTCCGAGGAGAAGACCGCGGCCCTGCGCGACGACCTGGAGACGATCGGCTTCGACCTCGCGAGCTGGATGACCGAGCCCGCCTGATCCGCCGGCCCCGGCGCGCACCGACCGCCGCGCCCCCGCGGCGCACCGGTGCATGCGGGTCGAGCGACAGCGACCGCGCAGTCGCGCGATCGGCTCTCGACCGGAAAGCGCAGAAGGCGCGATCCACGAGGATGCCTGCGCTTACGGGGCCGTCGCCGTCCGTCCCGGACGCGGGCCCGGCTTCGCCGCCGCGATCGAGGCCCGTCGTTGTCCGACAACACAGGCGCGGGCGAGCGAAGACCTGCCCGTCGTCCTGCCGACGGGTTTCAGAAAGCCGCCGCGGGGAGGGCCGCTTCGTGCCTTCGCCGCGCCCCGAGCGGGCGAAGGGCGGGACGCTTCCGGTCAGGCGACGCGGGTCGGCAGCGGCCGGCCCGCGAAGTGGGCGGCGAGGTTCTCCACCACGAGGTCGCCCATGGCGCGGCGGGTCTTGTGGGTGGCGCTGCCCTGGTGGGGGGAGAGGACCACGTTGTCCATCGCAAAGAGCGCCTCCGGCACCCGCGGCTCGTCCTCGAAGACGTCGAGGGCCGCCCCGCCGAGGGTGCCGGCCTCGAGCGCCGTGACGAGCGCCGCCTCGTCCACGATGGAACCGCGGCCGACGTTGACGAGCGCCCCCTCCGGCCCCAGCGCCTCCAGGACCCTCCCGTCCACCAGATGGTGCGTGTCCGCCCCGCCCGGCGCGATCACCACGAGCCAGTCGCACGCCCGCGCCATCGCCACGAGGTCCGGAAAGAACGGGTAGGGCTGGTAAGGCTGGGCGCGCCGGCCGTGGTAGACCACCTGCATCTTCATCACTTGGCAGCGGCGGGCGATCTCCTTGCCGATCCGGCCGAGGCCGAGGATGCCCACGGTCTTACCCGTCAGCTCGCCCGTGAGCGGAAAGTTGCCGAAGCCGGTCCAGCGGCCCTCGCGCACGTGGCGGTCGGCCGGCACGATCCGCCGGCACAGCGCCAGCATGAGGGCGAGGGTGAGCTCGGCCACCGCGTCGTCGAGGACGTTCGGCGTGTTGGTGACGGCGACCCCCCGCGCCCGCGCCGCCTCCACGTCGATGGCGTCGTAGCCGACGCCGTAGGAGGCGATGATCTGGAGCGCTGGCAGGCGGTCCATCAGCGCCGCGTCGCAGCCGACCGCCCCGTTGGTGGCGACCCCGCGGATCCTTGGCCCCGCCTCGGCGAGGAGGGCGTCCGCATTTTCGGCCTCCCACAGGCGGTGAACGACGAAGCCCTCGTCGAGCGCCTCCATCACGGTCGGGATCATCGGGCGGATCATCAACAGGTGGGGCTTTTCCATGGGGCTCGTCCGGAACGCGCGGCGTGGCCGCGTCACAGTTTTCGCAGGGAGACCTGGCGGATGGCGTGGTCCTGCGCCTTCGAGAGGATCAGGTCGGCCCGGTACTTGGTCGGGCGGATGTTCTCGCGCAGGTTGAGAAGGTTGATGTCGTTCCACAGGCGGCGCGCGAAGGCGACCTGCTCCTCCTCCGAAAGGCTCGCGTAGCGGTGGAAGTAGGAGCGCGGGTCGCGGAAGCGGGTGGTGGCGAGGCGCAGGAAGCGCTCAAGGTACCACTCCTCCAGCACGTCCTCGTCCGCGTCGATGTAGATCGAGAAGTCGAAGAAGTCGGACACGAACGGGCGGTTGCGCCCGTCCGCCGTCTGCCGACTCGTCTGCAGCACGTTGAGGCCCTCGACGATCAGGATGTCGGGAACCTCGATGGTGATCGTCTGGTTCGGCACCACGTCGTAGACGAGGTGAGAGTAGACGGGCGCCTCCACCCGCGGCTTGCCGGACTTCACGTCGGTGAGGAAGGAAAGCAGCCGCGCGACGTCGTAGCTCTCCGGAAAACCCTTGCGGGACATGAGGTTCTCCGCCTCGAGGACGGCGTTCGGATAGAGGAAGCCGTCGGTCGGGACGAGGGCGACCCGCGGGCTCGACGGCCAGCGGGCCATCAGCACCTGGATGAGGCGGGCGGCGGTGGACTTGCCGACGGCGACGGACCCGGCGATCCCGATGACGAACGGGATCTTGCCGTGGTCGGAGCCGAAGAAGGCGGTGGTCGCTTCGTGGAGCTTCTGGAAGGCCTCCACGTGGAGCCGCAGGAGGCGGGAGAGCGGCAGGTAGATGGTCTCCACCTGCTCGAAGCGGATGCGGTCGTTGAAGGAGCGCAGCTCCGCGAGCTCGGCCGGGCTCAGCGTCAGGGGCTGGTCGGCACGCAGCATCGCCCATTCGGCCTCGTCGAAGGTGCGGTACGGCGCGAGCTCTGGCGGGTTGAACTGGTCCATGGAACTCGGAAGGGATCTGGCAGCGTCAGGCGGACGGCGGCCGCGAGGCCTTCTCCTCGTGGCCGGAGCGCGCGGTGCGGCGTTCGAGCTCGGCCGTCACCTCGTCGAGGGGGATCCCCGCGACGGCGAGGAGCACGAGAAGGTGATAGAAGACATCCGCCGCCTCCGCAACGAGGCCGTCCCGGTCTCCCTGCGCGGCCGCGATGGCGGCTTCCACCGCCTCCTCCCCCAGCTTCTTGGCGCAGCGCGCCGGGCCCTTCGCGGCGAGGCTCGCCGTGTAGGAGGCGGTGGGGTCGGCCGACAGGCGCCCGGCGACGATGCGGTCGAGGTCCTCGATGCGGAAGGTCATGGGTGGGTGCCGTCCCGCCGCACCGGGATCCCCGCGTTCGCCATGGCGGCCTTGGCGTCGGCGATGGAGAAGGTGCCGAAGTGGAAGATGGAGGCGGCGAGGACGGCCGAGGCGTGGCCGTACGCCACCGCGTCGACGAGGTGGTCGAGGGTGCCCGCCCCGCCCGAGGCGATGACGGGGATGGCGACGGCGTCGGCGACGGCGCGGGTGAGGAGGATGTCGTAGCCGTCCCGCGTGCCGTCGGCGTCCATGGAGGTGAGCAGGATCTCGCCCGCGCCGAGGCCCTCCACCTCCCGGGCGTAGGCGACGGCGTCGATGCCGGTCGGGTTGCGCCCGCCGTGGGTGAAGACCTCCCAGCGCAGGGGCTCGCCCGGCGGGGTGTCGACGCGCTTGGCGTCGATGGCGACCGTGATGCACTGGCTGCCGAACTTCTCCGCCGCGCGGCCGACGCAGGCCCGGTCCCGCACGGCGGCGGTGTTGATCGACACCTTGTCGGCGCCCGCGAGCAGGAGTTCGCGGATGTCGGCGACGGTGCGCACCCCGCCGCCGACGGTGAGCGGCATGAAGCAGTTGTCGGCGGTCTTGCCGACGGCTTCCAGCAGGATGCCCCGGTCCTCGTGACTGGCGGTGATGTCGAGGAAGCACAGTTCGTCCGCGCCGGCCGCGTCGTAGGCGATGGCCGCCTGGGCCGGGTCGCCCGCGTCCACGAGGTCGAGGAAGCGCACGCCCTTGACGACGCGCCCGTCCTTCACGTCCAGGCAGGGAATGATGCGGGTCTTCAGCACTCAGCGGCCCACCATGTCGAGGTTGTCACCAGCCGGGATGGTTTCCCACCGTGCCGCGCGACTGATGAAGTCCCAGACTGCGAGCGGCAGCTGACCGTCGCTCTTGAAAGGATCGATTTCCGTGACGATGAACGACATGCCGGCTCTTCGCACGTTCAGGGCAACCGCGAGTTCGTTCGCTGTGTGTGCGGACACGACCACGATGGCGGACGGCAGAAAGGCAAGCCAATCGTGCACACCCTCCAGCTCGTCGACCAGGCGCATCATCACGTCGCGCGGCGTGCGGAACTCGTCGAACGTCAGAAGGTGAATGCGTTGCATTTCATCTCTCTCGGTCGCCCTGGTCCGTGCCCGAAAGCGGATTCGGCAGCGATTCTAAGGTGTCGGGATCAAGTTGCGAACCTTCCTTCGAGACGATCGCCTGCAATTGCTTGACCTGAAGTTGATATTCTTCCGATTGCAGGCGGTCAGGATCCCTGAATAAGAGAATGAAATAGACCGCAAGCGCTGCAATCACGACCACGGCTATCAGAACCAGAAATAGGTAGCCTGCCCGTGTGTTCCAGCCAGCGAGGGACCCGGCGATCACGAAGGCGGCGAGGGCAACGGCGAGGAGCCACAGGATCGGGTTAAGCGCAGTCCTCTTGACGTGGAGGACGCCGGCGGTGCGCGCCAGCTGCAGCAACTCGGCCCGATCCTTCACTGGACCGGGCCTCGTCGGAGGCGGGCGAGGGCGGCGGCCGGGTCGAGGCGGCCGTCGTAGAGGGCGCGGCCGGCGATGGCGCCGCCGAGCACCGACGCCTCGGGAGAGGCGAGACGGTCGATGTCGTCCATGCCGGCAAGGCCCCCGGAGGCGATCACCGGGATCTCCACCGTCTCGGCGAGGGCGATGGTCTGCTCGAGGTTGAGCCCGGTCAGCATCCCGTCCCGCTGGATGTCGGTGTGGATGAGGGCGGCGACGTCGGCGTCCTCGAAGCGCTGGGCGAGCTCGAAGACGGTGATCTGGGAGGCGTGGGACCAGCCCTCGACGGCGACCAGCCCCTCCCGCGCGTCGATCCCGACGGCGACCTTGCCGGGAAAGGCCTTCGCGGCCGCCTTCACGAGGTCCGGATCCTTCGCGGCGGCAGTCCCGAGGATGACGCGGGAGACGCCCTTGTCGAGCCAGGCCTCGATCGCCGCCATGTCGCGGATGCCGCCGCCGAGCTGCACGGGCAGCGAGACCGACGCGAGGATCGCCTCCACGGCCTCCGCGTTCTCGCTGCGGCCGGAGAAGGCGCCGTTGAGATCCACGATGTGGAGCCAGGAAAAGCCCAGCTCCTCGAAGTGGCGGGCCTGCTCGGCCGGAGTGCGGGGGAAGACGGTCGCCCGCCCCATGTCGCCCTGGCGCAGCCGCACGCAGGCCCCGTCCTTGAGGTCGATCGCCGGAAACAGGATCACGGGCGCCACCTCAGGAAGTTGCCGATGAGCTTCAGGCCGAGGGCCTGGCTCTTCTCGGGGTGGAACTGGGTCCCCGCCATGTTGTCGATGCCGACGATGGAGGGGAACGGGCCGCCGTAGTCGGTCCATGTCACCACGGCGTGCTCGTCCTTCGGCGCGAAGCGGTAGGAGTGGACGAAATAGGCGTGCCAGCCGGTGCGGCCGAGGGGGATGTCCTCGAGGAGGGTGTGGGGGCGGGCGCTCTCCAGCGTGTTCCAGCCCATGTGGGGGATCTTGTAGCCCGCCGGCCCCTTCGGATGGCCCTCGCCCTCCGCCTCCCGGGCCCCCGGCTCGAGGCGGACCACGTCCCCCGGGATCCAGCCGAGACCCCGGCTCACCTTGTTTTCGAGGCCGCGGGTCGCCATCAGCTGCATGCCGACGCAGATGCCGAG
>CAZJNX010000023.1:0-27924 GCA_964547415.1 uncultured Hyphomicrobiales bacterium
TGCCACTCGAAGCGCAGCCAGATGTAGGCCATGATGGCGATCAGCGAGGCGATGACGGCGATGGTGCCGGCCCGCGCGAGCTCGCTCGACACGCGCGGGCCGACCACCTCGACGCGGCGCAGCTCCACCGCGTCGCCGAAGGTCTCCTGGATCAGCATGTTGGCGCGCTGCTGCGCCGCCTCGCCGCCGGGCTGGCGCTCGACGCGGATGAGGACGTCGTTCTCCGTCCCGATCTCCTGGACCTGCACGTCGCCGAGGTTGAGGCCGGACACGCGCGAGCGGATGTCGCCGATGTCGACCGGCCCCTCCTTCACGCGGATCTCGACGAGGGTGCCGCCCTTGAAGTCGATGCCGTAGTTGAGGCCGACCACGAGGAACAGCAGCACCGACAGGACGGCGAGCGCCCCGGACGCGATCATCGCGGGCCGGCGGTAGCGCATGAAGGGGATCCGCGTCCCCGTCGGCAGCTTCACAAGGCGCATTCTGCGCAGGTCCTCTCAGGTTCGGTCCGTCCCGCGGGGCCCCGCGGTCCTCACAAGGGGACGGCGGACGGCCGCGTGCGCCTCACCCACAGCGCCACCAGGAGGCGCGTGAACATGTAGGCGGTGAAGACGGTGGTCACGATGCCGATGGCGAGCGTCACCGCGAAGCCCCGGATCGGCCCGGAGCCGAGCTGGAACAGGATGACGGCCGCGATCAGCGTGGTGATGTTGGCGTCGAGGATGGTGGCGATGGCGCGGCGGAAGCCCGCGTCGATGGCGTTGATGGCCTTGCGGCCCGCCGCCGCCTCCTCCCGGATGCGCTCGTAGATGAGGACGTTGGCGTCCACCGCCATGCCCATGGTGAGCACGATCCCCGCGATCCCCGGGAGCGTCAGCGTGGCGCCGATGGCCGACAGGATCCCGAGGATCAGGACCACGTTGACGACGAGGGCGAGCACCGAGAAGACGCCGAACAGGCCGTAGACCGCGACCATGGAGGCAGCCACGAGGACGGCGCCGACGACCGAGGCGATCTGGCCCGCGGCGATCGAGTCCGCCCCGAGGCCCGGGCCCACCGTGCGCTCCTCGATGGGGATGAGGCGGGCGGGCAGCGCGCCCGCGCGCAGCAAAATGGCGAGGTCGTTCGCCGTCTCCACCGTGAAGTCGCCGGAGATCTGGCCCGACCCGCCGAGGATGGGCTCGCGGATCACCGGCGCGGTGATCACCTCGTTGTCGAGGAGGATCGCGAACGGGCGGCCGACGTTGCGCGAGGTCACCTCGCCGAAGGTGCGCGCTCCGCCGCCCGACAGGCGGAAGGTGACGATGGGCTCGTTGGTCTGCTGGTCGAACCCCGTCTGGGCGTCCACCAGGTCCTCGCCGGTAAGGAGCGGCGAATCCTCGATGATGAACGGCTCGGGCGGGTCGTCCATGGAGTAGACGAGCTGGGTCCCCGGCGGCGGGCGGGACTGGATCGCCTGGCGCGGCGACATGGACTGGTCCACCAGGTGGAAGGTGAGCTGGGCGGTCTGGCCGACGAGGGCCTTCAGCCGCTCCGGATCGCCGATGCCGGGCGCCTCCACGAGGATGCGGTCCTCGCCCTCCCGCTGGATCGAGGCCTCGGTGGTGCCGAGCTCGTCGATCCTGAGGCGGATGACCTCGATCGACTGCTGGACGATCGAGCGGATGCGCTGGGAAAGGCCCGCGTCGGTGAAGGTGAGGCGAAAGAGGCCGTCCGCCCCCTCCGTCAAAGCGAACTCGTTGGTGGCGGACTGGTTGAAGGTGCCGGTCGCGAGGGGGTTGAGGAGGTCTTCCAGCCGCGCGCGCGCCTCGTCCACCTGCTGCGGGTCGCGGATGCGGACCTGGACGCCCTCCTCCACGACGCCGAGGCCGGTGTAGCCGATGCGCGGCTCGTCCCGGAGGACGTTGCGCACCTCGCCGACGAGACCGCGCAGGCGCTTGTTCACGTAGTCCTGCCGGTCGACCTGGTACAGGAGATAGGCGCCGCCCTGCAGGTCGAGGCCGAGCACGATCTGCCGGCTCGGCATGAAGCCGGGCAAGCTCTCCGCCACGGAGCGCGGCAGGAGGTTCGGCAGGAGGGAGAGGAAGCCGCCGACCACCACGAGGACGATCAGCGCGATCTTCCAGCGCGCGAAATAGAGCATGTCACCCCGTGCGTGTCGCCCGGCGCGCCTGCCGCGCCGGGCATCGCCCCGTCATGGGGCGAGTGGTCAGGCGTTGTCGGCCGCGGGCTCGCCCTTGGCGCGCACCTCGGTCACCGTGTTGCGCACGACGCGCACGCGGTTGCCCTCGGAAAACTCCACCTGGAGCTCGTTGTCGTCCACCACCTTGGTGATCTTGCCGATGAGGCCGCCGGCGGTCACCACCGTGTCGCCCCGCTTCAGGTTGGACACCATCTCCTGGTGGGCCTTCATCCGCTGCCGCTGGGGGCGGATGATGAGGAAGTACATGATCACGAAGATCAGAATGAACGGCAGCAGCGAAATGACGAATTCCGCACCGCCCCCACCGGCGCCCTGGGCATAGGCTGGCGTGACGAGCATCGAGGGTCCCTGTCCAAGCGTGGGCGACGGACCGGGGCGCGCCCGGACCCGCCGATATCAACGGGTGGTGCCGCAAGGCGGCGGCCGGCCCCGGCGTCGGCCGCCCGAGGGGCGCGCCGGCCCGCCGGGCCCGCCACGAGATCGTGTCCGGGGAGCGACGGTTCAACCCGCGCCCGCCCGCCGGCACCGGCTTCTATACCCGGGCGGCGCCCGTTTGCAACGACCGCGGCCGCGCGCCGCCCCCCGTTCCGCGACGGCCGGCCGCATGCTAGCGAGAGCGCCGATCGGCCGCACCGGCCGCGAACGCCCCATCGGACGCTGAACGGAACCCCGCCGGAATGGACATGGACGCCCGCAACGACCCGCTGCTTTCCCGCCTCGACACGCTGATCGCGCTCCTCGAGCGCGCCGTGCCCGCCGCCCCCGCCCCGCCCGACCTTTCGGCGGCCGACGCCTTCGTGTGGGCGCCCGAGCGGGAGGGGCTCGCCCCGGTGGAGACGGTGGCGCGGGTGGAGATCGCGCTCCTGAAGGGCATCGAGCGGATGCGGGACGCCCTTCTCGACAACACGCGCCGCTTCGCCTCGGGGCTGCCGGCGAACAACGTCCTCCTGTGGGGGGCGCGGGGCATGGGCAAGTCGTCCCTCGTGAAGGCCGCCCACGCGACGGTGAACGCGGAGCGGGCGGAGGGCGTGCCGCCGCTCAAGCTCGTGGAGATCCACCGGGAGGACATCGAGACGCTGCCGCGGCTGATGGCGCTGGTGCGCGGCGCGCCGTTCCGCTTCGTCCTGTTCTGCGACGACCTGTCGTTCGACCAGGGCGACACCTCCTACAAGAGCCTGAAGGCGGTGCTGGAGGGCGGGATCGAGGGGCGGCCGGAGAACGTCGTCTTCTACGCCACGTCCAACCGGCGCCACCTCCTGCCGCGGGAGATGATGGAGAACGAGAAGAGCTCGGCCATCAACCCGGGGGACGCGGTGCAGGAGCGGATATCGCTGTCGGACCGGTTCGGGCTGTGGCTCGGCTTCCACCAGTGCAGCCAGGACGAGTATCTCGCCATGGTCCGCGGCTACGTGGAGGCGTTCGCCCTGCCGGTGGACGAGGAGACCCTTCGCCGGGACGCCCTCGAGTGGGCGACGACCCGCGGCTCCCGCTCCGGCCGCGTCGCCTTCCAGTTCATCCAGGACCTCGCCGGCCGCCTCGGCCAGCGCCTGACGCGCTGACCGCCCCGCCCGGCGCCGCCCGCGACGGCCGGCGCCCCGATCGCCGTCGGCGGGCGCGTCCCTCGCCCAAGAAAAAGCCGCCCGGGGGAACCGGGCGGCGAGGTCGCGGGGGAGGGAGAGGATGGGGCTCAGGCGCCCGAGAGGTGGGGGAGCGGGTCGACGGGCTTGGAGCCCTTGCGCAGCTCGAAGTGGAGCTGGGGCTGGCTGACCGAGCCGGTGGAGCCGACCGTCGAGATCACCTGCCCGCGCCGCACCTTGTCGCCGCGCTTCACCTTGAGCACCTCGTTGTGGGCGTAGGCGGTGACCCAGCCGCCCTCGTGCTGGATGAGGACGAGGTTGCCGTAGCCCGGCAGCTCGTTGCCCGCGTAGATCACCGTGCCCTGCTCGGCCGCCTTGACGGGCGTGCCCGCGGGCAGGGCGAGGTTGATGCCGTCGTTGCGCTCGCCGTTCGCCTGCTTGCCGAAGCCGGCGACGATCCGCCCGCGGGCGGGCCAGCGGAAGCCGCGCACCCCGTCGTCCGCGGGCGCTTCCGCCGCCTTCTCGTCCCCGTCGGGGCCGGCCGCGGCCGTCGCGTCGGTCATGGTGGCGCCCGCCCGTACCGCCCCGGAGGCGACGGAGGCGACCTCCACGGGCTTCGGCTCGGCCGCCGCCGGCTCCGCGGACGCCGTCGCCGCGGGCTCCCTCGTGGCGTCGTCGTCGGTTCCGCCGCTGGCGGAGGCGAGGGCCGTCGACCCGCCCGGGAGCCTCAGCCGCTCGCCCGCCTTCACCTTGTAGTCGGGGCCGACGCCGTTCGCCGCCATCAGTGCCGCGGGGCTCACGTCGTGGATCCGCGCCACCTGCCAGAGGGTCTCGCCGGGCTGGACGATATGGGTGCCGCCCGCGGCCGACGCCCCGCCGGCCGGCGCCTGCGGGGCGACCGCGACGGCGTCGGGCGTCCGGGCCGCCTCCTCCGCGCCGATCCTCAGCTGGCCGAGGTCGCGGGGACCGGAGGCGATGCCTTCCGGGCCGGCGTCGAGGGGCGTCGCCACCGCCGCCTCCGCGTCCCGGTAGACGTAGGTCGGGATCACGAGGGCCTGGCCCGGCCGTGCGGCCTCGGGACCCGGCAGACGGTTGGCGGCGACGATCACGTCCACCGGCACCCCGTGGCGCTGGGCGAGGAGGGTGAGCGTCTCCCCCGCCTGGAGGGTGACCACCGGGGCGCCGACGGTCGTCCACTGGCCGCGGGCGACGCCGGCCCCCGTGGCGGTCGGATCGGGGGCGTAGGAGCGGCCGGCCGGGGCGAGGGCCGCGCTCTGGACCGGCTGGACACCGGCCGAGACCTGGCTCCCGGCGATGATCGCCCGCTGGTTGGCCGTGGAACCGGCGAACAGGGGGCCTTCGGACAGCCGCGTCGCATCGCTGCTGCAGCCAGCCGCGACGCCTGCCGCAAGGACCACGAGCGCGGACCGCTTCAGCGAGCGACTCGGCGGACGGAGGTAGACCCGACGCATCATCCGACACCCTTCGACGCAACCGGTGGGAACACGGGAGCGAGGATGGGCGGCGGGCGTTGACGAACCTTGAATCGGGTGCGCCGGATTCGATCAGGTTCCAGCGCCGATGGCCCCGGACCGGCAAGGCTTTCCTTCCTGTTGCGCCGATGCCACAGGCGGCCCCATGAGGAAGAAGGTCACAGGGCCTCGGCCGGCCCCTCCTGCAGCGGGACGAAGCGGACGGGGGCGAGTCGTTCCTCGTCGAGGCCGCCCTCGCCCTTCGCGAACCGCGTCAGGTGCTGGACGCCGCCGGACGGCCCCACGGGCGCGACGAGAACGCCGCCGGGGGCGAGCTGGTCGAGGAGGGCGGGCGGCACTTCCGGTGCGGCGGCCGTCAAGAGGATGCGGTCGAAGGGGGCGCGGCGGCGGTCGCCGAGGGTGCCGTCGCCGAGGAGGACGGTCACGTTGTCGGCGCCGAGGGCGTCGAGCCGCTCCCGGGCGAGGGCGGCGAGGGTGCGGTAGCGCTCGATGGTGACGACCTCGGCGGCGAGGCGCGACAGGACGGCCGCCTGGTAGCCCGAGCCCGTGCCCACTTCGAGGACGCGGTCGGCGGGCGACAGGTCGAGGGCCGCCGTCATCAGGGCGACGACGGCGGGCTGGGAGATGGTCTGCCCGCACTCGATGGGCAGCGGCGCGTTGCGGTAGGCGAGCGGCTGGTGGCGGCGGTCGAGGAAGAGGCGGCGCGGGATCGCCTCGATGGCCGAGAGCGCCGCCCGGTCGGAGATGCCCTCCCGGCGGAGCTCCAGGATGAGGGCCGCGAGGGCGATCCGGTCCGCCTCGGTGGCTTCGGCCTCGCCCGCGACGCCCTCGCCCCCCATCGCGGCGCCCCCGGGCGGCCGGCGGTCAGCCGAGGGCGCTCGCGAGGCGCGCGCACGCCTCGTGGTCGGTGAGGTCGAGGCGCAGCGGCGTCACCGAGACGAAGCCGTTGTAGACGGCGTGAAGGTCCGTCCCCTCCGGCGGGGTCGACAGGGACCGCTCGAAGCCGATCCAGTAGTAGGGCTGGTGGCGCCCGTCGTGGCGCTCCTCCACCTTGAGGAGGCCCTGGTCGCGCTTGCCCTGCCGCGTGACGCGCCAGCCATTCACGTCCTCGGCCGGGCAGTCCGGGAAGTTCACGTTGACGAGGGTCGTCGGCGGCAGGTCGAGGGCGAGGAGGCGGGAGATCACCTCCGGCCCGTGGCCGATGGCGGCGGAAAAGTCCGGGCGCGTGCCGCGGCCGAAGCCGTAGGCCTGGGACAGCGCCATGGAGCGAACGCCGAGGAGCATGCCCTCCATCGCCCCGGCGACGGTCCCCGAATAGGTCACGTCGTCGGCGATGTTCTGCCCCGCGTTGACGCCGGACAGGACGAGGTCCGGCGGCCCGTCGAGGGCCTGGCGCAGCCCCATGATGACGCAGTCGGTGGGCGTGCCGCGCACGGCGAAGCGCCTCTCGCCCACCTTGCGCATCCGCAAGGGGTCGGCGAGGGTGAGGCTGTGGGAGGCGCCGGACTGGTCGGTCTCGGGCGCCACCACCCACACGTCGTCGGACAGCGCCCCGGCGATCTCCTCGAGGGCGGAAAGGCCCGGCGCGTTGATGCCGTCGTCGTTGGTGAGGAGAATGCGCATCAGGAAGGGCACCTCGGGCCGTCGATCAGCTGGATGCCCCCCATATAGGGCTCGAGGACGGCCGGGACCTCGATGGCGCCCGATTCCGTCTGGTAGGTCTCCATCACCGCGATGAGGGCGCGGCCGACGGCGACGCCCGAGCCGTTGAGGGTGTGGACGTGGCGCAGGGCCCCTCCCCCATCTGGCCGGAAGCGGGCGCGCATGCGCCGGGCCTGGAAGTCGGTGCACACCGAGCAGCTCGAGATCTCCCGGTACTGACCCTGCCCCGGGAGCCAGACCTCGATGTCGTGGGTCTTGGCGGCGGCGAAGCCCATGTCGCCTGTGGACAGCGTGACGACGCGGTAGGACAGGCCGAGGCGGCGCAGGACGGCCTCGGCGCAGTCCAGCATCCGCTCGAGCTCCTCGAGCGACCGGTCCGGGTGGGTGACGGAGACGAGCTCCACCTTGGAGAACTGGTGCTGGCGGAGCATGCCGCGCACGTCCCGCCCCGCCGAGCCCGCCTCGGAGCGGAAGCACGGGGTGAGCGCGGTGACCCGCAGCGGCAGGTCCGCCTCGGCCAGCGTCTCCTCGCGCACGAGGTTGGTGAGCGGGACCTCGGCGGTCGGGACCAGCCAGCGCCCGTCGGTGGTGGCGAACAGGTCCTCGGCGAACTTCGGCAGCTGCGCGGTGCCGTAGACGGCCGCATCGCGGACGAGGAGCGGCGGGGCGACCTCCACGTAGCCGTGCTCGCGGGTGTGGAGGTCGATCATGAACTGGCCGAGCGCCCGCTCTAGCCGGGCGAGCGGCCCCTTGAGGGCGACGAAGCGCGATCCCGCGATGCGGGCCGCCGTCTCGAAGTCCATGAGGCCGAGGGCCTCGCCGAGCTCGAAGTGCTCCTTCGGCGCGAAGGCGAAGGCGGGGGGCGTGCCGACGCGGGAGACCTCGAGGTTGGCGGCCTCGTCCTCGCCCACGGGAACGTCGGCGAGCGGCGGGTTCGGCACCTCCGAGAGGGCCGCCTCGAGGGCCTCGCTCGCCGCGCGCTCCTCCGCCTCGGCGGCGGCGAGGTCGTCCTTGAGGCGGGCGACCTCCTCGATGAGCCCGGCGGCGCGCGCCTCGTCCTTCGCGCCCTTGGCCTTGCCGATCTCGCGGCTCGCGGCGTTGCGCCGCTCCTGCAGCTCCTGCAGGCGCGAGACGACGGCGCGGCGGCGGTCGTCGAGGGCGACGAGGCGGGCCGCGACGGGCTCGCCGCCGCGGCTCTTCATGGCGGCGTCGAGGGCGTCCGGGTTCTCCCTCACCCACTTGATGTCGAGCATGACGGTCTTTTCGCTGTCGGAACGGTGTCGTCCGGGTTCGTCGGCGCCCGTCTAGTCGAGGCGCGGGCGGCCGTCCACCCGCGCCCGCGCAACCCTCAGCCGCCCGCCGCGGCGTTTCCTGCGCGGTGCTTCCGCTCGATCCGCTTCACGAGCAGGATCGACACCTCGTAGAGCAGGAGGGCGGGCACGGCGAGGCCGATCTGGGTCACCGGGTCGGGCGGGGTCAGGATCGCCGCCATGATGAACACGATGACGATCGCGTACTTGCGCTTGCGCTTCAGGTCGTTCGAGCCGATGAAGCCCGCCCGCGCCATCAGCGTCAGGATCACCGGCAGCTGAAAGACGATCCCGAACGCGAAGATGAGCAGCATGATGAGGCCGAGATACTCGCTCGTCCGGCCGAGGTACTGGATCTCGGCGACGCCCTCCCCGCCCTGCTGCATGGACAGGAAGAAGGTCATGGCGAGCGGCATCACCACGAAGTAGACGAGGCCCGCACCGACGGCGAACAGGATCGGCGTCGCCACCAGGTAGGGCATGAAGGCGGCGCGCTCGTTCCGGTAGAGGCCGGGCGCCACGAACATGTAAACCTGGGCGGCGATCACCGGAAAGGCGAGGAACAGGGCGCCGAAGAAGGCCAGCTTCACCTGCGTGAAGAAATACTCCTGCGGCGCGGTGAAGATGAGGTCGACGTCCTCGACATTGCCGACCGCCCACTCGTACGGCAGGATCAGGATGTTGAAGATGTCGATCGCGAAATAAAAACAGATCACGAAGGCGATCAGCAGCGCGATCACCGACTTCAGGAGGCGGGAGCGCAGCTCGATCAGGTGATCGATGAGCGGCGCACGGGAGGCGTCGATGTCGTCCTGGGTCATGCGCTGCGCCGCTCGACTTCACCCTCGGCCGCGCCGTGGCCGTTGCCGGCCTGCGGCGCCGACTCGCCGCCCGCTGGCGCGCCCGCCGCGCCGTTCCTCACCGGGCTGCCGCCCGTACCGTCGGGTGCGACCGTCGCCGCCCCGCCCTCGCGGGCCGGTTGCTCGGCGGGCGCCGGCGTCCCCTCCCCGGCGCCCCCGGCATCGGCTGTCCCGGGCGCATCCGCGGCCCCGGCGGACCCGGCGGGCGCCGTCCCGGTCGCGGCGGCCTCGTCGGCAAGGGGCTTGCCGCTGGCGGCCTTCGTCCCGTCGTCCTCGCCGAGGACGGCGTTCTTGACCGCGCGGCGCGGGTCGAGGTTGCGCACGTCGTCGAGATTCTTGCGCACGTCCTCGAGGTCGGCCTGGCGCTCGGCCTCGCGCAGGACCTCGTTGAACTGGCTCTGGAAGTCCCGGGCGTGGCGCCGCACCTGCCCCAGCGTCTTGCCGAAGGCGCGCAGCATGCCCGGAAGCTCCTTCGGACCCACGACGATGATCGTGATGACCACGATCACCAGGACCTCTGTCCACGACATGTTGAACACGCGGGGCCTTCCCGATCGTGCCGGCGGGCGCTCGGCACCCGCGGCCAGTGACGGACGCGGCGGGTCCGCCGTGCCCTCCGCCGTCCCGGCCGCGCCGCGGGGGCGGGCCGGGGCCCTCAGACGGGCGCGTCAGCTCGCCTTGCGGCTCTCCTCCGCCTCGGCGGTGTTCACCTTGGGCTGGGCCGTGTGCTCGATGGTCCGCGGCTGGCCCTCGGCGCGTTCGGCCGGCGCCTCCTCCGAATCGTCCGCCATGCCCTTCTTGAAGCTCTTGATGCCCTTCGCGACGTCGCCCATCAGCTCGGAGATCTTCCCGCGCCCGAAGAGGAGCACGAGCACGATCGCGATGATGAGGATCTGCCAGATGCTGATACCCATGAAGCGTCCTGCCTGTCCGGCGGCCCCGCCGCCCGTTCACCGGTGCGGCCGTACCGCACCGTCGTTGCCTTTCGCGGCCCCGCGGACCGCCGCCGGGGACGATGCGCCCCCCGCCCGGCCCGGCGTCCCGCCCGCTCGAGGGCCATCAACACCGGCGCCGCCCCGAATTCAAGCATAACGGGTCCCGCCCGTCACGCGGGGGCCGGACCGACCCGTTCAGCCCGGAAAGGCGAGGAACCGGTCGAGCCGGCCGGCGAGCGGGACCGTCTCCCCCGCCGAGGCGCGCCGCGCTCCCCGTTCCACCACGGCGAGCGGCTCGGGAAGGCCCGGAACGCGGCACTCGTACCGCATGACCGACCCGAAGAAGCGGGCGGACACCACCCGCGCGGCCACCCCGCTACCGTCGCCGATATAAAGGTGCTCGGGGCGAATTGCCACCGTCACCCGCCCCCCCTCGGCGATGCCCGGCGCGGGCACGCGGCCGAAGGGGGTGACGGCCGCCGCGGCCTCGACGGTGGCCGGAAAGGTGTTGAGCTCCGACAGGAGGCCGGCGGCGTAAAGGCTCGCGGGCGCGTCGTAGAGGCCCTCGGGCGTCGCAAGCTGGACGATGCGGCCCGACTCCATCACCGCGATGCGATCGGCGATGGCGAGCGCCTCGTCCGGGTCGTGGGTGACCATGAGGGCGGTCGCCCGCCGTTCCTTCAGGAGGGCGACCGTGTCCCGGCGCACCCGGGCGCGCAGGGTCCGGTCGAGGCCGGAGAAGGGCTCGTCGAGGAGGAGGACCCGCGGCGCCGGCAGGAGCGCGCGCACGAGCGCCGTGCGCTGCTGTTCCCCGCCCGACAGGGCATGGGGATAGGCGCGCTCGTAAGCCGACAGGCCGACGCCCGACAGTGCCGCCCGCGCCGCCGCCTCCGCCTCCCGCCGCGGCCGGTCCCGAAGGCCGTAGGTGACGTTGGCGAGGACGGTGAGGTGGGGGAAGAGGGCGTAGTCCTGGAAGACGAGGCCGAGCGCCCGCTTCTCGGCCGGGACGAACGTCTCGCCCCCCGCCACCAGGCGGCCGTCCACCCGTACCTCGCCCGCCGTCTGCCGCTCGACGCCCGCCGCGACGCGCAGGAGGGTCGTCTTGCCGCAGCCAGAGGGGCCGAGCAGGCACATGATCTCGCCCGCCCGGACGTCGAGGTCGACGGCATCGAGCACCCGCTCCCGGGCGTAGGCGTGGCAGATGCCGGCAAGCGACAGGCGCGGCGCGCCCGCGGCGGGCGGCGCCGCCTCCGGGGCGGGCCCGGGCCAGCCGCCGGTCGGTCCCTCGTCCATCAGATCGTCCTCAGCGGCCGTCCCAGGCCTCCTCGTCACCGGGCTCCAGCGGGTCCTCGTCCGGGCCGAGGGCGGCCTCGTCCGAGGGGGACGGGATGGCAAAGCCCGCCGGCGGCGTCCCCTCCAGGAGGCCGGCGGCCTTCAGGTCCTCGAGGCCCGGCAGGTCGGCGATCGCCTCGAGGCCGAAGTGGTGGAGGAAGGCCTCCGTGGTCCCGAACGTCACCGGCCGGCCCGGCACCCGCCGGCGGCCGCGCAGCCGCACCCAGCCCGTCTCGAGGAGGATATCGAGCGTTCCCTTCGAAACCGCAACACCCCGGATCTCCTCGATCTCCGCCCGGGTGACCGGCTGGTGGTAGGCGATGATGGCGAGCGTCTCCGTCGCCGCGCGGGAGAGCTTGCGCGGGGTCTGCGCGCTCTCCCGCAGGAGATGGGCAAGGTCGGGCGCGGTCTGGAAGCACCAGCCGCCGGCCACCTTCACGAGGTTGACCCCGCGGGAGGCGTAGAGCTGGGCAAGGTCCGACAGGAGGGCCGCGACGTCCGCCTCCTCCGGCAGGTGGCGGGCGAGGGCGGCCTCGGAAACGGGCTTGTCCGAGGCGAACAGGAGCGCCTCGACCACGCGCAGGTGGCCACGGTGGGCGAGGCCGCGGGCGCCCGGCAGCTCGCTGACGTTGTTCCTGTACGCGCTCGTCATGGCGCCCCGTCCTCCCGTTCCCGCGCCTCGAGCCAGATCGGGCCGAAGGGCTCGGCCTGGGTGAGGACGACCCGCCCCTCCCGGGCGAGCTCCAGTCCCGCCCCGAAGCTGCTCGCCACCACCGAGCGCGGGTCGGTCCCGTCCGCCGGCAGCATCCGCCAGACGGCGTCGAGGCGCACGCCGCCCGCCGCCGCCGCGCCCACGAGGCGTTCGAGGCGCGCCCGCGCGTCCACCAGCGACCAGACCTTGCGCATGCCCACGGTGAGGGTCGTGACCATCTGCCGCTGCCGCCGCCCGGTGTAGGCCGACAAGAGGTCCGACAGGCTCGCCCGCCAGACGATCTCCCGGTCGACGACGGTCGCCTCCGGCGCGCCGCGCACGAAGGTGTCGCGCCCCACCATGGGCCGGGCGAACAGCGCGTCGGCCGCCTCGCGCATGGCCTCGAGGCGTTTCAGGCGGAAGGCGAGGGCGCGGGAGAGCTCCTCCGCCGGCACCTCCTCGGGCTCGGGCTCCGGCAGGAGAAGGCGGGACTTCAGGTAGGCGAGCCAGGCGGCCATCACGAGATAGTCGGCCGCCACGTCGAGGCGGCGGCGGCGCGCCTCGGCGAGCCAGCCGAGGTAGGCCTCGGCGAGCTCGGCGATCCGCACCTCCACGAGGTCGATCTTCCGGCTGCGGGCGAGCGACAGGAGAAGGTCGAGCGGCCCCTCGTAGCCGGTGACATCGACGGCGAGCCCCTCCCCCTCCGCCGCGTCGGGCGCGGGGGGCGGGGCTGCCTCGAACGGGTCCGGCGGGCCGCTCACGAGGGGGTGTCCCGGCCGCCCGTCAGCGTCCACAGCCGCTCCGCGAGGGCCGCTGGGTCGATGGCGTCGGCCGGCGTGCGGGCGGCGAGGGCGGCCTCGCAGCGCGCCGCCGCCGCGCCGGAAAGGGGCGGCACGGCCCCCGCCACCGCCCGCATCTCGGCGAGGTCCCCGTTGCAGTGGAGGGCGAGGTCGCATCCGGCCGCGATCGCCGCCGCCGCCCGCTCCGCCATGGGCCCGCCGAGGGCCTTCATGGACAGGTCGTCCGTCATCAGCGCGCCGTCGTAGCCGATGGTGCCGCGGATGACGTCGCCGACGACGGCGGGCGAGACAGTGGCGGGCCGTGCCGGGTCGATCGCGCGATAGACCACGTGGGCCGTCATGGCGAAGGGCGCGTCGCGGAAGGCGCGGAAGGGGGGGAAGTCCACCGCCTCGAGGGCGGCAAGCGGCGCGTCGACGCGGGGCAGCGCATGGTGGCTGTCGACGCCCGCCCGTCCGTGGCCGGGCACGTGCTTGGCAACCCACAGGACGCCGCCCGCCGCGAGCCCCTCGACGGCGGCGCGGGCGAGCCCGATCACCGCCTCGGGCGTCTTGCCGTAGGCGCGGTCCCCGATGACGGGATCGCTGCCGGGCTGGGGGACGTCGAGGACGGGGACGCAGTTGACGGTGATGCCCACCTCGCCGAGGTCGTGGGCGATGAGGCGGCCGGCGATGCGGGCCGCCTCGCGCCCGCGGCCCGGCTGCGCCCGCTCCAGCGCCCCGAAGGTCGCCGCGGCAGGGTAGGCGCGCCAGCCCGGCGGCTCGAGGCGCTGCACGCGCCCGCCCTCCTGGTCCACGAGGACCGGCGCGTCGGGCCGGCCGACGGCCTCGCGGAAGGCGGCGCAAAGGTCCGCGATCTGTTCCCGTGACCGGCAGTTCCGCGCGAACAGGATGAGCCCGAAGGGCCGCGCATCGCCGAGGAAGGCCGCCTCGTCCGCTGTGAGCGCGGGGCCCGACACGCCCGTGATGAAGGCTTTGGCGCCCTCGGCGCCCTTCCCGTCCGCCGCCACGGCCGGTCAGTTCCTCGAGATGAAGCAGTCGCCGCCCGCCGACTTCAGGTCGGCGCACAGCTGCGCGGCCTCCCCCCGGGAGGCGACCGGCAGGCGGACACGGTAGAAGGTGCCGCGCCCGCCGACGACGGCCGAGGTGATCGTCGGCTCGCGCCCGCCCAGGATGCCCGGGAAGCGGCGCTGGAGCGACAGGTAGCTCTCGCGCGCCGCCGCCTCGGAACGCTGGGAGCTCACCTGGACGGCCCAGGGCGCGGACACCGGGCGGGCCTCGGCGCTCCGCGTGGTGCCGCCGGCGAGCGGCAGGGCCTGGCCGCCGCCGCCGGTGCCGGCGTCGGTGCGGGCCGGCGAGCCGAGGCGGGCCACCTGGGTCGGCCGCAGGACGGAGTTGTCCACCTCGCCGGCGGAGGGGGTGCGGACGGGCACGGCCTGCTGCGCGCGCGTGGCCGCATCGGCGACGGCGGCCGGATCCGACGGGGTGGCGAGGGGCACCGCCGCCGCCGTGCGGGTCGTCTCCGCCTCGGTGGCCGTCTCGCCGGCGGCCGCCTCCGCCGGTTCGTCCGGGGCGCGTTCCGTCTCGACCACGAGGCGGCCGGAGCCGTCGCCCGCGAGGCCCTCGAAGCCGTCGGTGGCGGCAAGGCCGCCGTCCGCGGCGGCGCCCACGCCCGATTCGGCGCCGCGGGCGTCGGCGGTCGCCGCCGGCTCGTCGGCGAGGCCGTCCTCCACCGGCGTCGAGACGATGGTCCCGTCGGGGCGGACGACCACGGTGCGCACGCGGCGCGGCACGAGTTCGTCCGGCAGGAGGTCGCGGCCGGCCGCGTCCCCGTCGTCCGGCAGCGGCGGGCGCTCGGGCACGACGAGGCGCTCCTCGGCCGTCTCGGCGGTGGCGAGGCGGTTGTAGACGTCCTCCTCCTCGGCGGTGGCGGCCTGGCCCTCGGGGGGCGGCACCTTGAACGGCCCCGCGTCGGCGCGGATGAGCGGCGGCGGCCCGTCCGGAACGGCGCGGTCGCCGAGGGTACCCGCGAGGAAGAAGCCGGCCGCCCCCACGACGAACAGGCCGAGCACCCCCGCGATCACGACGGTGGAGCGGCGCGCCCCCTTCCCGCCCGCGCGGGTGCGGCGGCTCTCCTCCCCCGCCTCCAGCCAGTCGTCGAGCCAGTCTTCGGTCTCGTCCGTGGCGGGGCCGCGGGCGCTCGCCAGCATCGCCCGGGTGCGGGCGCGGCGGTCGCCCTCCTCGAGGCCCTCGAGGTCGAGATCGTCCGCCTCCCCGTCCCAGCCCCGCGCCTCCGCCAGCCGGCCGCGCAGGGCGGCCGCGTCGAGGTCGCCGGGGGCGAGGGGGTCGTCCGTGGCGACGCCGGCGGGGTGCGCCTCGTCCGCCTCCCGCTCCCCTTCGGCGACGAAATGGAAGAAGGGCACCTGGCGGCGGGGGCGGCTCGTGCGGAAGCCGGGGGGCGCGGAGGGGCCGGGCGGCGGGGCGGCGGCGCCCGGCCGGTCGGCGGTGGCCGGCCCGCCTTCCGGGCGCACCGGCGCGTCCGCCGCCCGTGGCGCGTCCCCAAGCGGCGGCTCGGCGTCCGCCTCGGCGCCGGGTCCGCCGCGGGAGAAGAAGGCCTGCGCCCGCTTGTGGGAGAAGTCGTGACCGTGCTCGTCGGCGCCCGCGGTCCGGGCGGCGCGGCCGCGCCGGGGCGAGGCGCCGTCCGCCGCGGCGGCACCGCGGGGCCCGTGGGCGCTCGTCACGATCTCGGTGATGGCGTTGTCGAGTTCCCACTCGAGGCTGGCGACGGCCGCGTCGGCCTCCACTGCGGCGAGCCGGGCCGCCGTCTCGCCCTCGCCGGGCTGCCGTGCGGCAGGCGCCGCGCCCTCCCCGCCCGGGGCCCGCCGACCCGGTGGCGACGCCGCCCCATGCACCGCCCCGGGCTCGCCGGCGGCAGGCGCGGGCCGGGCGGCGGCCGGCGCCGGGTCCGGCTCGGCCCGGCCCTCGAGCTCGGCGAGGAGGGCACGGGCGAAGTCGGGATCGTCCGGCGTGTCGGCGGATGGCGGCACGGGCGCGGCGTCGACCTCGGGGTCGGCCTCGGGCGCGGCGTCGGCCTCGGGGTCGGCCTCGGGCGCGGCGTCGGCCTCGGGCGCTGCCTCCTCCGCGGGGCGTGCCGAGGACGCATCCGCCTCCTCCGCGCCCCCGGACCGGGCGGACGGGACCTCCTCGTGGTCGTCCGCGTCCCCGTCCATCCGCGACCCCTCCGAGTCCCGTCCGAGGCCCACGTCGGCGGCGCCGGCGACGGGCGCGACGGCATCCGCCCCGCCCGAGGGCCCGGCCGCCGCGGCCGGCGCCTGCGTCGCCTCGGGCGGTGCCCCGGCTTCGGGCGCCGGGGCGGCATCGCCGTTCCTCTGGCGGGTCGCCAGCTGGAGCGCCTCGGCAAAGCCCGCCGGCCCGCGGGCGGCGAGGCGGACCGAGGCGCCCGTGTCCGCCCGCGGGCGGGGCGGCTCGTCCGCAGGCGGGGGGGCGCCGCGGGCCTCGCCGCCGTCGTCGGCCCGGGGGCCGCGCGGATCCTCGCGGGCGGGTCGCGGGGGGAAGGCCGGCGCGCCGTTCACGACGAGGTCGGCGAGCTCATCGACCGAAGAAGACGCGCCCGGACCCGCCGGGCGGGCGGGGCCCGTCCTGCGTTCCTGTCCAGCGGCCGAGAACAGCCTGCGTCCGTCGCTCATCGCGTCCCAACCCGTCCGGCCGGAAACCGGCCGGGCCCTGTCACGGCGGCCCCCCGGGGCCGCCCACTCATCGCATCTCGTCGGGGGCGCCGACGCCCAGGAGGCCGAGGCCGTTTGCGAGCATGGTCTTCACTCCGACGACGAGCGCGAGCCGGGCGCGGGTCAACTCTGGGTCGCCCGCCTTAACGAAGCGTAACTGTGCCAAATCCTTCCCGCGGTTCCAATGCGCGTGGAAGGCGCTGGCGAGATCGTGCAGGTAGTAGGCCACGCGGTGCGGCTCCCGCGCCGCGGCCGCCTGGGCGGCGAGCCGCGGCCACTGGGCGATCCGCGCCACGAGATCCCTTTCGCCCGCGTCCTCGAGCCGCTCCAGCGGCGCCGCGGCGAGGGCGGCCGGCGACAGGTCGATCCCCGGCACCTCCCGCTCGGCCTGGCGCATCACCGACACGCAGCGGGCGTGGCCGTACTGCACGTAGAACACCGGATTGTCCCGGCTCTCGTCCGTCACGACCTCGAAATCGAAGTCGAGCGGCGCGTCGGACTTGCGGAAGAGCATCATGAAGCGCACCGCGTCGCGCCCGACCTCGTCCACCACATCCCGCAGGGTCACGAAGTCGCCCGAACGCTTCGACATCTTCACCGGCTCGCCGCCCCGGTAGAGCTTGACGAGCTGGCACAGGAGAACGTCGAGCTGCGCCGCCCCGCCCGAGAGCGCCGCCACCGCCGCCTGCATCCGCTTCACGTAGCCGCCATGGTCGGCCCCGAGGACGTCCACCAGCCAGCACGGGCCCCGCCGCAGCTTGTCGTAATGGTAGGCGATGTCGGACGCGAAATAGGTGTAGCTGCCGTCGGCCTTCAAGAGCGGGCGGTCGATGTCGTCGCCGAAGGCGGTGGAGCGGAACAGGGTCTGCTCCCGGTCCTCCCAGTCCTCCGGCAGCTGGCCCTTGGGGGGCGGCAGGACGCCGCGGTAGATGAGGCCGTCGGCAGCGAGCTTCTCCACCGCCGCGGCCACCTTGTCCACCTCACCCCCGACGAGGCTCGCCTCGGAGAAGAAGACGTCGTGGGCGATGCCGAGGGCGGCGAGGTCGTCCCGGATCGCGTCCATCATCCGGTCGATGGCGAAGCGGCGGACGAGCGGCAGCCACTCCGATTCGGGCATGTCGAGGAGGGCGCGGCCGTGGGCGGCGGCGAGCGCTTCGCCGACGGGCTTCAGGTACGCGCCCGGGTAAAGGCCGGCGGGGATCTCGCCGATCGCCTCGCCGAGGGCCTCGCGGTAGCGCAGGAACGCGGAGCGGGCGAGGACGTCGACCTGCGCCCCGGCGTCGTTGATGTAGTACTCGCGGGTGACGGCGTAGCCCGCGAAGGCGAGGAGGCTGGCGAGCGCGTCCCCCACCACCGCGCCGCGGCAGTGGCCGACGTGGAGCGGCCCCGTCGGGTTCGCCGACACGTATTCGACGTTCACCGCCTCGCCCGCCCCGACCGTGCCGCGGCCGAAGTCCGGCCCGCGCGTGAGCACGGCCGTCAGCACCTGCGACCATACGGACGGGGCGAGGCGCAGGTTGATGAAGCCGGGGCCGGCCACCTCGGCCGCCTCCACCCGCGGGTCGTCGGAAAGCCCCGCCGCGATGCGCACGCCGAGGTCCCGCGGCTTCAGGCCGAGGGGCTTGGCGAGCACCATCGCCGCGTTCGTGGCGAGGTCGCCGTGGGCCGGGTCGCGCGGCGGCTCGACGGCGATGCGCCGCAGGAGGGCCTCGCCGTCCTCGCGCTCGCGCATCTCGGGCATGGTCGTCACCACGTCGCGGACGCGGTCCGCGAACAGGTCGTAGATGTTCATCGGCTGGTCCCAGGGCTGGCCGGGCGCGTGCCGCGCGTGCCGGCGCGGCTCCCTCTAGCGCACCCCGCCCGCCGGCGAAACCGCCGGCGGCACCGCCTCGTCGCCGCCGTGGCCCGCGAGGCGCCGGTGCTCCTCGATGGCAAAGCGGTCGGTCATGCCGGCGATGTAGTCGGCGACGCGGCGCTTCAGGTGCGCCTCGTCCCCGGGCCTCAGCCCCTCCCGCCAGCCCGCCGGCAGGAGGGCCGGGTCCGCCACGTAGGCCGAAAACAGCGCCTCCACGACGCGCCCCGCCCGGCGGCGCTGCTCGAGGACGGACGGATGGCGGTAGAGCGCGCCGAACAGGAACGCCTTGGTGGCCCGTTCCGCCGCCGCCATGGGCGCGGAGAAGGCGACGAGCGGCCCGGCGCAGTCGGCCACGTCCTCCGCGCGACCGACGCCCGCGGCCGCGGCGCGGACGCGGGTCTCGGCCACCACGTCGTCGATGAAGGCGGTCAGCATGCGCCTCACGAGCTCGTGGGCGCGGCGGGCCGGGGAGAGGTCCCCGTGCTCGGCGGCGATCCCCTCGAGGATCCGGGCGAGGAAGGGAACCGCCGACAGGTCCTCGAAGGTGAGGAACCCCGCCCGCAGGCCGTCGTCGATGTCGTGGGCGTCGTAGGCGATGTCGTCGGCGATCGCCGCGGCCTGGGCCTCGAGGGTGGGCCAGCCCGCGAGGCTGAGGCCCTGGAGCGCCTCGTCCTCCAGGAAGGCGGGCGGCAGGGAGGAGATCACCCGCCCGTCCGCGTCGAGGACGGGGCCGTTGTGCTTCACGAGGCCTTCCAGGGTCTCCACCGTGAGGTTGAGCCCGTCGAAGGCGGCGTAGCGCCGCTCCAGCTTGGTGACGACGCGCACCGTCTGGGCGTTGTGGTCGAAGCCGCCCGCCTGCGCCATCAGGCGGCCGAGCACGTCCTCCCCCTCGTGGCCGAAGGGGGTGTGGCCGAAGTCGTGGGCGAGGGCGATCGCCTCGGCGAGGTCCTCGTCGAGGCCGAGGGTGCGGGCGATGGAGCGCGCGATCTGGGCGACCTCGAGGGAATGGGTGAGGCGGGTGCGGAAATGGTCGCCCTCGGCGGCCACGAAGACCTGGGTCTTGTGCATGAGGCGACGGAAGGCGGTGGAGTGGACGATCCGGTCCCGGTCCCGCTGGAAGGCGGTCCGGGTCGGGCTCGGCGCCTCGGGGATCGCCCGCCCGCGCGAGGCCGCCGGGTCCGCTGCGAGCGGCGAGCGGAAGCGCCCCGCCGGTCCCTCTCCCGCCGGCCGCAACGGGTTCTCGTCCGCCATCGCCCCTCCCCCGGCGGATTGCCCGCCGCGCGCCGAGCGCTTAAGTTTTCCATCGACGCGCATAGCACGGGGCGCGGGCGGCCGCACGCTCGCCCGGCGCCCGATCCACGGGAGCGGACCATGGCGACGACGATGGAGGCGGCGGCCCCGGCGGACACGGTGGTGGTGACCGACAGCGCCTTCCGCCGGATCGGCGAGATCCTGAAGGAGGAGGACGGGGCGGGCGCCCTCAGGGTCGCCGTCGAGGGCGGTGGCTGCTCGGGCTTCCAGTACCGCTACGACCTGGTCGAGAGCCCGGAGCCGGACGACCTCGTCTTCGAGCGGGACGGGGCGCGGGTGGTGATCGACCCGGTCTCCCTCGACTACCTGAAGGGCTCGCAGATCGACTTCGTGACCGACCTGATGGGCCAGGCCTTCCAGATCCGCAATCCGAACGCGACCGCCTCGTGCGGCTGCGGCACGTCCTTCTCCCTGTTCTGACGGCCGCCGCGGTGCGGATCGCCACCTGGAACATCAACGGCGTGAAGGCGCGCCTCGCCGCGCTGACGCGGTGGCTCGAGGAGGCGGCGCCGGACGTCGCGTGCCTTCAGGAGATCAAGTCGGTCGACGAGGCCTTTCCGGCGGCCGAGATCGAGCGGCTCGGCTACAACGTCGCCACCCACGGCCAGAAGGGCTTCAACGGGGTGGCGATCCTGTCGAAGCGCCCGCTGGAGGACGTGACGGCGGGCCTTCCGGGCGACGACGAGGACGTGCAGGCGCGCTACCTCGAGGCGGTGGTGCCGGCGGACGGGGGCGAGGCGATCCGCGTGGCGTGCCTCTACCTTCCCAACGGCAACCCGGTGGGGACGGAGAAGTTTTCCTACAAGCTCGCCTGGATGGACCGGCTGTTCGCCCGCCAGGCGGCGCTCGCGGCGCTCGAGGAGCCGGTCGTCTTCGCGGGCGACTACAACGTGATTCCCGAGCCCGCCGACGCCCGCTTCCCGGAGCGGTGGACGGACGACGCCCTCTTCCAGCCGGAGAGCCGGCGGCGCTACCGGGCGCTCCTCAACGCGGGCCTGACGGACGCGGTGCGGGCCGCCTCGGACGGGGACGACCTCTTCACCTTCTGGGACTACCAGGCCGGCGCCTTCCAGAAGAACAACGGCATCCGCATCGACCACCTTCTCCTGTCGCCCCGGGCGGCCGACCGCCTCGAGGCCGTCGCCATCGACCGCCACGTCCGCGCCTGGGACAAGCCCTCCGACCACGTCCCCGTGGTCGCCACCCTGTCGGGCTGATCGCGGCAGCGAGCGCGTCGGCGCGATGGCGCGGGCGGATCAGGCCCGGCGGGGAAGGCCCGTGCCGATCATGGAGTCGCGGGTGACGAGGCGGGCGAGATCCGCCTCCGGCCAGCCCTCGGTGCCCGCGGGGCGGACCGGGATCACCAGGTAACGCATGTCGGCGGTGCTATCGAGGACCTTCACGGACGTGTCGGGCGGCAGGTCCACGCCGAACTCGGCAAGGACGCCGCGGGGGTCGGCGACGACGCGGGCGCGGTAGGCCGTCGACTTGTACCAGGCCGGCGGGACCCCGAGCACCATGCGCGGGTAGCACGAGCACAGCGTGCAGGTGACGACGTGGTGGAGACGGTCGGTGTTCTGGACCGCCACCAGCTCGGCGATCTGCCCCACGTCGATGTCCATCTCGCCGACGGCCGAACGGGCGTCGGCGAGGAGGCGGGCGCGGAAGGCCTCGTCCGCCCAGGCGCGGGCGATCACCTTCGCGCCGAGGGCCTCACCGCGCGAGTCCATGAAATCGATCTGGGCGTGGACGTCCGCCGCCGTCAGCACCCCCTTCTCGATCAGGAGCTCGCGGATCGCCGTCTCCAGCACCTCGTACTCGGAGACCTCCCCCGTCTCCTCCACGATCGGGGCATGGTCGTGGTCGTGGTCGTGATGGTGGTCGTGGGCGTGGCTCATGGCGTGTTGCCTCCGGCGGGCTCGAGCCAGTGCTCGAAGATGTCGGCCTCCAGCGTGTCCTCCGCCGCGCCCGCGTAGCCGGGCCACAGGTCCCGCTGGCGGAAGGCGACCCGGTAGAGGTAGCGCACCGGAAGGCCGGGCAGGTGGTAGGCGAGCTTCTCGGGATCGCGGAACGGGCCCTCCACCGCGACCACCGTGCCCGGCTTGCCGCGCAGGTAGAAGGGGGTGCGGCAGTGGCCGCTCGCGGCGCGGGCGCCGACGGCGACGGTCTCGCCCGGCGAGAAGCGCGGGGAGACGGCGGCAGGGGCGGCGCTCACGGGACGGGCCTGTCGGAGACGGTGCGGCCCTCGGCGCGCAGGCGCGCGACCACCTCGGCCATCCGCGCCTCGATCTCCTCCGGCGTCAGCACCTCGAGCTCCACCAGGAGGTTTCGGATCGCCCGGATCCAGCGGTCGTAGTAGGCGATGCCGTCGTACTCGCTCTGCGCGTAGCCCTCGATGGCGCGGCGGAGGGCATCGACCCTGAGGCCCACGACGCCCGGCCGCGCGAGCAGCATGACGAGCGCGTCGACCCGCTTCTCGTAGAAGGAAAGGTCGTGCTCGTGGCGGTCGACGGGGCCGAGGTCGAGGCCGCCCACGTCGTGGACGGCGCGGCCGGCCCCGTCCGTGCGGGGAACGAATGTGCGGTCCATCAGCGCCTCCTTCAGGGGAACAGGATGACCGATCCGGGGTCGATCGTCACGTGCACCGTCTCGCCGACGGCAAGCCGCCCGAGGGCGCCGTCGGGCCCGTCCCGCCAATGGACGAGGAGGGGTTCGGCCGCGCCCGCGTCCACGTACACCTCCGCGTAGGTGCCCTTGTAGACGGCCTCCCTCACGCGGCCGGTCAGGACGTTGCCGGTGGCCCCGTTCGCGGGCCCGTGGGCGATGGCGATGCGCTCCGGGCGGATGCCGAGGCGCACGCGGCCCGAGGCGCCCGCCGCAACGCGGATCGCCGCCCGCTCGCCGATCCTGACGACGGCGGCGCCGTCCTCCTCGCCCTCCACGGTGCCCTCGATCACGTTGGACGCGCCGCGGAACGCCAGCACCGCGCGGGAGCGGGGGCGGGGGCGGCCGTAGGCGACGTTCTCGGCCACCGTCATGTGGGGAGAGAGGGCGTAGTCCTGGAAGACGAGGCCGGTGTTGCGCCGGTGGGGCGGCAGGCGGGTCACCGGCGCGCCGTTGAAGCGGATGGTGCCCGCCGTCGGCCGCACGAAGCCCGCGATCGCCCGCAGCGTCGTGGTCTTCCCGCAGCCCGACGGGCCGAGGAGGGCGAGGCAGCGCCCCTCCTCCACGGTGAAGGCGACGTCCTTCAGGATCCGGTGGCGGCCCACCTGGAAGCACAGGCCCTCGATGTCGAGGCGGGCCATCTCGGCGTCCGATCGACAGGGAGACGACGCGGTAGCGCCGCTCGACGAGGAGGATCACCGCGCTCACCACCACGATGTAGATGGTGGAGAAGGCGGCCGGCGTCGGGTCCAGGTTCTGGGAGATGTCATCGAACACTTCGATCGGCATGGTGGTGACCCCGCCGCGCACGAGGAAGACGCTGATCGGGTAGTTGTCGAAGCTGATGAGGAAGGCGAACAGGAAGCCCGACACCAGCCCCGGCCTGATCTGGGGCAGGGTGACGGTGCGGACCATCGTCGCCACCCTCACCCTCCACGATCCGCGGATCGAGGAGGCCGCCCGCTCCCTCGGCGCCGTGCCGCCACCCTAGGCGAGTGTCGCCGGGCGACGATCCGCGGCCGAACGGGCCCGCCCGACGCGCGGGCACGATTAACGTGCGCCCGCCGGGCGCTCGGCTGCTTCCCGGACGATGCCTGTTGACCTCGCCTCGACCCGCGGCCTAGCAGGCATATCCAATGGATGAGGTCGAAGAACGAGCGAAGGAACGGCGGCGATGACAGGTAGATCCGCCCTCGCGGTGCTCGCTTTCCTTGCAACCGTCGTCGCCGCGGCGGCGGAGCCCGCGCGCTGGGAGGGGGAATGGCACACCTTCTGGCGCGGCGGCCAGGCGCTGATGGTGCTCGAGCAGGACGGCGCGCGCGTGACGGGCACCTACCGCCCGGGCAACGGGCAGATCGTGGCGACGGCGCGGGACGGCCAGCTCACCGGCAGCTGGGCCGAGGAGGGCGCGTCGGGGGGCCTGTCCTTCGCCATGGGCCCGAACGGCGACAGCTTCGCGGGCCGCTTCGACAACGGCGAATACTGGAACGGGCAGCGCATCCCGGCGGGCTCGTTCTCGCCGACGCCCTTCTTCCGGGACGACACCCCGCGGGAAGCCTTCCGCACCGCCCTCGTCGCGGGCAACGCGGCCTTCGAGGGCGACACGGCCGCCTTCCTGGTGCTGGAGCCGCGCCTTCTCTACCTCGGGCCGCAGACCGACGAGAGCGACCGCCTCGACCGGCGGAACCTCCTCTACCGCATTCTCGACATGTCGACGTTCCGCATCAACGACCTGCCGGCGGAGGGGACCGACGGCGTCGCCCGCTTCGAGGTCGGCCCGGCGGGCGGCGACTGGCGGACGACGGTCACGATGCTGCAGGACGAGGACGGAAGCTGGCGCCTCGCCGTCCCGCCGCTCGCGGACCTTCGCGAGCGCAAGGGGAGCCTTCTCGACGCCCTCGGCTACGAGGACTACGCGGAATACCGCCAGGATCGGGCCAACAGCCCCCGCGGGGTGATGCACCGCTTCCTCATGGGCGTCGCCAAGTGGGATCGGGGCGGGGACGAGGCGGCCCTGTCGACGCTCGACCTGTCGCGCGTGCCCGAGACCCTCAGGGCGGTGAACGGGCCGCTCTTCGTCGACTACCTGCGCCAGATCATCGACCGGATCGGCTACGTCATCTGGCAGGAGATCCCCGACGATCCGGACCAGCGCACCCCTTACGTCCACTACGCCCACGCCGACGGGTCAATCACCATCGCGCCCCAGCCGGGCGAGGACGGGGGCGTTCGCTGGCGCTTCACGGCCGACACCATCGACACCGCGCCCGCCGTCTTCGAGGCGGTCCAGCTCCTGCCGCTCGCGCCGGGGCTCACCGAGCCGCCCCCCCTCAGCCGCTACTTCGCCGTGCGCGAGCGGGTGAAGAGCCTGTCGCCGGCGCTGCTCGAGCGCCCGCTGGGCCTCGCCACCTGGCAGTGGATCGCCCTTGCCCTCGGCGTCGCCGTGGCCGCCGTCCTCGGCTGGCTGGCCGGGCTCGCGGTGCGGCTCGTGTGGCACCTCCTGCCGGACGAGCTCATGGGCGGCGGCGAGGCGGCGGCCCGCCGCCGGCGCGGCCTCGTCCACGCGGTCCGCTTCATCGCGGCGGGGGCGGTGCTCTACACCCTGTTCGGCGGGATCGGCCTTCCCTCCAACGTGCTCACGGTGCTCGCCGCGGGCGCCGCGCTCGTGGTGTGCCTCGGGGTGGTGATGGTGCTCTACCGCCTCGCCGGGGTGGTCGGCGCCTACTTCTACCGCCGCGCGGAGGACAGGTCGGGGCACGTGGACGAGATCGTCACCTCGCTCGCCACCGGCATCGTCAAGATCGCCGTCATCACCGGCGGCATCATCGTGGCGGCGGACATCGTGGGCCTTCCCTACGAGGGGGTGATCGCCGGTCTCGGCGTCGGCGGCCTCGCCCTGGCCATCGCCGCGCGGGATACGGTGTCGAACTTCTTCGGCGCGGCCGTCCTGCTCGCGGACCGGCCGTTCAAGCGCGGCGACTTCGTGGAGCTCGACGGGCGCTTCGCCGTCGTCGAGGAGGTGGGGCTGCGCTCTAGCCGCCTGCGGCTGTTCGACGATTCGCTGATGGTGATCCCGAACGGCAAGATCGCGGACGGGACCGTCATCAACTTCGGCCGGCGGCGCAAGCGGCAGATCCTCCTCACCCTGTCGGTCACCTACGACACGCCGCGCGAGAAGCTGGACACCTTCGTGTCGGAGCTCGACACGCTCCTGGCGGGCTTCCCGCTCGCGGACGCGGAGCACTACGTGGGCCTCACCCGCTTCGCCGAGTCTGCAATCGAGATCGACCTTTGGTGCTACGTCTGGGTGACGAGCTACGCCGGGCAGGTGGAGGCCAAGCACCGCCTGATCGGCGACATCGTGACCCTGGCGGACCGCCTCGGCGTCAGCTTCGCCCTGCCCGCCCGCACGCTTCACCTCGCCGCCTCGGCGGACGAGGCGGTCGCCGGCGGGCCGGGCGCGGCGGGGCCGTTTCCGCCCGCGGCGGCGGCGGGCGAGCGGTTGACCGCGGCCCCGGACCGCACGTGAGATCCGGCGGCCGCCCGCACGGCCGCCGCCCGAAGGGAGAGGACGGATGGAGCTCAACGCCGACTTCTCGCGGCGCGTCGTCGTCAGGACCGCGGAAAACGAGTGGGTCCCCTCGCCGATGCCGGGCGTGGAGCGCCAGATGCTCGACCGGATCGGCGAGGAGGTCGCCCGCGCCACCAGCATCGTGCGCTACGCGCCGGGCTCGGCCTTTTCCGCCCACGTCCACGGCGGCGGGGAGGAGTTCATCGTCCTCGAGGGCGTCTTCCAGGACGAGAGCGGCGACTTCCCGGCGGGCGCCTACGTGCGCAACCCGCCCACCTCCAGCCACACCCCGCGGGCCGAGGCGGGCGCCACCATCCTCGTCAAGCTCCACCAGTTCGACCCGGCCGACCGCACCCACGTGCGCATCGCCACCGACAAGCTGGCCTTCGTCGCGGCGGCGGACCGCCCCGGGGTGGCGGTGGCACCCCTGTTCGCAGACGGGCGGGAGGAGGTGCGCCTCGAGACGTGGGCGCCGGGTGCCCGCGTGAGGCTCGACGCGCCGGGCGGCATGGAGGTCTTCGTCCTCGCGGGCGGCTTCTCGGACGGCGTGGCGGACCTCGTCCGGTGGGACTGGCTGCGCCTGCCGCCGGGCGATGCGCTCGCGCCGACGGCGGGACCGGGAGGGGCGCGGGTGTGGATCAAGGCGGGCCATCTCTCCGCGATGGTCTGACGCGCCGACCGTCGGTCCCGCGCGAGCGGCGCCGGGGCTTCCCGTCGTCGGCCGCTCCCTGTATCCGGGAGGGCGCGCATCATCTTGCCAGGACCGACGCACCATGAGCTGGATCGCCTGCCCCGACCCCCGGCCCGTCCCGGGCGACGCGGCCTCCGTGGACGCCGTCGAGACCATCATCGTCCCCCGCGCCGTCGACCTCGGCGAGATGACCGTCCGGCGCGCCCTGCCGAGCGTGGAGCGGCAGATGGTGGGCCCCTTCATCTTCTTCGACCAGATGGGCCCGGCCGAGTTCCTGACCGACCAGGGGATCGACGTGCGGCCCCACCCGCACATCAACCTCGCCACCGTCACCTACCTCCTCGAGGGGGAGATCCTGCACCGGGACAGCCTCGGGACGGAGCAGACCATCACGCCCGGCGACGTGAACTGGATGCGGGCGGGCAAGGGCATCGTCCACTCCGAGCGCACGGCGGCGGACAGGAAGCGCACGGGCCAGCGCCTGTTCGGCCTGCAGACCTGGGTCGCCCTCCCCGAGACCATGGAGGAGTCGGGCCCCGCCTTCCTCCACCACGGCGCCGACGAGCTTCCCCGCGTGGAGGACGGGAACCTCACGCTGCGCCTCGTCGCGGGGGAGACCCACGGCCTCGCCTCCCCCCTCGCGACCGCCTCCGAAACGCTCTACGCCGACGTGGCGCTCGCCGAAGGCGCCCGCTTCGACGTGCGCCCCACCCACGAGGAGCGGGCCGTCTACGTGCTCACGGGCGCCATCGCCATCGGCGGGGAGCGGCACGGGGCGGGCACGCTCCTCGTCCTGCGCCCGGGCGAGACGGTGACGCTCGCGGCCGAGGAGGCCTCGCGGGTCATGCTGTTCGGCGGCGAGCCCATGGAGGGGCCGCGCTACATCTGGTGGAACTTCGTCTCTTCCCGCCCCGAGCGCATCGAGGCGGCGAAGGAGGAATGGCGGCGGGGCCGCTTCGACACGGTGCCGGGCGACGAGGAGGAGTTCATCCCCCTGCCGGAGGACATCGGCCGCCCCCGCCGCGCCACCGGCGGCCGCGCCTTTCCCTGACGGCCCGGCCGGCCCGCAGGCCGTTCGCCACGCCCTTGACCCGGAGGCCGCCGGTGGCGACCCTCGGTCGAGGCGGGCGGCGGGAGGCGGCACCATGAACGCACCGGACCACGAGGATACCCGGGCCCTCGACGTCGTCGCCTTCTGGATCGGCGCGGGAGCGGGCGCCTGGTTC
>CAZJNX010000023.1:27934-30251 GCA_964547415.1 uncultured Hyphomicrobiales bacterium
TCTGTCCGGACGAGGGCTTCGACGCGGCCTGCCGGCGCTGGCTGCCGCTGGTGGAGGACGCCGCGGCGGGCGAGCTCGACCACCTCGCCGCCACTGCGGCCGGCGCCCTCGCCCTCATCCTCCTCCTCGACCAGTTCCCGCGCAACGTCTTTCGCGACACCCCCCGCGCCTTCGCCACCGACGACAAGGCGCTGGTCATCGCCGAGGCCGCCATCGCCCGCGGCTACGAGCGAGCCTTCGCCATGCCCATGCGCAACTTCCTCCTCCTGCCCTTCATGCACGCGGAGGACCTCGCCGTGCAGGACCGCTCCGTCGCGCTCTACCGGGCGATCGGCGACCGGGAGACGCTCCTCCACGCCTTCGTCCACCACGACGCCATCCGCCGCTTCGGCCGCTTTCCCCACAGGAACCGCATCCTCGGCCGCCCCTCGACGCCCGAGGAGGAGGCCTGGCTCGCCGCCGGCGGCCTCGCCGTCTAGCCCCCCTCCCCTTCCGGACGGCCCGCGCCGGCCGTCCCCGCGCCCTCCGGCGGCGCGCCCCGGGCAAGGTGGGCGACCACGCCGCGCAGGGCCTTCACCTGCCGCTGGTCCCAGCGGGCGTCCTCGAGGACGAGGAGGAGGTTCTCGGCCATCTTGTCGGCCATGTGGGGCGGGCGGAAGTAACCGGTGGGGCGGAGCGCCTCGCACAGCGCCTGCCACAGGCCGACGAGCTCGCCCCGGCTCGCGGGCGGCGCGCGCTCGGGCGAGGCGAAGGGAAGGGCCGCCTTCGTCACCTGCCGCCGCCACTCGTAGGCCATCATCAGCACCGACTGGGCGACGTTGAGGGAGGCGAACGTGGGATCGACGGGGAAGGTCACGATCACGTCGGCGAGCGCCACCTCGTGGTTCTCGAGGCCCGTGCGCTCGCGCCCGAACAGGATCCCGGTGCGCCCGCCGCCCGCCTCCTCCGCGATCAGGCGGGCAAGCCCCTCCTCCGGGCCGAGGACGGGCTTCATCATGTCCCGCTGGCGCCGCGTGGTGGCGATCACGAAGGAAAGGTCCGCGACGGCGGCCTCGGTGTCCGGGAAGACGCGCGCCCCGTCGATCACGTGGTCGGCGCGGGAGGCGGTCGCCCGCGCCCGCTCGTTGGGCCAGCCGTCCCGCGGGGCGACGAGGCGCAGGTCCCGCCAGCCGAAGTTCGCCATGGCGCGGGCCGCCGTGCCGATGTTCTCGCCGAGCTGGGGCTCCACCATCACGACCGCGGGCGGCCGCGCCGTCACCGTCGCCTCCCCATCCGCCTCCGCGTCCGATGTCATGGCCCCTCCGCCCCCGCCTGCCGCTGGTCCATCGCCGTTTCCTTCGCGGTTCCGCTCGCCGGCCTTGATGCCGGGGCGGCGGGCGGCCGGCAAGGGCCGCGCGGGCCGGCCTGCCCTTGTGTCGCGCCGCCGTCGGAGTAGAACGGCGGCGCGGCGCCCGGGCGCCCTGCCGCGCCCGCCGTGGCTCGCGCCGCATGAGGACGAAGAGGACCCGAGATGGCGAAGATCAAGGTGGACAACCCCGTCGTCGAGCTCGACGGCGACGAGATGACGAGGATCATCTGGGCCTACATCAAGGACAAGTTGATCCACCCCTATCTCGACATCGACCTCGAGTACTACGACCTCGGCATCGAGCACCGCGACGCCACCGACGACCAGGTGACGGTGGACGCCGCCGAGGCGATGAAGCGGGTCGGCGTCGGCGTGAAGTGCGCCACCATCACGCCCGACGAGGCACGGGTGGAGGAGTTCGGGCTGAAGCGCATGTACCGCTCGCCCAACGGGACCATCCGCAACATCCTGGGCGGCGTCATCTTCCGCGAGCCGATCATCTGCCGGAACGTGCCGCGCCTCGTCCCTGGCTGGACGCAGCCCATCGTCATCGGCCGCCACGCCTTCGGCGACCAGTACCGCGCTACCGACTTCGTCGTTCCCGGCAAGGGCAAGCTCACGATCACCTTCGAGGGCGGGGACGGCAAAAGGATCGAGCACCAGGTGCACGACTTCCCGGACGGCGGCGTCGCCATGGCGATGTACAACCACGACGAATCGATCCGCGATTTCGCCCGCGCCTCGATGAACTACGGCCTGATGCGCGGCTTCCCGGTGTACCTGTCGACCAAGAACACCATCCTGAAGGCCTATGACGGCCGCTTCAAGGACCTCTTCCAGGAGGTCTACGAGAGCGAGTTCAAGGCGACGTTCGAGGAGAAGGGCCTCACCTACGAGCACCGGCTGATCGACGACATGGTCGCCTCGGCGCTGAAGTGGGCGGGCGGCTACGTCTGGACGTGCAAGAAC
>CAZJNX010000024.1:0-30050 GCA_964547415.1 uncultured Hyphomicrobiales bacterium
TCTCCGGCGCCGGGTTCGCCTTCACGGCGTAGAAGATGCGGGTGTCCGGCATCGCGCGGGCGAAGGCCATGTAGTTCTCGCGCACGACCTCGAGGTCGACGACGAGGCACGGCCCGTCCGGGCGCTCGGTGGAGAGGAAGTGGCGGATGCGCTCGGTCATTGCGAGACCCCCCTTGAACAGTCCAACGGTCTGATGGACGGCCCATGACGGTCGCGCGCCCGGGGTGGAGACGGCCGCGGTGTCCGGCTGGTGCCGAAGCGCCCGCACGCCCCCTAGAGGACGGTCGGACGCGTCGATGTCATTCGTCGAACGGAGAGCCGCGTCAGGGATCCGCCCGATAAATGCTGCCGATTGGAAGGGGAGGCCCCGTCCGCACGCCAGGCAAGGATGTAGCTGCCTCTTCAGTAACCCCGGCCTTTGGAGAGCCGGCAGAGACCAAAAAAGCCCTCTACGTCGTTGCTTCAAGTCGCGCTGCATCCCGGGGGAATGCAGGGTCCGGTACGCTCCGGAAGACCGGTCATGCCCTGCCGGGGGAGCACCCCCCGGCTCGACCGGCACGCGACCACAGGCACGTGCGAATTTGGGCAAGCGATGAGATACGGAATCGGGACCTCTTCCGCAACCCCCGCGGGCCGGATGGAGAAAATTTCATCCTGCACAGCGGGCGGGCGGGGCGGGCCGCCGAGACAGCCTCGCCCGTTCGCGCTAGACATCCCGGAGGGCCGCGGACGGGCAGCCCCGGGCCAGCATCGGGACGGACAAGGCGGACGGGGGCGCCCTCCCCCGGCGGCGAACGGGAAGGATCGCGGGCGACGTGCTCTCCACACCCCTCATCCTCGCGACGACGGCCTCGCTCCTCGTCCTCATCGCCCTGCTCGAGCCGCTCGCCCGCCGCATGCAGCTGCCCCACACGGTGCTCCTCGCCGCCGTCGGGGTGGTGATCGGCGGCACGGCAACGTTCCTCCTGTTCACGCCCCTCACCGACGCCCTCAACGAGGTGGCGCGGCTGTTCGTCTTCTTTCCCGTCGACGCCGACGTGTTCCTGTTCGGCTTCCTGCCGATCCTCCTGTTCCACGCGGCCCTGTCGCTCGACGTGCGCCGGATGATCGACGACGCGGCCCACATCTTCCTCCTCGCCGTCGTCGCCGTCGTGGTGGCGACCCTCGCCATCGGCCTCGCCCTCGTGCCCGTGTCGGGCGAGGCGCTCCTCGTGTGCCTCCTGCTCGGCGCCATCGTGGCGACCACGGACCCCGTCGCCGTCCTCGCCATCTTCCGCGACCTCGGGGTGCCCGCGCGCCTCGTGCGGCTCGTGGAGGGGGAGAGCCTCCTCAACGACGCGGCGGCCATCGCCCTCTTCTCCATCCTGCTCGCCGCCCTCACCACGGGAAGTGAGATCACCGCCTCCTCGGCCCTCCTCGCCTTCGCCGTCGCGGCGCTCGGAGGGGCTGCCGCGGGCTGGGTCGGCGGCCTCGTCGGCAACTTCTTCCTGCGCCTCACCTGCAACGCACGGCCCGCCCTCATCACCGTGTCGATCGCGATGCCCTACCTCGTGTTCGTCACGGCGGACGAGGCGCTGGAGGTGTCGGGCGTCGTCGCGGTCATCGTGGCGGGCATGACGATGGCCACCTACGGCTCGGCGCGGGTGGCGCCGGACAGCTGGCAGCGGCTCATGGACATCTGGGACCAGATCGCCTTCTGGGCGGCCTCGCTCCTGTTCGTGCTCGCCGCCCTCATGGTCCCGCGCCTCCTCGAGGGGCTCGACGCCCGGGACCTTCTGAGCCTCCTCGTCCTCATCGTGGCGGCGTTCGCGGCGCGGGCCGTGGTCCTGTTCGGCTTCGTGCCCGTCCTCGTCCTGTTGCGCCTCGGCGAGCGCGTGGGGCGGCGCGCCAAGCTCGTGATCCTGTGGGGCGGCCTGCGCGGGGCGATCACCCTCGCCCTCGCCCTGTCGATCACCGAGCACGACCAGATCCCCCTCGACCAGCGCCAGTTCATCGCCGTCCTCGCCACCGGCTTCGTCCTGTTCACCATCCTCGTGAACGGGGTGACGCTGCGCCCCTTCGTGCGCGCCCTGAAGCTCGACGAGCTCTCCCCGTTCGACCGGGGCCTGCGGCGCGGGGTGATCGCGCTCGCCCTCACCAACGTGCGGGAGGCGCTCGGCGAGGCCGCGCGGGACTACGACATCCCGAAGGAGATCGAGGCGGAGGCCCGGGCCCCCTACGAGGAGCGCCTCGCCCGCGCCGCCGAGGAGGCGGCGGGCGTGGAGGAGCTGTCGGACCGGGAGCGGCTGACCCTCGGCCTCATCGCGCTTGCCGACCAGGAGAGGAAGCTGCTCCTCGCGCACCTGAGGGACGAGACCGTCTCGACCCCGGTGATCGCCGATCTCCTCGGCGATGCCCAGCGCATGGGCGAGGGGGCCCGCGCGGACGGGCGCATCGGCTACCGCCGCGCCGCCAAGCGGGTGGTCGGCTACAACCGCCGCTTCCGCCTCGCCCTCTTCGGGCACCGCTTCCTCGGCCTCAAGGGCCCGCTCAACGACCAGCTCGCGGCCCGCTTCGAGCGCCTCGTGGTCGACCGGATCGTCCTCAAGGAGCTCGCCCCCTTCGTGCGCGGGCGGATCGGCTCCCTCCTCGGCACCCGCATCGCCGACATCATCGAGGAGATCATCGACATCCGCCGGCAGGACGTCGCCAAGGCCCTCGACGCGCTGCACCTGCAGTATCCGGCCTACACCCACGACCTGGAGCGGCGCCTCCTTACCCGCATCGCCGTGCGGCGGGAGGAGCGCGAGTACGCCGACCTGTTCGAGGACCAGCTGATCGGCGCGGAGCTCCTGTCCGACCTCGCCGCGGAGATCGGGGCGGTGGAGCGGCGCCTCGAGGGGCGCCCCCGCCTCGACGTGGGCCTCGCCAAGGAGGATCTCGTCCGCCAGTTCCCCCTGTTCGACGGGCTGACGCCGGAGGAGGTGACGCTGGTGGCGCGGGCCCTCAAGGCGCGCTTCGCGATCCCGGGCGAGCGGCTGATCCGCAAGGGCGACCGGGGTGAGGCAGTCTACTTCATCTCCTCCGGCGCGGTCGAGGTGGACACGGGCAAGTCGAAGATCCGCCTCGGCAAGGGCGACTTCGTGGGCGAACTCTCCCTGTTCTACGGCGGGCGGCGCTCGGCCGACGTCACCACCATCGGCTACTCCAACCTTCTCGTCCTCGAGGGGGAGGACTTCCGCACCCTCCTCGACCGAAACCCCCACATCCGCGAGGTGGTGGAGGCGGTCGCCGAGAAGCGCATGCGCGAGCGCGGCAAGACGGCCGGCAAGCGCCCGGGCCAGCGGGGCCTGCGCCCGCTCGCGACCCTCGCCAACGTCCGCCGCCTGCCCCTCCCGGCGCCCGGGCGGCAGGATGCCGCGCCCCCGCCCGCCGCGGACGCCGCCGCGCCGCCCCCGGCATCCGGCGACGCGGGGGCGTCGCCCCCGGGCGCGCCGGCGGCGCCGGCGCCGTCCGACGCGGACGCCTCCGCTGCCGATCGCCGCAAGGCCTGACGGCGGCAGCGCGGGGCGGCGTTCCGGGCGCGGATTTCCGCCCACGCGCCCGCTGGACAGCCGGCGAACCATTCCCTATTAGATGGCCCGGGCCGCCCAGGCCCGGGCCCAGGTAGCTCAGTTGGTAGAGCATGCGACTGAAAATCGCAGTGTCGGTGGTTCGATTCCGCCCCTGGGCACCACTCCCCTCCTGAACGCGGTCTGTTGATCGTCCGTCGCGTGTCCGCCGCCACGGCTGTCCGGAGCGGCGCGGCAGATCTCTCCTTTCGGCCTTGCGGCAGCGTGCCTCGTCGCGTGCCGACCCCTTCGACCGCCACGCCATCGCGTTGGGTCCCACGGGCTCGCGGCGGCGCAACGTCCCGAACCGGCGGGGGCAGCCCTCGGCCGGATGCATCGCCCGCCGCGACCGGCCTTCGCCGCTCCGGGAACGCCTGGCCGCTTGACGGGCGAACGCGGGCACCGCTTCAAGGCAAGCGGGGCGCCGAAGCACGTGGACCCGTGCTGGCGCCGCATGACGCGAGAAGGCCATGCTGTCGTCGCATCTTTCCGGCGATACCGTGCTGCACCGGCTGCCCGCCGGGGCGAAGCTCGCGGGGCTCGCGGCGGCGACGGTGGTCGTCCTGCCCGTGGCGGCGCCAGCGCCCGCGCTCGCGGTTCTCGCTGCCGTGGCGGCGCTTTACGCGGTGGCGGGGCGGGAAGCCGTGCGGCGGATGGGTCGGGTGGGGCCGCTCGTGCCCGTCCTCGCCGTGGTGCTGGTGGCGCAGGGGCTGCTCGCGTCCTGGGGCGAAGGGGTGGCCGTCGTCGCGCGCATCCTCGCCATGGTGTGGCTGGCGAACCTCGTCACCATGACGACGCGCATGGACGACATGCTGGACACCCTCGCCGTCCCGTTCGCCCCGCTGAAGGCCGTCGGCCTGCCGCCGCGCACGGTCGCCCTCGCCGTCACCCTCGTGGTCCGCTTCGTGCCGGTGCTCCTCGAGGAATGGGGGCGGCTCGCCGAGGCGTGGCGGGCGCGCACGGGGCGGCGCCCCGGCATCGGCCTCCTCGCCCCGTTCGCCCTCCGGGTGCTTGACCTTTCCGAGCGGGTGGGCGAGACCCTTGCCGCCCGCTACGCGCCGGCCCACGATGGCGAGACGCCGCCCGGCGCCACCCCGCCCGAAGGACCGTCCCGATGGACATGACCCGCGACCTCGCGAGGATCGCCCTGTTCGCCGCGCTGATCGCCGCCCTCGGCCTCGTGCCGGCGATCTACCTGCCGTTCCTGGCTGGCGTGCCGGTCACCGCGCAGACGCTCGGGGTCATGCTGGCCGGCGTCCTCCTCGGGCCGGCGCGCGGGGCACTCGCGGTCCTTCTCCTCATCCTCGTCGTGGCCCTCGGCGCGCCGTTCCTGGCCGGCGGGCGGGGCGGGCTCGGCGTGTTCGCCGGGCCGACGGTGGGCTTCCTCGTGGGCTGGCCGGTGGCGGCGTTCGTGGCGGGCTGGCTGATGCGGCGGCTGACGGCCCTGCCCGCGGGGCTCGCCGCCTTCGTGGCGTCCGTCGGGGGCGGCATCCTCGTCCTCTACGCGATCGGGGTGCCGGGCATCTCCCTCGTCACGGGGCTCGACCTTCGGACCGCCTTCGCGGGCTCGGCCGCCTTCATTCCCGGGGACCTCCTGAAGGCCGCCCTCGTCGGCCTCGTGGCGGCGACGCTCGCCCGCGCCCGCCCGTCGCTCCTCGCGCGCGGCTGACGATGGCCGTGTCCGACCCCGTCGGCGGCCCGCGCGGCCTGTTTCCGCGCACCGAGGCGTTCGTGGGGCGGATCGTGGGCGGCCTCGCCTACGCCCTCGCCGTGGCGGGCGGGATCCTGTTCACCGCCCTCGCCGTCCTCACGGTGGTGTCCATCGTCGGGCGGGGCTTCGTGTTCGCCGGGCTCGGACCCGTGCCGGGGGACTTCGAGCTCGTGGAGGCCGGCACCGCCATCGCCGTCTTCGCGTTCCTGCCCTGGTGCCAGTACCGGCGCGGCCACGTCACGGTGGAGATCCTCGTCGCGCGGTTTCCCGAAAGGGTGCGCGCCGCCCTCGGCCTCCTCGGCAACGTGGCGCTCACGGTCGCGGCCGTCCTCATCGCCTGGCGGCTGTGGGCGGGGATGCAGGACAAGTTCCTGTTCGGCGAGACCACGATGATCCTGCGCTTCGAGATCGGCTGGGCCTACGCGGGCGCCATGGTCGGCGCGGTCGCCTTCGCCGTGACGGCCCTCTACACCTGCTGGCGCAGTCTCAACGAGACGATCCGCGGGCGGGAGGCGATCCGTTGAGCGGGGCGGCGCTCGCGGCCACCGCCTTCGCGGTGATGCTCGGCCTCATCTTCCTGAGGATGCCCATCGGCGTCGCGATGCTGCTCACCGGCTTCGTCGGCACCTTCCTCACGGTCGGCACCTTCGCCCCCGTGCTCGGGCAATTGAAGTCCCTTACCTACGACACCTTCTCGAGCTATTCCCTGTCCATCGTGCCGCTGTTCCTGCTGATGGGCCAGTTCGCGGCGAAGTCCGGCATGTCGGAGGCCCTCTTCCGCGCGGCGAGCGACATGCTCGGCCACCGGCGGGGCGGCGTCGCCATGGCCGCGGTCGGGGCGTGCGCTGGCTTCGGCGCGGTGTGCGGCTCCTCGCTCGCCACCGCCGCGACCATGGGGCAGGTGGCGCTTCCCGAGATGCGGCGGCACGGCTACGCGGCCGGGCTCTCCACCGGGGTGCTGGCGGCGGGCGGCACGCTCGGCATCCTCATCCCGCCGTCGGTGATCCTCGTCATCTACGCGATCCTCACCGAGCAGAACATCGTGAAGATGTTCGCCGCCGCCCTGATCCCGGGCATCCTCGCCGCCCTCGGCTACGTGGCGGCCGTCGCCGTCGTCGTGCGCCTGAGGCCGGGGGTGGCGACGCTGCTGCCCCGGAAACCCTGGTCGGAGCGGCTCGCCTCGCTCGCCCTCGTGTGGCCGGTGGTGGCGATCTTCGTGCTCGTGATCGGCGGCATCTACGCGGGCTGGTTCACGCCGACGGAAGGGGCCGCCGTCGGCGCCGTCGCAACGGGCCTCTACGCCTTCGGCACGGGGCGGCTCGGCTGGCGCGACTTCGTGGACGCGGTCGTCGACACGGCGCAGGCGACGGCGATGATCTTCTTCATCATCCTCGGCGCGGCCGCCTTCAACACCTTCCTCGCCTTCACCCAGACACCCCAGATGGCCGCGGACTGGGTGGCCGCGTCCGGCCTGTCGCCGCTCGCGGTGCTCACGATCATCCTTCTCACCTACCTCGTGTTCGGCTGCGTCATGGACTCGCTCTCCATGATCCTGCTCACGATCCCAATCTTCTTTCCCGTGATCATGGCGCTCGACTTCGGCCTGACGCCGGAGGAGACGGCCATCTGGTTCGGCATCCTCGCCCTCATCGTGGTGGAGGTGGGGCTCATCACGCCGCCCGTCGGCATGAACCTGTTCATCATCCACACGCTGGCGAAGGACGTGCCCCTGTCGGCCACCTACCTGGGCGTCCTGCCGTTCGTGGCGACCGACCTCGTGCGGGTCGTCGTCCTCGTCGCCTTTCCCGGCATCACGCTGGCGCTGGTGCGCTGGCTGTTCTGACGCCGTGGCGGGCGGCGAAGGCGGCGAGCGCGATCCCCGCCGTCACCGCCACGTTGAGGCTGTCGAACCCGCCGGCCATCGGGATGCGGACAGGCCGCGCCGCCGCGAGCAGCGCCTCCGGCAGCCCGGGCCCCTCCGCGCCGAGGAGGAAGGCCGCCCGCTCGGGGAGCGGCGCGCCGAAGAGCGGCGCCGCGTCCGCCCGCGGGGTGAGGGCGAGCGGCACGAAGCCTCGAGACGCCAGGACGGGGAGCGCCTCGGCCGCCTCCATCCGGGCGTGGGGGACGAGGATGGTGCCCCCGACCGACACGCGCACGGCCTTGCGGTAGAACGGATCGCACGTCCCCCGGTCGAGGACGGCGACGGGCGCGCCGAAGGCGGCGGCGCAGCGGAAGACACCGCCCACGTTGTCGTGGTTCGACAGGCCGACGAGGACCGGGACCGCAGCCGGCCCCTCCACGGCGCCGAGCGCGGCGGAAAGGTCCACCGGCGCGGGCTTGTCCGCCATCGCGAGGATGCCGCGGTTGAGGTGGAAGCCGGCGATCGCGTCCGCCACCGCCTGGCCGGCGACGTAGGCCGGAACGGACGCCGGGAGCCGCGCCAGCGCCTCCGCGATGCGCGGGAGGCGCTTCTCCACGACGAGGACGGAGCGCACGAGGTCCGGCCGCCGCGCGGCGAGGAGGGCGAGCACCACCTCCCCTTCCGCGACGAACCGGCCCGCACGGCCGACGAGGTCCCTTTCGCGGATGTCCCGGTAGTCGGCGATGGCCGGGTCGTCCGGGTCCTCCACCCGGACGAGGCGGGCGCCGCCGCTCAAGACGCCTCCAGCGCCTCGCGCTTCATCTCGAGCTCCAGCCACCGCTCCTCCGCCTCGGCGAGGGCGGTCTCGGCCTTTTCCAGCGCGGCCGTCGCGGCCTCGAAGGCGGCCAAGTCGCGGGAAAAGAGGGTCGTGTCCTCGAGCGTCTTCCGGTGGCGGGCGATCTCGGCTTCCAGTTCCTCCATCCGGGCGGGAAGCGTCTCGAGGTCGTGCTTCTCGCGGAAGGAGAGCTTCTTCGCCGCCTCCCGGCGCGGGGCGGCCGGCGCGGCCTTCGCTGCCTGACGCTTCTTCTCGGCCGCGGCGGGCGGGGCCGTGCGGCGGCCGCCGCGCTGGGCCAGCATGTCCGAATAGCCGCCCGCGTACTCGATCCAGCGCCCCTCCCCTTCCGCGTGGATCACGCTCGTCGCCGTGCGGTCGATGAAGTCCCGGTCGTGGGACACGAGGAGGACCGTGCCGTGGTAGTCGGCGACGAGCTCGGCGAGGAGGTCCAGCGTCTCGAGGTCGAGGTCGTTGGTCGGCTCGTCGAGGACGAGGAGGTTGGACGGCAGGGCGAACGCCCGGGCGAGCAGGAGCCGCGCCCGCTCCCCGCCCGACAGGGCGGTGACGGGCGTCGCGAACTGCTCGGGCGAGAACAGGAAGTCCTTCAGGTAGCTCGCGACGTGCTTGGTGGCCCCGCCCACCGTCACCATGTCGCTGCCGCCCTCCGTCACGGTGGAGCGGGGGGTGGCGTCGGGCTCGAGCGCCTCGCGCCGCTGGGCGAGGTAGGCGACCTCGAGGTTGGTGCCGAGGCGGATGGTGCCCGCGTCCGGCGCCGTCTCGCCGAGGAGGAGCTTCAGGAGCGTCGTCTTGCCCGCCCCGTTCGGGCCGACGAAGGCGACCCGGTCGCCCCGCTCGATCCGGACCGAGAAGTCGCGCACCACGGGCGCGCCGCCGAAGCCCTTTTCGATTCCCTTCGCCTCGACGACGAGCTTGCCGGAGGTCTTCCCCTCGCTCGCCTGCATGGCGACGGTGCCGGTGCGCGCTCGCGCCTCCGCCCGCTCCTTCCGGAGGTCGTGGAGGGCGCGCAGGCGCCCCATGTTGCGCTTGCGCCGCGCGGTGACGCCGGCCCGCAGCCACTCCGTCTCGGCGGCGATCTTCTTGTCGAGCCGCTCACGCGCCCGCTCCTCCTCCGCGAACACGGCGTCGCGCCAGTCCTCGAAGTGGGAAAAGCCCTTCTCGAGGCGGCGGGTGACGCCCCGGTCGAGCCAGACCGTCGCCTCCGTGAGGTTTTCCAGGAACCGCCGGTCGTGGCTGATGAGGACGATCGCCTTGCGCCGCGCCTTCAGCGCCGCCTCGAGCCACTCGATGGCGTCGATGTCGAGGTGGTTCGTCGGCTCGTCGAGGAAGAGGATGTCCGGGTCGGGCGCGAGCACCGCCGCGAGGGCCGTGCGCCGCGCCTCGCCGCCCGACAGGCGCTTCGGGTCCTCCTCGCCCGTGAGGCCGAGCTCCAGGAGGGTGGTGAGGGCGGTGTGGGGGTCGTCCGCCGGGCCGAGGCCGGCCTCCACGCTGGCGAGCGTCGTCGGGAAGGCGGACAGGTCCGGCTCCTGACCGAGGTAACGGACGGTCGTGCCGGGGTCGAGGAACCGCTCGCCCGCGTCCGCCTCCACGAGGCCCGCGGCGATCTTCATGAGGGTCGACTTGCCCGAGCCGTTGCGGCCCACGAGGCCGATGCGCTCCCCCTCCCCCACCACGAGCCCGGCCCCCGTGAGGAGCGGGGTGCCGCCGAAGGTGAGGCGGATGTCGCCGAGCTGCAGGAGCGGAGGGCGTGCCATGACGGGCGAGATATCGGCCGGCCGGGGGCGCGGCAAGGGGTGGGCGAACCGCGCCCGTCCCCGGTCGCGACCGGCGGCGTCAAGGCTCCGTTAACCACGATCGTCAACCATGCGGTAACCGGGAGCGGCCCGGCACAGGCAGGAGGACGGGCGATGGCGGTCTTTTCCCTTTACGTTCGGCGGGATGGGAAGGACGGGGCGGCGATGGACGAGGCGCTGCGCGCCCACTTTTCGGACGTCCACCAGGTGGCGGACGAGCTCTGGCTCGTCGACACGGCGCGCGACGCCGACGCCATCGTCGGCCTCCTGCGCCCCACCTGACGCCGGCGGACCGGCTGTTCGTCGCCGCCATCACGCGGGACTTCTTCCCCCTCCTGTCCGAGGCGGCGCTGGCCTGGCTGACGGCGCCGACCCGCAGCTGGGGTTCGCCACGCCGGCCGGCCACCCCGATGCCGGCACCCGCCTTCGCGGCCTGACGCCGCCTCCTCTCCTTGACAATCGGCGCGTCGGCGGGCGTAGGGTTCGCTCCCGGCGGGGCGTCCGGCACCCGCCGCAACACACAGACCGGCCGCGGCATCCGCCCGCGGACCGGCCCCAGCGCCTTTCGGGAGGATTTTCATGCTGAAGAGGCTTTGCGCCGCCGCGGGCGTCGCCGCCCTCGCCCTCGCCGCCCTGCCCGCCCAGGCGGCCGACGTCACCTTGCGCATCTCGCTGCAGCTGCCGCTCGCCTCGCACCTCGGACAGAACCTCGTCCTGTTCAAGGAGAAGGTGGAGGAGCTGTCGGACGGCGAGATCGCGGTCGAGATCTACGATTCCGCCCAGCTCTACAAGGACAACGAGGTGCCCGACGCGGTCGGCACCGGCCAGATCGAGATGGGCGTCGCCTCGCTCACCCGCTACGTGGGCGAGATCCCGGCGGTGGACGTGTTCTACATGCCCTTCCTCCTCAACACCGAGGAGAAGGTGCGCGCCGCGACCGCCCCCGGCGCCCCGATCCGCGCCGCCATCGACGAGGCCATCGAGGAGACCGGCTCCAAGGTGCTGTGGTGGCAGGCCTACGGGGGCGTGGTGCTCCTGTCCAACGGCGAGCCCATCGCCACGCCCGACGACATGAAGGGCAAGAAGGTCCGCGTGTTCGGCAAGACGCTGGGCGACTGGGTGCAGACAATCGGCGGCGCGCCGACGCTGATTTCCGGCTCCGAGCAGTTCCTCGCCTACCAGCGCGGCACGGTGGACGTCGGCATGACGGGCGTGTCCGGCGTCAAGTCCCGCTCCCTGTGGGACGTGATGGACACGATCACGAAGGTGAACGTCGCCGACATCGAGTTCATCGTCGTCATCAACAAGGATTTCTGGGAGAGCCTGACGGAGCAGCAGCAGGCCTGGATCGAGGAGGCGGCCCACCTCGCCGACCGCACGGTGCGCGACCAGATGGCCGCATTCGAGGCGGAGGCCTACGAGCTCGCCGAGGAGAAGGGCATGACGGTCTACGCGCTCACCGAAGAGGACGTCGCCAAGTGGCGCGAGGCGTCCCGGCCGGTGATCGACCGCTGGCTGGAGCGCTCCGGCGACCTCGGCCAGAAGCTCTACGAGGAAGCGCAGAAGCTCTGACCGATCCCCCGCCGGCGCCGGGCGCGCCGGCGGGCCCCACCGGGGCCGTCCCATGAAGATCGTCGACCGGATCTCCCGGGTCCTCGCCCTCGTGGCGGCGTGGGCCTTCTTCGCGATCGGCCTGATGCTCGCCTACGAGGTGGTCGCGCGCTACTTCTTCAATTCGCCCACCATCTGGGCGGAGGAGCTGTCGCGCTTCTTCCTCGTCTGGGCAGTGTTCATCGCCTCCGCCTGGCTCCTCCACAAGGGGGACCACATCCGCGTCACCGTGGTGGCGGACATGCTCCCGCTCCTCGTCCAGCGGGTCCTGCGCATCCTCACCATCCTGTTCGTCCTCGTCATCGCGGGGCTCGTCGCCTGGAACGGCTGGCCGATCGTGGAGCGCTCGCTCCGCTCCGGCGCCACCTCGGGCACCATGATGGACCTGCCGAACTGGTGGGTGCAGGCCTCCGTCGTGGTCGGCTTCGGCCTCCTCGCCGTGCAGGCCGCGATCGAGGTGGTCCGCACCCTTCTCGGCGCGCCGCTTCCCGCGCGCGACGACACCATCCAGGAGTGAGCGGCGGTGGAGACGGTCGTCATCCTCCTCGCCCTGTTCGGGCTCTTGCTGTCGGGCGTGCCGGTCGCCTTCGCGCTCGGCGGTCTCGGCGTCCTGATGCTGGCGCTCGCGGGCTTCTCGCCACTGATGGCGCCGGCGGGCTTCCAGTCGGCGATGGACAATTTCGTCCTCGTCGCCGTGCCGCTGTTCCTCTTGATGTCCAACATCATGCTGAAGGGGGGCGTCGGGCGCGACCTGTTCTCGGCCGTCCAGGCCTGGGTCGGCCACTTCCCGGGCGGGCTCGCCATCGCGACGATCCTGTCGTGCGGGATCTTCGCGGCGATCTCCGGCTCGTCGGTGGCGACGGCGGCCACCATCGGCACGGTGGCGGTGCCGGAGATGACGAGCCGGGGCTACCCGCGCCACTTCACCTACGGGATCCTCGCGGCGGGCGGCACCCTCGGCATCCTGATCCCGCCCTCGCTCATCATGATCATCTACGGGGTCATCACCGAGGAATCCGTCCTCGCCCTGTTCCTCGCGGGCATCGGCCCGGGCCTGCTGATGATCGCCTTCTTCATCGCCTACTCGGTGGTCTACTGCTGGCGCCTGCCGGCGCTGCAGGGCGTGCCGAAGGCGTCCTGGTCCGAGCGCTGGTCCACCGGCCTCCGGGCGCTGCCGACGGTGCTGCTCGCGGGTTTCGTCATCGTCGGCATCTACCAGGGCTGGTACACGCCGACCGAGGCGGCGGCCATCGGCTTCATCGGCGCGCTGTTCGTCACCGGCGTCGTCCTTCGCACCCTCACCTGGGCGGACCTCAAGGACGCCGTCTACGACTCCATGAAGACGACCGTGGCGATCCTCCTCATCGTCGCGGGGGCCAAGGTGTTCGGCAAAGCGATCGCGCTCTACCGGATCCCGCAGGACGTCTCCATGTTCATCACCACCACGTTCGACGGGCCGACCTTGTTCATCCTCGCGGTCGCCGTCGTCCTCCTCGTGATGGGGCTGTTCATGGAGGCGCTCTCCATGATGCTCATCATGGTGCCCGTGCTGATCGGCGCGGTTCTCTCGCTCGGGATCGACCCGATCTGGTTCGGTGTCTTCTTCGTCATCATGGTGGAGTGCGCGCTCATCACGCCGCCCGTGGGGCTGAACCTCTACGTCATCCAGGCGGTGGCGCGGGCCTCGATGGTGGAGGTGTCGCGCGGCGTGATACCGTTCCTCCTGCTCATGCTGCTCACCGTCGTCGTCATCACCGTGTTCGAGGAGATCGCCCTGTGGCTACCGTTCAACCTGTGACCTCGCCCGACCGGCTCCGCGCCCTCCTGAAGGAGCCGAAGTGCCACATGCTGCCGTCCTGCCACGATGCGCTGACGGCGCGGCTCATCGAGCAGGCGGGCTTCGAGGTCGCGTTCATGTCCGGCTTCACCACGTCCTGCTCCCGGATCGGCCAGCCCGACGTGGGTCTCATCTCCTACGCGGAGATGGTCGACACGGGCCGGAACATCTGCGCGTCCGTCTCGATCCCGGTGGTGGGGGACGGCGATACCGGCTACGGCAACGCCCTCAACGTGAAGCGGACCGTCAACGGCTACGCCCGGGCGGGCTTTTCCGCCGTGATGATCGAGGACCAGGTGGCGCCCAAGCGCTGCGGCCACACCAAGGGCAAGCTCGTCGTCGACCGCGTGGAGGCCGTCGACCGCATCAAGGCCGCCAACGACGCCCGCCTCGAGGGACAGGACATCCTGATCCTCGCCCGCACCGACGCCCGCCACGGCCACGGCCTGAAGGAGGCGATCGACCGGGCCCGCGCCTTCCACGAGGCGGGCGCGGACATCCTCTTCGTGGAGGCGCCCAAGTCCCTCGACGAGATGCGCGAGATCTGCCGCGAGCTGCCGGGGCCGAAGATGGCCAACATGATCGAGGAGGGCGAGACGCCGGTCCTGACGGCGGCCGAGCTCGGCGACATCGGCTTTTCCATCGCCACCTATCCGCTCACCCTCATGTCGGTCGCCATGCGCGCCATTATCGACGCCCTCGGCACCATGAAGGAGACCGGCCTGCCGCCCGAGGAGGGTCTCCTGTCCTTCGCGGACCTGCGCCGCCGCGTCGGCTTCGAGGACTACTACGAGGAAGAGAAGCGCTACGCCGGCGCCCGCGACTGACGGCGCGCCCCGGCCTCACGGCAGGTCGAGGCCGATGTCCGCGCCCTCGGCCCGCACGTAGGTCAGGGCGCCGAGCGCCCGCCGCGTGACCTCCCGCACGCGCCGGCGCTCGGCCCAGCCGTTCGCGAACGGCCGCATGTAGCGGCGGCCGTTCATGGCGATCGTCTCGCAAGCCGCCTCGTTGTCCTCGCACCAGGCGAGCACCGCCTCGAGGTCGGACAGGTCCGGGGCCACCGGCACGTAGTGCTCGTAAGGGACGAGCAGCCGCTCGGCCGCCCAGCTCTCCATCCGCGGCGGCGGCATGAGGACGACCGAGCGCGAATAGAGCTGCCACTTGAGCCCCGTGGCGACGTCGTTCCCCTCGAGCGACAGGAGGTAACGGCAGGACAACTGCTCGGCGAGGGACAGGGCCGGCTTCATCTGCGCCTCGAACCCGGCAGGCAGGTCCCGCGGCCGGCGCGCCAGCTGCTCGACCACCCGGTGGAAGCCGACGTCGATGGCGGGGTTCGCGGACTGCGCCCAGCGACCGACGAAGGCGCGGGGGCCGACCGGCCTGTCCGCGCGCAGGAAGTTGCCGGTCGTCGCCCCGCGCCAGAGAAGGACGCGCCGCTTCTCGCGGAAGGGGCGGTCCGCCCGGTCGACCCGCGCCAGCTTGCCGTAATGGAGGTCCGGGTTGAGGCGCTGGAGGATGGCCGCCCCCGGCGCGTCGATCGGGCGCGACTTGGCGAAGGCTGGCACGGGCAGGCTCTCCACGTTGTCCCCGAGCCGCAGCAGGAACGTTCCGCGCCGCGTCCCCCGCGGCCATTCCGACAGGATGGGCAGGGCGTACTGGCGGAAGAGCTCGCGGGCGCGCTTCGGGCCCCAGCGGGCCAGCTGCCGCCGTCCGAACGGGTATCGCTCGAGGGAGGCCGCGAACGTGTCCTCCTCCATGCCCGGCCAGCAGATGCAGGCCCCGTCGTTCCCCGTGAGCGCGATCGGACCACCGTCGGTCTCGGCGAGGGGCGACAGGTAGATGGACAAGCGCCGGTCGTCCGCCCTGCCGCCGAACCACAATGGCATCATCCGCGCGCCCGATCCTCCCCGTGCCGGGGCGCCGGCGTCCGCCGCGCCGGCATCCTCCGCGCGCGGGGCTAGCACACGGCGCGCCGACCCGCATCCACGGCCCATCCGGGCGCGCTGGCCGCGCGCTCGTCTTGCAGCGCCGCCCGCCGGTTGCTATAGGGAGCGCGCTCGGAGTGTAGCGCAGCCTGGTAGCGCACCTCGTTCGGGACGAGGGGGTCGCAGGTTCAAATCCTGCCACTCCGACCATCCGATCCGGCCTCCCGCCCCTTGATCGTCATCGCACCGCTCGGGCCACGTGCGCGCGCGTGGGACGGTGTGCATGGCCTTCCGCCGGACGGCGCGGTTGACAGGCGGCATCCGGCCTGTTGTCGCGGTGCGCGGGGGCCGCCGGCCGTGGCGCCCCCCGACGCGGCGAGCCGGCCCGCCGAGGCGCCGGTGCGAACAGGGAACGGGACCATGGCACAGACGACCACGACGCCGGCGGGCGAACCGCCGCTCGGCGACCTCAAGATCTCCTGGGGCTGGATGCTCGCGCTCGGCATCCTCATGACCGTGCTCGGCGTGATCGGCGTCGGCATGGCCTACTGGCTGACCATCGCCGCCATCCTGTGGTTCGGCGTCCTCGCCATCGTCGGCGGCATCGCCCAGCTCATCGACGCCTTCCACTACAAGGGCTGGAAGAGCGTCCTGTGGCACGTGATCATCGCGGTCGTGTACGTGATCGCCGGCATCGTGCTCATCGCCATGCCCGTGGCCTCCGCCTTCTGGCTCACCCTGTTCCTCGCCGCCGCGCTGGTGGTGACGGGCATCGTCCGCCTCGTGGTCGCCTTCCAGATGCGCGGGGCCGGCAGCGGCTGGATCTGGGTCGCCGTCTCGGCCGTCATCTCCATCGCGCTGGGCATCCTCATCTGGAGCCAGGTCCTGCCGCCACAGGCAGCCGTCGACACCGCCGAGGAGGCGACGGCGTGGATCCAGCAGTGGGGCTGGATCATCGGCCTGTTCGTGGCGATCGAGCTCATCATGCAGGGCGCGTCCATGATCGCGATCGCGCTCGCCGCCCGGGCCTTCAACCAGCGGATCGGCAGCAGCGGCGGCGGCACCACCCCCTCGGCCGCCTGACGAGACAGCCGCGCCGGCGCCGGGGCGGCCGCCGCCGCGCCCGCCCCGGCGCCCTTCTCCCGCCCCGGGGCGGGCCATCCGAGGGACGCTTGCCGATGACGCTGCCGAGACGACGCTGGGCCGAGATGACGGCGGAGGACTTCGTCGCCGACACGGGAGGGTGGGTCTGCGTGGTGCCGACGGCGGCGATCGAGCAGCACGGGCCGCACCTGCCGCTCTCCACCGACACGGACATCGCCGAGGGCATGGTGGCGGCCACCATCGCCCGGCTGCCGGACGACCTGCCGGCCACCTTCCTGCCCGTCCAGGCGATCGGCAAGTCCAACGAGCACACGAGCTACCGCGGCACGCTCACCCTCACCTGGGAGACCGCCGTCAAGGCCTGGCTCGAGATCGCCACGTCCGTCGCCCGGGCTGGCGTCCGGCGGATCGTGTTCGTGAACGCCCACGGGGGCAACACCGCCCTCCTCGACGTGGTGGCGCGGGAGCTGCGGGTGCGCCTGTCCGTCCTCGCCGTCCACACCGCCTGGGTCCGCTTCGGGGACCCGGACGTCCTGCCGGCGGAGGAGCGGCGCTTCGGCATCCACGGCGGCCTCATGGAGACGGCCATGATGCTCCACTTCCGCCCCGACCTCGTGCGGATGGACCGGGCCGAGCGTTTCGCCTCGGCCCAGGAGCTGCTCCTCGAGGCCAACCGCTTCTTCGCGATCCACGGCCCCCACGGCTTCGGATGGCAGGCGAACGACCTCAACCCGGCGGGCGTGGTGGGCGATGCAGCCGCCGCGACGGCGGCTCTCGGCGAGCGTATCGTCGCCCACCAGGCGGACGGTTTCGTGCAGCTCCTGAAGGAGGTGGCGGCGACGGACCTCTCCGTCCTCAAGTGAGGGCGGCGGCGCGGGTCGGCTCGCAATCGCCCGCGAGCGCGGCGCGGAACGCCGCGCCGTCGTCGAACACGTAGGCCGTCAGCGCCCCCGCCCGGCCGCGCGGGCGCACGGTGACCGCCGCCTCCTCCGGCAGGGCGATGCCGGCCGTCTCGGCCACGCTCGCCGAGACGGCGACGGTCGAGCCCCGTTCCTTGTTGAGGTCCTCTAGGCGGCTCGCCGTGTTCACCGTGTCGCCGAGGGCCGTGATCCGCCGGCCCGCGCCGCCCTCCTCCACGCCGAAGCGGCCGAGGATGGCGGGCCCGGCGTTGATGCCGATGCCGATCCTGAGAGGCGCGGGCAGCTGGTCGGCGAGGCGCTGGTTGAGGGCGTCGAGGGCCGCCACCATGTCGGCCGCGGTGGAAAGGGCCTCGCGGCAGGCCGCCCCCTTCCCGGCGCCGTCCATCCCGTAGATCGCCATCACAGCATCGCCGATGAACTTGTCCACGTAGCCGCCGTTGGCGCGCACGGTCCGGCTCATGGTCTCCAGGTACTCGCGCAGGAGGAAGACCACGTCGAAGGGCAGGCGGCTCTCGGCGATGGCGGTGAAGCCGCGGATGTCCACGAACAGGATCGCCACCGGCCGCTCGACGCCGAAGTGGTAGGGGTCCCCCTCCATGGAGCCGAGGGCGGCGCGGCGACGCGCGGGCAGGAGTGGCGCGACCGACATGTTCGCGACCGGCCGGACCTGGCAGGCGAGGCGCACGTCCGCCGGCGCCTCGATGCGCGACAGCACCGCCCGCTCGGCCGCGCCGGGGGCGGGAAGCCCCTCGCCGCCCGCCAGGATCCGTGTGCGGCAGGTGGAGCAGCGCGCCCGCCCGCCGCAGACCGAGGCATGGGGGATGCCCGCCCCGTGGCTGATCTCGAGGAGGGTCGGCCCGGGCGCCGCGCGGACGAGCCGCCCGTCCGGGTAGGCGATCTCGACGGGTGAGGGGCAGAACAGGCCCGTCATGCGCGAGGCGACGAGGCCGAGGACGGCGAGCACCGCCACCCACCAGGCGAGGTGGGCCCACCCGATCACCGCGGCGGAGAAGCCGACCGCCTCGGCGGTGAGGGTCCCGTTCGCGAGGCCGTCGGCGAGCTGCCGCCGCGCCGCCTCCGTCCATCCCCACGTGGCGAGCACCGGCACCAGGAGCGCCGCCACCGAAAGGACGGGCCGCGCCCGCGGGTACCACGGCCGCGGGCGCAGCCACTGGTGGATGCCGATGCAGGCGTGGGCCCACACGATCGCGACGAGCAGCGTCTGGGAGAGGGCGAGGTCCGGCCACAGGAGGGCGAGGACGTGCCCGTAGTCCGGCACGATCCCGAACACGAGCTGGACGAGGCGCGTGCCCACCGCGTGGTCGATCAGGAGGAACGGGATCGCGAGCCCCAGCGCGAGCTGGGCCCAGTCGATCGCCGGCATGCGCAGGGTGCGCCGCCGCGCCGTGCGGGCGAGGGCGAGGCCGGCATGGACCGCGAGCGAGCCGTAGAGGAGGACCGTCCCCGGCACCGATTCCCAGACGGCGGCGCGGACCGCCCGCACCTCCTCCATCGCCGCGAGGGAGACGATCCCCACCGCGTGGTTGAGGAGATGGGTGAGCACGAAGGCGAACAGGACGAGGCCCGAGGCGAGCCGCAGCCGCTGGGCGAGGCGCCCGTCGCCCTCGGTGCTGGCCGGCCGGCGCTCGCGCGCCATCTTCATGCCGCGAACCCGGTTTGCCGGGCGCGGCCCGGGCGCGTATGCCGGACCGGCCGCGCACTGGCCGGCCGCGCCCCGATGCGTCCCGAGGACCCCACGATGCCCGTCGCCCTCTCCCCGCGCGAGATGCTGGACCGATGCGTCGGATTCGACACCGTCTCGTCCCGGTCCAACCTGCCCCTCGTCGACTTCATCCGGGAGTATCTGGCCTCCCACGGCGTTCCCGTCACCCTCGTCCACGACGACACCGGCGACAAGGCGGCCGTCTACGCCACGGTGGGACCGGCGGTTCCGGGGGGCGTCGTCCTGTCGGGCCACCTCGACGTGGTGCCCGTGGACGGCCAGCCCTGGACGAGCGACCCGTTCGCCGTGACGGAGCGGGACGGGCGGCTTTACGGCCGCGGCACGGCCGACATGAAGTCGTTCGTGGCGATCGCCCTCGCCCTCGTGCCCGAGATGCTGGCGGCGAACCTGAAGCGCCCCGTGCACCTCGCCCTGTCCTACGACGAGGAGGTGGGCTGCCAGGGCGCGCCGCGCATGATCGCCCACATGAAGGACCGGATCCCGACGCCGGAGGCGGTGATCGTGGGCGAGCCGACGGAGCTCGCCGTCGTCACCCACCAGAAGGCGACCTTTTCCATACGGACGGAGGTGACGGGCCGGCCCGTCCACTCGAGCCAGGTCGACCGGGGGGTGTCGGCCGTCGCGGTGGGCGCCCGCTGCGTCGCCTTCCTCGACGACATCCTGCGTGAGAACATGGCGAACCCGCGCCCGGGCGTGCCGTTCGACCCGCCGTTCACCACCGTCCACACCGGCATGATCTCCGGCGGCACGGCCCACAACATCGTCGCCCGCGCCTGCTCGTTCGTGACGGACATCCGGGCGCTGCCGGGCGAGGACCCGCGGGCGATCATGCGCCGCTACCAGGCCTTCGCCGCCGAGCGGCTCGAGCCGGCCATGAAGGCGGTGGCCCCGGAGACGGGCGTCTCGATCCGCGTGCGGGCCGACGTGCCGGGCCTTTCGCCGGGGGAGGACCGGCGGGCGGAGGAGCTGTGCCGGCGCCTCACGGGGGACAACGGCGTCCACGGCGTGTCCTACGGCACGGAGGCGGGGCAGTTCCTGGAAGGGGCGGGCTGGTCGGTCGTCATCTGCGGGCCGGGCAGCATCGACGAGGCCCACCAGCCGGACGAGTTCATCACCGTCGAGCAGTTCGAGGCCGGCGTCGCCTTCGCCCGCCGCCTGGTGGCCGAGCTGGCCCGCTGAGGGGCTGCCCCGCGCCGGGGTCATGGCTGCTTTGCCTTTGCGTGGAGACTGTCCTATTGTCGCGACGGTAACACTCCGCGCGCCGGCCGGCCGCGGCCGCCTGTCGAGAACGAGCGACGAGAGGGGTCCATGAGGAAGACGATCGTGTGCGGCGCGGCCGCACTCGTCCTGGGGTCGGGCGCCGCCCTCGCCCAGGACGGCGACAACACGTTCCGCTACGCGTTCCAGGGCACGCTGCAGAGCCTCGATCCCTACACCCTGAACGAGACGTTCACCCTCGGCACCCTCGGCAACGTGTACGAGGGGCTGACGCGGCGGGGTCCGAACCTCGAGATCCTGCCCGCCCTCGCCGAGAGCTGGGAGGTGGTGGAGCCGACGCGCTGGCGCTTCCATCTGCGCGACGACGTGACCTTCCACAACGGCAACCCCTTCACCGCCGAGGACGTGGTCTTCTCGGCCAACCGGGTGCGCGCGGAGGGCTCGGACCTCACCACCCGCATCCCCGCCGACGCGGAGTTCGTGGCGGTCGACGACCACACGGTGGACGTGGTGCTCTCCCAGCCCAACCCGATCCTGCACTACGAGTGGGACACCTGGGGCATCATGGACAAGGAGTGGGCGGAGGCGAACGACTCGGTCGCCGTCACCTCCGCGTCGGACGAGAGCCCGCGCTACGCTTCGCTCAACGCCAACGGCACCGGCCCCTTCCGCATCACCAGCCACCAGCCCGGGGTGAAGACCGCGTTCGAGGCGAACGAGGACTGGTGGGACTGGGAGAACCGCAAGTTCAACATCGACAGCGTCGAGTTCACGCCCATCGCGTCCGACGCCACCCGAGTCGCCGCGCTGCTTTCGGGCGAACTCGACCTCGTCTACCCGATCCCGGTGCAGGACATCCGCCGCGTGGAGTCGAACCCGGGCACCAACGCCCTCACGGGGCCGGAGCTGCGCACGATCTTCCTCGGCTTCGACCAGATGCGCGACGAGCTTCTCTACTCGGACGTTGAGGGCAAGAACCCGTTCAAGGACGAGCGGGTGCGCAAGGCCTTCTACCAGGCGATCGACATGGAGGCGATCAAGCAGAAGATCATGCGGGGCCTGTCCACCCCGTCGGCCCTGATGATCGCCCCGCAGCTGTTCACCTACTCGGACGACTTCCAGCGCTTCCCCTACGACCCGGAGGCGGCGCGCGCGCTGATGGAAGAAGCGGGCTACCCCGACGGCTTTTCCGTCGGCATGGACTGCCCGAACGACCGCTACGTCAACGACGAGGCGATCTGCCAGGCCGTCGTCGCCATGCTCGCCCAGATCGGGGTGGACGTGGACCTCAACGCCCAGCCCAAGTCCCAGTACTTCGCCAAGGTGCTGGCCTGTGGCGGCTACGACACCTCCTTCTACCTCCTCGGCTGGACGCCGGGCTCGTTCGACAGCTGGAACGTCCTGCACAACCTGCACGGTTGCCGCGACGAGAGCGGTAAGGGCGGTCCGTTCAACCTCGGCGGCTACTGCAACGAGGAGGTGGACGCCCTTGCCGACCGGATCCTGACGGAGAACGACCCGGAAAAGCGCAACGAGCTGATCCGCGACGCCTTCGAGATCACCACCAGCGAGGTGTCCCACATCCCGCTGCACCAGCAGGGCCTCGCCTGGGGCACCTCGAGCGACATGGACGTGGTCCAGCGCGCCGACAACACCCTCATGTTCTACCACGTGAACAAGAATTGATTTAATACGGTCTCCACCGCGCCGGGTGATTCCCCCGTGATTGCCGGGGCCCGGCGCTTCCGCCCACGGCGGAGCGGCGCGGCGCCCCTTGGCCAGGATTGCGGGGGCCGCGCCGCTGGCCGCCGCGGAGCCCTCGCGGCGGCCGTTCGCCCCGTCGGAGCGACCTTCCGTCGCCGCGCCCCCCGGAACGGTGGAGGGCGACAGGGTTGAGAAGGCGGGCGGCCTTCGTTACTCGGGCGTCTTCGGACACTTTCGCCAACGGACGACGGGCCGGGCGGCGGGCGCCACGGCGTTCGCAACGCGGTCGCGCATCGCGGGGACGGAGCGGGACGCGACGGGCATGGTCGGCTTCATCTTCAGGCGGCTCCTGCAGGCCTTCCTCGTCCTCCTCGTGGTGGCGCTGATCGCCTTCACCCTGTTCCGCTTCGTCGGCGACCCGGTGAACCAGATGGTGGGCGTCGAGACGACGCCCGAGCAGCGCGAGGCCCTGCGCGAGCGGCTCGGCCTCAACGACCCGGTGATGGTCCAGTTCGCCCGCTTCGTCGGCAACGCGGCCCAGGGCAACTTCGGCATCTCCTACCAGTTCAAGCAGCCCGTGGCCGACCTCCTGGCCAGCCGCCTGCCCGCGACGCTGGAACTGTCCTTCACGTCGGCCCTGTTCGCCCTCCTCGTCGGGATCCCCATGGGGGTCTACACCGGGCTCAACCGGGACTCCTGGCTGTCGAAGATCTTCCTGACGATCTCGCTGATCGGGATATCGCTGCCGACCTTCCTGATCGGCATCCTGCTGATCTTCATCTTCTCGGTGCAGCTTCAGTGGCTGCCCTCGTTCGGGCGGGGCCAGGTGGTCGACCTCGGCTTCTGGACCACCGGCTTCCTCACCGTCTCCGGGCTCAAGGCCCTCATCCTGCCGTCGATCACCCTCGGCCTGTTCCAGATGACCCTCATCATGCGCCTCGTGCGCTCAGAGATGCTGGAGGTGCTGCGAACCGACTACATCAAGTTCGCCCGCGCCCGCGGGCTCAACGCTCGCGCAATCCACTTCGGCCATGCTCTCAAGAACACCATGGTGCCGGTGATCACCATCACCGGCCTGCAGCTCGGCTCGGTGATCGCGTTCGCGATCATCACCGAGACGGTGTTCCAGTGGCCCGGCATGGGCCTGCTCTTCCTGCAGGCCGTCCAGAACGTCGACATACCCATCATGGCTGCGTATCTCTTGCTCATCGCGTTCCTGTTCGTCGTCATCAACCTCGTCGTGGACATCCTCTACGTGGTGGTCGATCCGCGCATCCGGATTTCGGGAGGGTCCGCCTGATGCGTGCCGTCTCCCCCGCCGAATTGCGTCTCGCCGAGCCGGTGGACGCGGACGCCCTCGCCCGCCTGTGGCACGACGCCTGGCAGGACGGGCACGCGGGCCTCGTCCCGGCGTCCCTCGCCCCGCACCGGACCCTCGCCTCCTTCCGCCAGCGCATCGGCCCGCTCATCGACCGCTCCATCGTGATCGAGGCCGCCGGCGACATCGCGGGCTTCGCCGCCATCGAGGGGGCGGAGCTCTACCAGTTCCACCTCGCCGCCTGGGCGCGCGGCCGCGGTCTCGCCAATCGCCTGATGACGCGGGTGGAGGACACCTTCCTCGAGAACGGCGTGCGCCGTCCGTTCGTGCTGTGCGCGGCGGGCAACCAGCGGGCGTTGCGCTTTTACCTGCGCAGCGGGTGGACCGACACGGGCGTCGCCCCGAAGGCGGTCACGACGCCGGACGGGCCCGTCGCCATCGACTGCCACCGGCTCGAGAAGGACCTCGCCGGCGGGTGACCGGCACGACAGGCGGGAGGAGACGGCGTCGATGAACCCGGGCCAGCGACGATGAGCGACCCCCGCGACGAGGCGGGCCTCGAGACGCGGGCGGAGGTGATGGTGCGCCCGCGCGGCTTCCTCACCCGCGCGCTCGATTCGGACATCCTCCACTCCTTCTGGAAGTCGAAGCTGACGGTGGTGGCCGCCCTCGTCACCGCGATCATCTTCCTGTCGGCGCTGTTCGCCCCGTGGGTCGCCCCCCACGACCCCTACGACCTCACCGGCATCAGCCTGATGGACAGCCTGACGCCGCCCGCCTTCATGGAAGGCGGCACCACCCGCTTCCTCCTCGGCACGGACGACCAGGGGCGCGACCTCCTGTCGGCCATCATCTACGGGGCGCGCATCTCCCTGTCGGTGGGCTTCGCGAGCGTCGCCTTCGCCGCCGTCCTCGGCATCACGCTGGGGCTCGTGGCCGGCTACGTGGGCGGGCGGGTGGACGCGGTCATCATGCGCATCGCCGACATCCAGCTCACCTTCCCGGCGATCCTGATCGCCCTCCTCATCGACGGGACCGTGCGGGCCATGGGGCCTGGCCTGTCGCGGGAGGATTCGGCCTTCTGGATTCTCGTGTTGTCCATCGGCCTGTCGTTCTGGGTGCAGTACGCGCGCACGGTGCGCGGCTCCACCCTGGTGGAGGCGGGCAAGGAATACGTGCTCGCGGGGCGCATGATCGGGCTGCCGCCGTTCGTCATCATGGCGCGGCACGTCCTGCCCAACGTCATGGGCCCCGTCCTGGTGATCGCGACGATCAACCTCGCGCTCGCCATCATCACCGAGGCGACGCTGTCCTTCCTCGGCGTCGGCCTGCCGCCGACCCAGCCCTCGATGGGCACCCTCATCGACAACGGGCAGGACTTCCTGTTCTCGGGCGAGTGGTGGATCACGATCTTCCCGGGCGCCGCCCTCGCGATCCTGGTCCTCGCCGTCAACCTCCTCGGCGACTGGCTGCGGGACGCCCTCAACCCGAAGCTGAGGTGAGACCGATGGACGCGCGCCGCCCGCTCCTCGAGATCGAGGACCTGTCCGTCGCCTTCCCGACCCGCAAGGAGACGTTCCTCGCCGTCGACCGCGTCCACATGGCGGTACGGGCGGGGAAGATCCACGGGCTCGTCGGGGAGTCGGGGGCGGGCAAGTCCACCATCGGCGCGGCCGTCATGGGCCTCCTCGAGCCGCCCGGCCGCATCACGGGCGGGACGATCCGCTTCCGCGGCGAGGCGATCTCGGGCCTCGACCAGGCGGCCATGCAGGCCCTGCGCGGGCGGCGGATCTCCATGATCTTCCAGGACCCGCTCACCTCCCTCAACCCGCTCTACACGGTCGGCCAGCAGCTCACGGAGACGATCCGCCACCACCTCGGCCTCGACGAGGGCGCCGCCCGCCGCCGCGCGATCGAGCTCATCGACCAGGTCGGCATCCCCGACCCCGAGACGCGGGTCCGCCAGTACCCCCACCAGTTCTCCGGCGGGATGCGCCAGCGGGTCGTGATCGCCCTCGCCCTTTGCTCCGAGCCCGACGTCGTCATCGCCGACGAGCCGACGACGGCCCTCGACGTGTCGGTCCAGGCCCAGATCCTCGACCTCATCCGCCGCCTCACGGTGGAGCGGCAGGTGGGCGTCATCCTCATCACCCACGACATGGGCGTGATCGCCGACGTCACCGACGAGGTGACGGTCATGTACCAGGGCAAGGTGGTGGAGACGGGGCCGACGGCCCGCGTCCTCGGCGAGCCCGAGCACCCCTACACCCGCTCCCTCATCGCCGCCGTGCCCCGGCCGCACCTGAAGCTGAAGCGCTTTCCGCTCATCTCCTACGGCGGGCGCAAGGTGCGCCTGCGCTTCGACGACCTGGGCGGACGATGGCAGGGCGCGGGCGCGCGGGCGGCGGACGGGCCGCTCCTGTCCCTGAAGGACGTGACCAAGCGCTTCCTCCAGCGCCGGTCGATCATCCCCGCCCGCCGGCGCTTCTTGACGGCGGTGGACGCGGTCTCCTTCGACATCATGCCGGGGGAGGTGTTCGGCCTCGTGGGCGAGTCGGGGTCGGGCAAGTCCACCGTCGCGCGGATGATCGCCACGCTCTACCGGGTCGACGGCGGCAGCATCCTGTTCGACGGAGAGGACGTGGCGGCGCTTGCGACCGACCGGGCGCTCGAGGCCTACCGCCGGCAGATCCAGATGATCTTCCAGGACCCGTTCTCGAGCCTCAACCCGCGCATGCGCGTCCTCGACATCGTGGCCGAACCCATGCGCCACCACCGCATCGTGACCGACGGGGGCGAGGTGCGCCGCCGCGTGGAGGACCTTCTCGACCGGGTCGGCCTCGGCGCGGCGGCGGCCCGGAAGTACCCGCACGAGTTCTCCGGCGGCCAGCGCCAGCGCATCTCCATCGCCCGGGCGCTCGCCACCCAGCCGCGCTTTCTCATCTGCGACGAGCCGACGTCCGCCCTCGACGTGTCGATCCAGGCGCAGATCCTCAACATCCTGAAGGACCTGCAGGAGCACCTGCAGCTGACGATGCTGTTCATCTCCCACGACCTGCCGGTGGTCCGCCAGATGTGCGACCGGGTGGGCGTGATGCGCAACGGCCGGCTGTGCGAGGTGGCGGCGACGGACGACCTGTTCGAGCGCCCACAGCATCCCTACACGAAGGAGCTCCTGTCCCTCATGCCGAAGCTCGAGGGCCTGTCCACCGAGGGCCTCGAGGTGGAGAGGGCGCCCGCCTGACCGGACCGGCCGCCCGGCTCACGGCTCGGGGCGCGCGGGCGCGGCGGCCAGGACCTCCACCTCCACCTTGAAGGCCTCCCGGGCGAAGCCGGACACGAGGATCAGGGTGGACGCGGGCGGCGGGTCCGCGACGAACCGGTCCCGGGCGCGCATGTAGCCCGCCAGGTTCTCCCGCCCGACCACGAAGGCGTTGATGCGGACCACGTCCGCCGGGCCCATGCCGGCCTCGGCGAGGATCGCCGCGATGTTGGAGAAGCAAAGGTCGGCCTGGGCCTCGGCGTCTTCCGGCACGGCCTCGTCGGGCCCGATGCCGAGCTGGCCGGACGCCACGAGGAGGCGGTGGCCGGCCGGGATCTCCACGGCGTGGGCGTAGTTGGCGAACGGCGGCCGGATCGCGTCCGGCGTCAGGTGGGTCAGCATGATGCGGGTCCTGCCTGTCCTGTCGCCCCTTCGCACGAGGCCGCGGGGGCGCGGCGCCAGCTAACGGCCGCGCACGAGCGGGGGCAAGGGCCGCCGCCTCAGGCCGGCGCCGACAGGGCCATCGGCGAGGGCCCCCGGGTGCGGGCCTGGGCGGCGGCGATCCGCTCCATCCGGGCGAGCTTCGCCTCGTCGAGGGCGACCGCCGCCTCCACCCAGAGCTCGACGACGGCGAGGAGCTCGGCCCGCGTCACCGGGTTCACGATCCGCCGCGCCCGGTACACGGAGCGGTAGGTGCCCGGCCGGCGGTCCTGCCGCGCCACGAGGTCCCGCACCGCCTCCTCACCCGCCCCCTCCTCCGCGAGGACGTCCACGAGGCCGAGCCGCGCGGCCTCCTCCGCGGCGACGGCGCGCCCGGTCAGGATCATCTCCTCCGCCGCGGCCCGGCCCGCCCGCCGGCCCACGTACTGAAGCGCCCCGTGCCCCGGAAACAGGCCGAACACGCCCTCCGGGAAGCGGAAGCGAGCCTGCCGCTCGGCAACCACGACGTGGCACGACGCGGCCCCCTCGAGGCTGCCGCCCAGGGCCTCGCCGGCGACGAGGGCGATGCTCGTGACGCCCCAGTCGGCGAGGCCGTCGAAGCCGAGGACGATCTCGACCGCCTCCCGCCCGTAGCGCCGCAGCGCGTCCGCGTCCCGCGCCCGCACGCAGCCCGCCATCAGCCCGAGGTCGCCGCCGAGGCCGAAGGTGCCGGGAATGTCGGACGCGATGACGAGGGTGCGCACGAGGCCGGCCCGCCCGGCCGCCGCCACGGCCCGCTGGGCACGGCGGATGTCCGCCATCACCCCCGGCGTGAGGGAGGGCGGCGCGTCGTGCCGCAGCGACATCCACAGGATGCCGCTCTCCGTCTCGAGTGACAGCGACAGGGTCGGGCGCGTCGCCGGGTCATCCAGGAGACGGGCGAGGCTGGGTCGTTCGCCGCCCGCCGCGAGGCGCGACAGCGCACGATCCGTGCCGTCGCCGTCGCGGCCGGCGCGCGTGCGGCCCGGGAGGCCGAACCGCCCCCGCCGCAGCGAGGCGACCAGCTCGCCCACGTTCCCGCGTTGCCCCATGGATCGCAATCCCCCCGGTTGCGAGATGAACGGCGACACCCTAGGGCCGCAGCCGTGACGCCTTCATGACGCGGGCCGGTCGGAGCCTGGCCGCGGATGCCGCGCCACGATTAGGCCGGCCCCTGCACATGGACCGGGCACACGCTGCCCAACAACGCGGCTTGGCGGATGTCGCGTCACGGTGGTAACGGAAAGGGCAGATGTCGGAGGGGAGAGTCCGGATGAATGGTGGTGTTCGCGGACGCGGGGGACGTGCGGGCAAGGGCCTCGGCGCGATCCTCGCCGGCGGCGTCCTCGTCTCCTTCGCCTCGCCGGCCGCGGCGCAGGAGGGTCTCACCGAGGTCGTCTTCGGCACCAACTGGCTGCCGCAGGCCGAGCACGGCGGCTACTATCAGGCCCTCGCGGACGGTACCTACGAGGAATGCGGCCTCGCGGTGGAGATCCGCCCGGGCGGCCCCCAGGTGAACAACCGGGCGCTCCTGCTCGCCGGCCGGATCGACTTCCACATGGGCGGCAACCTCCTGCAGGCCTTCTCGGCGCTGGAGCAGGACATTCCGCTCGTCGTGATCGCCGCCCACATGCAGAAGGAGCCCCAGGTGCTGATGACGCACCCGGGTGAGGGGCTCGACACGTGGGAGAGCCTGAAGGACATCCAGCTCCTCGTCGGCGACAACGGCTTCCAGTCCTACTACCAGTGGATGATCGACGCCTTCGGCTTCCGGCCCGAGCAGCGTCTGCCCTACACCTTCAACCCGGCCCAGTTCATCGCCGACCCGCGGCTCGGCCAGCAGGGCTACGTGACGAGCGAGCCCTACGCCATCGAGCAGCAGGGTGGCTTCGTGCCGAACCTGTTCCTGCTCGCGGACTACGGGTTCGACACGTACGCCACGACGGTCGAGGTGATGTCGAGCACCATCGAGGAGATGCCCGACGCGGTCGAGTGCTTCGTCGACGCCTCGGCCATCGGCTGGTACAATTACCTCTACGGCGACCCGTCGGCCGGCGACGCGCTCATCAAGGAGCAGAACCCGGAGATGACCGACGGTCAGCTGGCGTACTCGCGCCAGAAGATGATGGAGTACGGCATCGTCGATTCCGGCGACTCGCTCGAGCTCGGCATCGGCGCGATGACCGACGAGCGCTTCCGCAGCTTCTACGACAAGATGGTGAGCGCGGGCGTCGTCGCGCCGGACCTTCCGATCGAGGAGATCTACACCCTCGAGTTCGTCAACAAGGGCGTCGGCCTCGACGTCAAGAAGGCGCTCGCGGGCGAGTGAGCCGGCGGCGCGTCCGGCCACGGGCGCGCATGCCCGCGCGGCGAGGGCGATGACCGGAACCCGTGCCACCATGGATGCCGCGCCCGCGGCCCCGGACGGCTCCGCGGCGGACGCCGCTCCTGCGGGGCCGGCGGGCGCACCTCCCATCGTGCGGCTCGAGGGTGTCTCGCGGCTCTTCGCCAACGGGACCCTCGCCCTCGACCGGGTGGATCTCACGATCCGCCGGGGGGAGTTCCTGAGCCTCCTCGGGCCTTCGGGCTGCGGCAAGTCCACCATCTTGCGGCTCGTGGCGGGGCTCGACGAACCCACCGACGGGCGGATTGCCTGGAACGAGGCGGCTCTCGCCGAGGCGGCCGGCCGCCGGGCCGTCCATGGGCGTGGCCGCCTGCCGCCGGTCGGCTTCGTGTTCCAGGAGCCGACGCTCATGCCCTGGGCCAAGGTGTTCGACAACGTGTGGCTGCCGCTCCGCCTCGCCGGGATCTCCCGCCGGGCCGCCCACGACACGGTGATGAGCGCCCTCGAGAGCGTCGAGCTCACCGAGTTCGCCGACGCCTATCCGCGCGAGCTGTCGGGCGGCATGAAGATGCGCGTGTCCATCGCCCGGGCGCTCGCCACCGACCCGGCGATCCTGCTGATGGACGAGCCGTTCGCCGCCCTCGACGAGATCACCCGCTTTCGCCTCAACAACGACCTGTTGCGGCTGTGGGAGGCGCGCGGCTGGACCGTCGTCTTCGTGACCCATTCGGTGTTCGAGAGCGTATACCTGTCCACCCGCATCGCGGTGATGGGCCGGCGGCCCGGCCGCGTGGTG
>CAZJNX010000025.1:0-28881 GCA_964547415.1 uncultured Hyphomicrobiales bacterium
TGTCTTCGGATATGTCCCGACAATTCTGATGCTTATCTCTGATTCAGGACACTAGGGCGCCGCCCCCGGAGCGAAATCCGGATCGAGGAGGTCCGCAGGCGTCACCGCCCGATCGCCCCCGCGAACGTTCTCCCGCGCCACCCGTCCCAGCACGTCGATGATCCGGTCGACGTGGCCGGACCACGTCAGGCTGCGATACCCGGCGCCCCGTGCGCGCTGGGCCGATCGAAAGGCGTCGTCGAACGCCATTTTCTCGATCGCTCCCAACCATGCGGGGCCGTCCGTGGGATCGATCCGGATCGCGAAATCGCCGCCGACTTCACGGTGCGCGGTGATATCGGATGCGATCACGGGAGCGCCGAGGGACAGGCCTTCGGCCACCGGCAGGCTGAACCCCTCGGCCTGCGAGGGGGCGAGCACCGACCGGCTTCCACGGACCAGCGCGCCCAGCGCCGAGTCGGGAAGATCGTTGATCTCGACCACGTGCGCGGCGAGCTCGCGCGAGCGCTCCAGCATCGCGAAGACGTTGCCGTTCTCCCAGCCGCGCCGCCCGACCAGCACCAGCTTCGGCGTGTCGATCCCGTGACGACGTGCCAGCTCGCGCCAGAGATTGAGCAGGAAGACCAGGTTCTTTCGCGCCTCGATCGTCCCGATGCACACGAAGTAGGGCGTGTCGGGCAGGCGGAACCGCGTCGATTCCGACGCACTGGCGAGCCCGTCTCCTCCGAGCGGGACGATCTCGATCTCGGGGAGCCTCCATCCCTGTCCGAGGATGTAGTTCGTGATCGATCTCTTCGTGGTCTCCGAGTTCACGATGACGAGAGTGGCCTCGTTGGCCACCGTCTGGAGCCGCGCATGGTGGAGCGCAGCCGAGCCCGGCTCCACGAACTCGGGATACTCGAGGGGGATCGCGTCGTGGACGAAGAAGACGGCGGGAACGTTCGCCCGGCCGAGCCACCGGAAGCGCCGATCGAACGGAAGCTGCCAATGCGAGGCGTGAAAATAGACCCGCGGCCCCTTCACGGAGGCGAGCTTCGCTCTCAACCGGGCACGGGCCAGCGGCAGCTCGCGCAGCGGCGTCTTCATCGCGCCCGACAGGAGACTGCGGCGCGAGGGGTACTGGAAGCGGGCCGGCCTCGCTGGAGCGGCCGTCTCCCGCGCCTCCACGGCGGCGCGGATCCGGTCGACGAAGCGCACGATGTCCGGCGTGTCGAGGGCACCCTGCCAGGCCCTGCGGATGCCCTCGAAATGGCTCTTGGCGACGCTGGAACGGACCGCTCCAACGGCGATGGGAGTCGTGACGATGCTGGTCGACGGATGCTCCAGACCCTCGACGAAGAAGCGGTACCCGTAGCTGAACTCGACCCGGTCGATGCCGGTGGGCATGCCGTTGAAGGGTTGCATACAGGTTCGCGTGATGTCGAACAGCAAGCCACTGGTCATACGCCGCACCCGCACTATGGGAGTTTCGTCGGCGTGTTATAACAGGGATCGGCACAAAACAAGCCGGTTTCTTGAAGGAACGGTGCTTGAAAATACCGCTTTCGGTGCACAGACTGTAGTCGGGCTGGTGGCAACTTTTGATTGCAAACTTCTAATCAGTATTTATTGCCAGCCTTCTTAAGCAACTTGAGGGCGCAATTCGACGATCGAGCAATCGCTCTCTCTCTGCACGGACAGGCGCATGGTTCGGGCCGCGTCACGACGACCGCAAGGAATGAGTTCCTGGCGCCGAGTTCACGCGTCAGACGGATTCGCGCCCGGCGTCGATCCAGCGGGCTCCGATTCCGTGACCGTCGCGTGCGCGGCCGGGATGCGCGTTGCAACGGGTTGCAACGCACGGACAATGATGGCCCGCGGAACAATGCCGCGACGGCGTCGCGCCAAGACCTCCTCACGAATGCCGACGCGACTTGCCCACAGCGCAACCTGTGATCATTCACCGCCGCCGCGCGGGAGAGCGGTCCCGTATCGACGACCCCGCGCATGCGGCAGCTGGACTCCGCGGTTGCTCTCGCTTTAAGAGTGCTGCGGCGTGCTCCCGGACACAGGACGGACGGTCTCTTGTCCGCAGCCGGCGACCAGTTTGCGGCGAGGACGGTCTCGGACAGCCCCCTATGAAGATCTGCATGATCGGCGGCGGCTACGTCGGCCTCGTCTCGGCCGCCTGCTTCTCCGAGTTCGGCTGGTCGGTCACGTGCGTGGAGAAGGACCCGGCGCGGCTCGACGCGCTTGTCGCCGGACAGATCCCCATCTTCGAGCCCGGCCTCGACGATCTCGTCGCCCGCAACCGCGCTGCCGAGCGCATCCGCTTCACCGACGACATCGCCGAGCCGGTGGCGGAGGCCGACCTCGTCTTCCTCGCCGTCGGCACGCCCATGCGGCGCGGCAGCGGCCACGCGGACCTGTCCTACGTCTACGCCGCCACGGAGGCGCTCGCCCCGCACCTGACCGGCTTCACGGTGATCACCACCAAGTCGACCGTCCCCGTCGGGACCAGCCGGGAGATCGAGCAGCGGCTGAGGAGCTGGCGCCCGGACGCGGACTTCGCGGTCTGCTCCAACCCGGAGTTCCTGCGGGAGGGCTCCGCCATCCAGGACTTCACCCATCCCGACCGCGTCCTCGTGGGCGTCGACGACCCGAGGGCGCGGGAGGTGATGGCGCGCGCCTACAAGCCGCTCGCCCTCAGGAACGCGCCGGTGATCTTCACGAGCCGCGAGTCGGCCGAGCTCGCCAAGTACGCCGCCAACGCCTTCCTCGCCATGAAGATCAGCTTCATCAACGAGGTGGCGGACCTGTGCGAGAGGGTGGGGGCGGACGTGCAGGAGGTGGCCACCGCCATCGGCTCGGACCGCAGGATCGGCGACAAGTTCCTGCACGCGGGCCCCGGCTACGGCGGCTCGTGCTTTCCGAAGGACGTCGCCGCGCTGGTGCGCACCGCGCGCGAGGCGAAAACGCCGCTCTCCCTCGTGGAGCAGGTCCAGACCGTCAACGAGGAGCGCAAGCTCGCCATGGTCCAGAAGATCGTGGAGGCGGCGGGCGGCGCGGTCCGCGGGCTGACGGTCGGCGTCCTCGGCGTCACCTTCAAGCCGAACACCGACGACATGCGCGAGGCGCCGAGCCTCGTGATCCTGCCGCGCCTCATGGACATGGGCGCGCGGGTGCGCGTCAACGACCCGCAGGGCCGGCGTCACGCCGAGCATATGCTGGAGGGCGTGACCTGGTGCGACTCGGCCATCGAGGCGGCCACGGGCAGCGACGTTCTCGTCCTGTTGACGGAGTGGAACGAGTATCGCGCCCTCGATCTCGCCCCCGTGCGCAGGGTCATGAGGGGCGACCTGCTCGTCGATCTCAGGAACGTCTTCAACCCGGAGGATGCGGCGCGGGCTGGGCTCTCCTACGAGGGCGTGGGGCGGGCGGCGACCACGGCCGGCTGACGCCAGGCGGGACGGGCAGGCCGGTCCGGTTTCGTTGCAACCGGCTGCACCGGCTCATGGGGTCCACACGCGTTGCAACGGGTTGCACGCGGTCGGCTCACGAAGTCGTCGGAATGAGCCGAGACGCCGCTCTGCGCGACGGCTCTCGGCGCGATTTCCTATTGGTGCGACGCCCATCGTTCCATAACCTTCATTACGCGACCTGGTCTGCGACCGAGCCACGGGAGAGGGGTCCTGCCCACCGCGCCCTCAGCGCACGGACGAAGCCCTCGATACCATGGCTGTTGTCCGCGCCGCGCTGGTTGCGGTCGAGCCCCTGGGTCAGGCCCTTGCGTCGACCGAAAGCACCACGGTGTATGCAACCGGGTTCACGTACGGCCCGACGATTGCGGCCCACGCTCGGCGAAGACCGGATCGGCGTTCGTCGTGGCAGTCGCATGCGGTTGCGCAAGGCCGTCGATGCTCTCACCGGCGCAGCGCTCCGCGAGGATCCGGCGCCACCACCGTGGCACCCTTCTCATCCGCCGGGAAATGTGCGACCGTCGAGCGCTGTTGGACGCAGCGAGTGAGACAATGAGAGCCTTCCACTTCACTCCGCTCCCCCCGAAACCGAACGGAATCGCCGACTATGCAGGGCGGGTGCTCGCCGCCTCGTCTCCCAACTTCGAGCTCTTCGCCGTTACGGACAATCCATTCTCAAATGTTCCGGATCGAGTCACCCTCGTCGATCATGCACAAGCTTGGCGCCTGATTTCCGATCACGACCTTCGAATCTATCAGATTGGAAACAATGAGGATCACAAGGCGATTATAAAAGAAAGTATACGACACCCTGGCCTTGCCGTAATCCATGACGCTCGCCTCCTTCATGTCTACGAAACAATCAATCTTGAGCAGCTTGAGTTTATCGGTGCGCTCTTGCGCTCAAACCCCATCCTGGCACCCGCCCGGGCCAAGAACATTGTGGATGGCAACAAACAGAGATCTGACTATATATTCTTCGATATGCTCCACGATATAGTAAAAAGATCAAGAGGCATCCTCACCCACTCGCACTTTGCCAAAAATATTATAAGGAGGCATTATGGAGAAGACGTTGCAAGACGAGTCCATGTCGTCCCGCATTTTGCGATCGAAGGTACCCCGCTTACCAGAGAGCGAGCGCGCAAGGCTTTGGAGATCGATGACGCAGAGGTCCTGATAGTCACGAGCGGTTTCGCAACGGATGCGAAGCGATTCGACTGGCTGATCGAAGCCTTGTCCGCGCTCGCGGATGACGGGCAGCGCTTTCAGTGGATACACGCAGGCGCCGAACGCGTCGGAGAGTTCGACCTGAGCGGCCATGTGCAACGTCATCCCGGCCTTGGTGGGCGTTTCCATTCCACGGGATATCTCGACGAGCAAGACCTCGACACGTACATCGCCGCAGCAGATATTGTGGTCAACCTACGGTTTCCCTCCGTCGGAGAAAGCTCCGGGACCCTCTCCAGGGCCCTGGCATATGGTGTATGCTGTATCGTTACTGACACAGGCGCGTACTCAGAATTGCCAGATAGCTCGGTCGTAAAGATCCCGATTCCCGATTCATCAAGTCACCTGCGCGCCAACCTCTCTGCTCTGATCGAGAATAGCGATATCAGAAACGGATTCGCTGAGTCCGCGCGCAAATATGCCTCGACAACGCTTTCTATGGCGAGATACATCGAACAATTCGAAAACATTCTCGTCCAAACTCTTTTGGAGTCGCCGGTAGTAACGTCGATTAAGCCGGAGGGTACCGGATCGAAAGCCGATCATCTGGCGACATTGGGGCCCTTCCGGTCGGAGGAACTCGAGGCGTCCGCGATCATCGAAGCCCTCGGGGATGGCGTGGTGGCAGTCTCGGCCTCCGTCCGTCGCAGCGCGGGTGACGGTTTCTGGGTTGACGTGTTCGGGATCGATGCCGCCCATGTCTGAAGCGGGTGTGACGGCGGCGCAGATCCGTCCCGCGTCGACTCTGGACATGGTTCAAGGGTCGGCCGGGACTCAGTGGCGGCTGACAGATCTTGTATCGGTCCTCGCCCACGTGAGTGAGGTCGACCCGGCGGCATCCTTCGTCGAGGCCGAATTCCCTGGGTTCCGGCTCCCCTTCGCCGGCCTAGAGTTCGCGTGGATGCATCGAAACGGAGCGCTCGTACAGCCGCTCGGCCCGTTCTGGCAGTGCTTTCGAGCCGGAACGGGCCGATCCGATACGCTTTCGCTTTCCGAGCTTCTTCGTGACGCCGCCCGGTCGCAACACCACTTGTGGATTCACGTGTGTCCGGGCGCCGATCTGAAGACGTGGCTTCAGGCTGTCGCCGCCACCGACGTGCGCCTCTTGTGTCCGGCGGGAGAGCGCCGGCAGGCGATCGAGATCATTCGCGCCAGCCGTGAATCCGGACTTCATGCTTTCGATCTTGTCGCAGCCGACCGCAGGCGGCGTGGCTACGTCATGATCGTCTCGCCACAGAGCGCGTTGGACGGCACGAGTGGTGGATGGTTCGACCGCACGACCGCTGACACGCCAAGCCGCGAACGGATCACGATTCAGGCCGATGACCTCGTTACAGACGTCACATGGCAGGTTGAGAGATCGGGGGGGCACGCATGGCTGTGGACTGGACCAGAGATCCTCCACCGCATCTGCCTGGGGGATGTTCCTGAGGATATCGGCCGGGTCCGCATCGTGACGATCGGAAATTCGGGTCGCCCGGATGTCCGCGCCAACCTGGCGTTACAGGTCAACGGACTGCCGGTCCCCTTCCGGTATTCCGGATGGGAGCACGATAGCGGCGTGATCGAGTTTAGCCTCGGCGGCACGACCGTACGTCCGGTCGTGGTCGGAATCGCAGGTTTTCCAGCAGCCCCCATCGTCGACGAGATGGGGCGAACGCTGCGCGTGTGCATTTCCAACCTCGAGCTCCAGCGTTAGGCCCTCGTCATGCCGAAGGTGTTGTGCGTCACGCCAACCTACACTCATCCACAGCATCAAGGAAACTCGGCTCGGATTTTCGCCTTCAACAAAGAGCTTCAGAAGCGCGCCATCGAGGTTCATGTGCTCCATTGCGTTATGGAATGGGGCGGGCAACAGAGCGATGCGAACATGCGCGCGGAGTGGGACGGCTTCTTCAAGGTGCCGGCAGCCCCTACCCGACGGCAGAGCATGGCGACCTGCTGGGGCATCGATGACTGGTGCCCCGACACGTTGTGCGACGCCGTGGCATCCGTCCAGGCAAGCAACGAGTATGATGCCGTCATCATCAACTACGTCTGGCTGTCGAAAGCGTTCGAAGGTGCGGGCAACGCCCTCAGAATTCTCGACACCCATGATCTGTTCGGCAGCCGACACAAGGTCGCGTACGAATCCGGCCTGACACCGCACTGGTTTTTCACGACTGACGCCCAGGAAGCGGTCGGATTCGATCGAGCAGACGTTGTCATTGCCATTCAAGACAACGAGGCCGTCACCATACGGCAACGCACCCGGAAACCGGTTCAGCTGGTGTCCTACCTGGTGCCGGCACGATACCTCACCGGCCTGCCGCAGCGCCGACCGTGGGCGCGCTTCGGCTATATTGGAAGCGCTAACCCGATGAATCAGGCTTCGGCAAGCGCCCTGGATCAGGCAGTCGCGCAGAGGCCGCTCGACTGGATGGTTGCTGGCCTGATCTCACAAATAAACATCAAGTGGAAATCCGATCCGTTGGTGATGGGTGCCGTGGAAGACGTAGGTGAATTCTATACGCACATCGAGTGCGCCCTCAATCCAATGCTCGAGGGCACGGGCCTCAAAATCAAGACGGTCGAAGCCTTGTCTTACGGCCGCCCAGTGATTGGCACGACGGCCGCTTTCGAAGGGCTTTCGCCGGAGCACGTCGCACATACATGCTCCAGCGCGGCGGACGTCGTTGACGTTTCCCATGAATATCTGCGTTCGAAAAAATTTTCAGATGAGGTCAATAGAGCGGGGAAAGAGATATTTGCCGAATACTCCGCCAATGTGAATGTGCAGTTTGACGAACTCTGCCGATTGATCAAGGAGAATTCTTTTTGCGGTTCGTGGATGCCGACAAGGGCTCTGACATGACGACGACGACCGACGAGTTGAATGAGGCATCCGAGGCCGGACGATTGCTCTTCGCGCAGGTACGACTCGAAAGTGGGTGCTTTCGGCTTCGGGCCGCGACGGATGTGCAGAGTGACGCCACCGCGATAATCGCTTTGGCGAATGGTCAAGTCATCGGTCGATCGACTCAATCCGTCGGAGACCAGGCTCTGGAACCCGGCTCCTGGCTTGATATCCGCTGCCGGCACTTTCCGAAGCTTCCGCTGCCCGTGGAGATCCGGTTCGCTGTGGAAGGGGGTGACGACGATGTCGCTCCTCCTTTCACGATCTCGACGGAGGACCAGATCCTGCGCCTGGTCGGACCTGCGAGTTTGCGGGACGTCTCGCTGACCATCAGCGAAGGCGTCGTTCACGGTGAGGGCACCGTCGACAACAACAATCTTTTGAAGCCGTCCCTCATCGGGCGCGTAAACGGCCTCGTCCTTCGAGAAGTCAGTGTCAGCGAAACGATCGAAGACGCTTCCGGTAACGCGCGGATCTCGTTCCAGATGCCGATCAATGCGACCGACCTGACCGGATCCGGCATTCTAATCGAATTCGTTTCGCTGCCGGAGATGAAGATTCTGGCTAGTCGAACCTTTGCCCCGCTCGAAGGGGTCAGCGCGCTTGCCGGGCGCCTCAGCGAGCTGGAAGTCGCGGTCGAGCAGGTGCGTCGACAGCGGATCGTCGACATGGCGCGCCTGATCGACATGCTCGACGAGCGCGACCATGACCGAACCTTTCAGATGGATCGCGCCTTCGAGTACATGCTCACGCTCCTGCAAGATACTCTCAACCGTGATGCATCGGCCTCTCCAGACACGACCGAACATGCACACGTTGCGGCACTGCGTGAGCTTCTGACGAAACAGGGCGTTCTCACCGAAAAGCGCAGGAAGCCGCCCCGGGACGTCGTCAATCCGACGTCCCCGGCTTTCATGACCGGGTGGTATCCGACCGAGATCTATTCCGACGGGCGGCCCTTTCGCTGGATGGGCCGCGGCGCCGTGATCGACAATCCCCGCCCAGCAGAGCGTGTCCGCCGTGTCTCCCTCCACGTGCTCATGGTCTTCGGTGGTAGCGACGTGCGCGTCAGAGCCTTCTTCGACCGAACGCCGGCAGTGGTGCACCGCGTCGAGACGGACGGGGGCGGGCCCTTCATCATCGACATCACGGCACAGGATGACGACGCTGTCTACGTCGGTCGCGTCGATCTGGTGAGTGAGACGGCGGAGAACCCAAAGCGGATCGGCGTCGCCGAAGACGACCGCATCCTCTCCATGGCGGTCGTGGAGGCGCGTTTCGATTACGAGGATGAAACAGACCGGTGACGGCTCACGTCCTCTTTCGTCTCTCCGCGACGAATCGTCGAATGCGTCTGACTTGCCTCACTCTTCCGACTGACCTGCCCCAGTAGTTTCGGACCAAGGGTTGGTTGAGAGGCTGTCGTCCAGGATGGAGGCAGTGATGCGCAAGTCGAGGTTCATGGACGAACAGGTGGTGGCCGAGGAGCGAGCATATTTAGAGCGGCAGGTGCGGCGGCATCGGATCTGACCTTGGTCCCGCTGAGACCCCTCAGACGTACCCGCGTGTCGCTTTCAGCTCGTCCTTAAACCGATCGATCATCTCGCCCTTTCTCTCGGACTCGAACTTGACCAGCGAGGGTTCCGTGTCCGCGACGTTGATCTCGACGTCGAGGCCGAGGAAGGCGATGATTGTCTCAATTACGGACCGCCTGTCCTTCGTGAGGCTCTCGTAGGTGACAGTGATGACGTTCTCCGGCCGTATGGTTTGCGCCAGAAAGTCGTCGACGAACTCCTCCTGGCCAGCGATCCAGTTGTAGGCTCTGAGCATGGCCTCGAAGCGATACGGCACCTCGCCGGACCGGTCGGAACCCGAATCCTTCCTGCGATGCCACTCCGCCGACGTCATGGACCAGTAGTGAGAGATCGCCTGCGCGTAGAGATCCTCCCGCCGCAGCCTGATGATCTTCTGATTCCGGATGAGATCGGTGCCCGCGGCGCCCATGAACGGTTGCATGCGCTTCATCCGGTCGGAGATGAGCTTCGTCCCGAACACGCCGTTCGGCGTCTGGGTCGTCTCGACCAGAGCCTTGAGCCAGTCGTCGAACTCGAAGACGCCCCTCTCCACGCATGCGCAGATGGGCACCGTGAGGTGCTCCTTTGGGCGCCCGAGCTTGCCGGTTCCCGCGAACGTCTCGCTGATGAGCGTCGAGCCCGTGCGCGGGGAGCAGATGATGGAGTAGGCCGCCGAGGGAGTGCTGCGCGGGGGCTGCCTGCGGGCATTGTGGCGGAGGCTCTTCCAGAACAGGACATCCGCCAGAAGGTCGAGGATGGGAATGCTCTCCGGCTGGCGGGCGACGGCCTTCTCCGCAAGTGCTCGCAGACCGGCCGACTCGGGATCGAGGATGAAGATGCTGTCGACGTTTTCGCGCTCGAGCACCGTCCGGAAGGACGCGGGCGTCGCCGTTAGGCACTTCCCCCTGACCCGCTCGGTCACAGACAGGTGCATCTCCGGGCTGCAGAGGACAAGCGCAGTCGGCGGGAGAGAGGAAATCTCCTCGAAGAGCCGTGGATACATCCACGGCTTCCCGATCATCGAGACGAAGCGTTCCACGACGGAATCGCTCGCAGGGGGCTCGGCGTAGCTGGGCTCCGTTCCTTTCAAGAGCGACTGTACGGCGGGGAGGAGGACGTCGCGGGCTTCGACATGCATCTCCGGCGATGGATAGTACGAGTTCTTCGCCATCGGCTTTGCGTCGATCCCCATGCGGACCGATGCGGGCTTGCCCTTCCCGAGCTGTGTCAAGTCCTGCGGCAGACCGCTGCTGCTCACAAGCTCAACATAGGTCGAGAAATAGGGCTTCACCTCCTCCACCATCTCCCGCGTCACCAGCTGCGGGAAGCTGGACCAGAACTCCCCGAACCGGTCCAGCTTCAGCGGCGCGTCCGGCGATCGGCGCGAGATCCAGAACAAGACGGAGGGTTGCACGAGCTTCCGGCTGAGGAGGATGTAGTCTTCCACCCAGCGGAATCTCGTCTCCTCGATCAAGGCGGCAAGCTTCTCTCGCGGATAGTTCTCGTAGAAGTGTCGCCACGCCTCGCCCGACGACACGCGGGTGTCGTGAAACGGCGTCCAGAAGCGGTTGATTCCGTCCGGATCGCGGAAGAGAGAGGTATTCACCGATTGTCCGCTCATCACCTGGACGACAATGAAGCGGGACGCGTTGATGACGTCCCAGCTCTCTTTCCATCTCAGAAAGTAGTCGGCACCGACGCCGCCGCGCCCAAGGTTGTAGCACGGCATGCCCAGTTCGTCCGCCAACAGCTTCGGGTAGGGCGCCTCGCAGAAGCGCCCGAAGGTCTGCGCAGCACCGATTGCTGTGAAGTATGCATCTCCCGGAACGATAGTGTCGACGGGCCCGCGCCTTTCTCTCTTCAGAGTGGAGTCATAGAAAAGATGATAGTCGATGATCTGAGAATCGCTACGCTGGTAAAAGCCGAGCTGATCATCGGCATGCGGGTTTGCCATAGGATGAACTTTCCACTTCGAAATCAGATGGACAAGCAGGCGGCCTTGGCAAAGAGCGCCGGGAAAGACTGGACCAGCTTGACACGCTCGGCAAGGGTCAGAGAGGTCTTGATCGTATTACCTCGCTGGATCTTCCCTGACTCCAGAAGCGGATCGGCACTGCTAGCCGTCTCAGCCACGTCACTGTCGTTGACTTCGAACTTAAGATCCGACACGCCGATGAAGTCGGCGAGGAGCGCGAAGACGAGCTCTGGATCACGCAGCATCTCGTCGTAGCTAGTGATGACTATCTTCTCGCCATACCGCCCCTTGGCTTGATACAGCGCATCGCAGATCTTGGTAAGATGCATGCAGATCTGACCTGGCTCCCGATCGAGCCACTCGTAGCTCTCTCGCGGCCGACCAAGCTCGATCTCTCGCTTCAGCCGGCCGCGGTAAGACTCGATCACGCCGAAAGGGTGGCGAATGGCGCCGACGATCCGCGCCTTCGGGAAGCACCTGATGATGAAGTCCAGCGCGAAGACGTGACGAGGCGTTTTCTCGATGATGCGATGGCGACCATTGACGACGTGCGCGAAGAAAAGATACGCGCTCGCGATCCGGCGAGGACGGCCCCATTCGTCGGGCCAGCCTGACAGCCCGCCGAACCAATCGCGGAACTCCGCGAACTGCGCCGTGCCACCGAGATACTGGACGGTCATGTCCCGCGGACTGTCAGATAGAACTCGCTCCGGCGCATCGAAGACAAAGGTCTCAAACTTGCTTGTCAGCTCCGAGAAACAGGATGCCGTCGAGAGGGTACGGCACAGTATACTCGTTCCACCGCGCTCCATCCCGACGATGAAGACTGCCGGATGAGACTGTGCAAATTCGACTATCTCCTCGACAATCATGCGCTTTCCTTCAGCTGCGCGCCGCGCAACTCTCTTTTCGCAAGCCCGCATGCGAAGCCGGGCATGCTCGCTGACCGCATCGGCATCCTCAAATCAACTTAGTCATGCAACAATCGCCTGTCGAGCCGCAGGTTCCCGGTCCGCCGCTCAGGCGTAACGAATGTCCACCCCGGGGACAGCGATGCAAAGCTCGCGCGCATACGCGAAGACCCCGACCTGCGTTGGGACATAGGCCCGATGACCGATGATCCGGAGGTGCTGCACAGGCCGCGGTCCTCCGTTTGGCCTGACGTTGACGCGAAACGGCCGGGCATAGGCATCGGGAACGAGATCGGTCTTTCACCGCTCGCCGTCGAGCAGCACCATGAGGAGGAGGACGTCCTGCGAGATCATATGATGAACGGTGATCGAGGTCATCAGCGTGTCGAGATCGAGCCTCAGCTCGTGCAGGTCACCCGAGCGCTGCATCCAGAGATCGAGTGGGCCCGCGACTTACGCCAGTGATAGTGCCAGCCGGCGTGTCGGGCTCGCCCGTCACTAGGCAGACCTCCGACGCCGACCCCGCGAGCGCACCGCTCTCCCCCATGATCTGACGGCCCGCGGAGCCGCTCTCACTGGCCGTCAGTCAGATCCTGCTCGTGCATCAACGCCTTCCTGCCAAGGCGTGAACTGTGTAGATCAATTCGCTAATCGTACCTACAGCCTTGTCTCATACACGGCCCGCGAGCGGCATTACGCGATATACTCGAAGCCTGAAAGCGTGCCCTGATCGTCAGCGAACGCGAGCACGCCAACCGTTTCAGCGACGTGCCAGATTTCAGTGTCGAAGCTTGTGTCTTCCTGGATAACGAACTCGGCCGTGGTGCCGTCATAGCTCGAGCGGACGATCGCCGGGTCTACACCAGAAGTCCCCCGCATATCGGCGAAGAACGCTCCGTCGATCGCGAGATCGAGGCTGACATCGTGCGTCACGCCCGGATTGTTCGAGACGGAAAAGTCCATGCTGTCGTCCGAGACGGCCAGGAAGCCGACTGTCTCCGTCGTATGGCGACTCTCCCCCAGCTGCTCTTCTTCCTGGAGTGAAAGCTCGAAGGAGTCACTGTCGATAGCGCGCTTGCGCGTCGTCACCCAATCAGGTCCGTTATACGTCCCGACCGTGGAGAAGACCGACGGGGCCGAATCGAACGCCCCAGCGTCGAGCTGCACTTCCTGGAAGCTGAGACCATCCGGCGAGAGGGTGGGAAGCGACAGATCGACGTTCCCCGCCTGGAGCACGGTGCCGTCTCCCAGCTGCCACGTGCCCTCCTCGATCACGAGGAAGCTCACGGTCTCGAAGAGGTGCCAATCGTCGAGTTCACTCGTCTCCTGAACCCGCAACTCGAACGTGTCGTTGACCGCATCGACGTTCCTGATCCGCGTCTCGACGATGGCCGGCCCGTTCGTCGTCTGCACGTACGCCAGCACGACCGGATTGATGAAATCGTGATCGAGGCTGACCGTCTGCCAGAAATGGTTCGCGCTCACCTCGCCGTACTCGGCTATGGTGGACGGGAACACGGTGCCGAGGGACGTGTCTGCCGCGGCGAGTCCGTTCACGCCTTCGAGCGTCAGCGTATTGCCCTCGAACGACATCTCCAGATCCCCGTCGTCGTTGAGAGTCGCGGTGACGTCGTCGGCCGTCAGCCCGTCGAAGGCCGAGAAGTCGATGAAGTCGACGCCGCTCTCGAAGTCGGTGATCCGATCGTCGCCCGCCGAGGCCACGAACGCGTCGGCCCCGAGGCCGCCCGTCAGGGTGTCGTTGCCACCGCGGCCGTCCAGCTCGTTCGCGGCAGCATCACCGGTGATGCTGTCGTTGTTGCTGCCGCCGACGACGTTTTCGATCCCGTTGAGGATCTGGTTGCCGGGCGTGCCGATGGCCAGGTTCGTGGAAAGATCCACGAGCATCGCCGCAGTGAAGTCGGAGAAGTCGTACGTATCGACGCCGGCTCCGCCCTGGATGTTGTCCGTCCCCGCGGTGGCGAACACCGTGTTGTTCCCGGCTCCGAGCACGAAGGTGTCATTGGACGACGTCCCCCGGAAATTCTCGAAGCCCGAGATCTGGTCCGTCCCGATGCCACCCGGCCCCGTCGCCGAGAAGGCGTTGTTGATCGGTGTCAGCACCGTCACGCCGAGCGACGACCCGGAATAGTCGAGCGTGTCGATCCCGTCGCCGCCGTCGAGCACGTCGTCCCCTGCGGCCGCGGCATTGATCAGGTTGTCGAGATCGTTGCCCGTGAGCGAGAAGCGCTGGTCCCCGTCGCCGCCGGTGAGCGTGATGCCCTCGATGCCGGCGCCGAGCTCCAGCGAGACGGTCCGCGTCGAAACGTCGGTCCCGAGGTCCACCGTGAGGTCCTCGGAGTCGACCGTCACCGTGCCGTCGCCGGACGGATCGTAGTCGCCGGCGATCTCGACGGTGTCGCCCGCATTCGCCCCGGCCACCGCTTCGGGAAGCCCGACGGACAGGACGAACGTATCGGACACGCTCAGCAAGCCGTCGTCCGCCGTCACCTCCACAGTGTGGTCGCCCACCTCGATGGTGGTGGCCCCCGTGCGGGTGATGGTGCCGTCCGTGTTCATTTCGAAGATCGCCGGAAGGCCGGTGGCCGTGAACGTCAGCGTGTCGGTCTGGTCGACGTCGTCGAAGTCGCCCGACACGTCGATCGGCGTGTCGAGATCGGAGACGGCGACGTCCGCGATGCCGTCGGCGTCGACCGTCGGGGCGTCGTTGGTGCCGGTCACCTCGACGTCGAACGTCGTCGTGTCGGTCGCACCCTCGTCGTCGGTCACCGTCACCTCGTAGGTGAGCGTGACGGTCTCGCCCGCGGCGAGGAAGTCGACGTCCGCGTCGCCGACGCTCCAGTTCCAGGCGACGGACCCGCTCGCCGCGTCGGGCTCTGGATCCACCATGAGCTGGTCGAGCGCGGCGATCTGGCCGGCCGTGAGCGTGCCGCCCGTCCAGACCGCACCGCCGGCCGCGAGGGCGACGGAGACCTGCGGCCGGTCGCTGAGGTCGAGGTCGGTCCAGGCGATGGTGCCCGTCGCGGAGGCGCCCGTCTCGTCCTCGGTGTCGGCGCCGTCCGTCGCCGTGGTGATGACCGGGCCGTCGTTGGAGCCGGTGATCGTGACGGTGACGTCGATGGTGTCGGTGTCGGTGCCGTCCGAGACCTCCACCGTATAGTCCTGGGTCACGGTCTCGCCCTCGGCGAGATACTCGACGTCGGCGTCGTCGACATCGAACGTCCAGCCGACGGTGCCGGCCGACCCGCTCGTGGAAGACATGACCGCGCCGAGCGCGAAGGTGCCGAGGAAGCCGGTCTGGTCGGACGTCACCTGCGCGGTCTGGGTGTCGGCCGCGTCGGCGTCGGTGAAGGCGATGGTGCCGCTGTCGCTCAGCGTGGCGGTGCCTTCGCCGCTGCCGCCGTCGACGATCTCCGTGACGCCGCCGGCATCGTCGGAGGCGAGGCCGGATATGATCGGTGCGTCGTTCGCCCCGTCGATGGTGACCGTCACGGTCTCGGTCTGGGTGAGACCGTCCCCGGTATCCACGGTGTATTCGAACGTGTCGGTATCGGTCTCGCCGTCGTCGAGGCCCTCCCATGCACCGTTCGGGTCGTAGGAGTAGCTGCCGTCGACGTTCAGCGTGACGGTCGCCCCCGAGACGAGGGTGATCGTCTCGCCGACGGCGGCGGTGTTCAGCGGATCGGCAGGGTCCGCGATCTCGACCACCGAAAGCGTGTCGTCGTCGACGTCGAAGTCGCCCGCGTCGATGAGGGCATCGCCCGCGGCGGGGCCGTCCTCGCCGATGGTGAGGGTCTCCTCGTCGAGGATCGCCGAGACGATGACCGGATCATCGAAGCTCAGCTGCTCGACCCCGGTCACCGTGTCGGTGTCGGTCCCGTCGGACACCTCAACGCCGTCAACGACTTTCGTGATGGTGAAAGACCCGATGGAGCCGAGGAAGGTCGCGGTGTCGATTCCCTCGCCGCCCTCGATATCGTCCGAGCCGCCACGTCCGACGAGTTCGTCGTCGCCGGTGCCGCCGTCGAGCGTGTCGTCCTCGTCGCCGCCTTTCAGCGTGTCGTCGCCGCCGTTGCCGGAGACGTCGAGGGACGCGCCGATCGCGGCGACGCCCTCCACGGTGTCGTCACCGGTGCCGCCCACGATCGTGACCGTCGATCCAGCGAGATCCGTCCCCGTGAGGGAGTCGGTGAAGTCGACCGTGTCGCCACCGTTTCCGAGCGTGATCTCGAGCTCTTCTATCCCGCTGACGCTGGCGCTGCCGGCGGGCGAGCCGCCTGCCGTCATCGTCACGTCGAAGGACCCGTCCGAGGTTCCCCCGCCGGCGAACGTGGTCGCCGTCGTGGACGGAGCGAGGGTGGACGGATCGACGTTGTAGAGCTCCAGCCTGTCGGTGTCGGCGCCGCCGTCGATCTCGATCGTGCCGCCGGTGGGTCCGGTGACGACGACGTCGTCGCCGGCGCCCGTGTCGATGTCGTCGTCGCCGCCCGCCGTCGTCACGACGTCCGTACCGGACGTGCCGGTGTAGTCGTCGTCCGTCGCCGGGTTGAGGATCGCGGTCGCGTCGGCGCCGGTCCCCTCGTTCGTGATCGCGACACCGGAGGCGTCGATGGTCCCGCCCACCTCGTCCACGAAGAGGAGGCGGAAGTCGGGCACGAAGCCCGGATCGGCCGTGTCGATCGCGCCGGTCAGCGCCACGGCCGTGAGGACGAGCTGCCCCGGTGCGAACGCGTCGACATCCTGGATGCCGAGCGCGCCCTTCCCGAAGACGTCGCCGCTCGCGCCGACGTTCGACGACGTGATGCTGACGTTACCGATGCCGCCGCCGAAGCCGGTGACGTTGACGCCGTAGTCGGCGTCTCCGCCGGTCGTGGAGACCGTCGCGCCCGTGATCGTCACGTCACCGGCGAAGTCGTTGACGTTGATGCCGACGCCAGAGCCGCCCGGAACCGTGCCGAAGCCGATGACGCTTCCGCCGTCGAAGACGAAGGCGTCGACGTTCTGCGTGCCCGTGCCGCCGGACCCGTCCTCGAAGCTGACACCGCGCCGGCCCGCGTTCGAGATGTCGATGTCGGTGAGTGTCACGCCGTCATAATCGGACGACGGGTCGATCCGCACGGCGATGTCCGCCGCACCCGTGACGTCCAGCCCGGCGAGAACGAGCGACTGACCGTCGCCGCCCCCCTCGACGACGACGGCGTTCGATGCGCCGCCGGCGTCGATGGTGACGCTGCCCGGGTTCGCGGCCTCGATGGTGACGCCCTTGTCGACGGTGAAGCCGCCATAGGTGCCGTCCGCCACGAGGATCGTGTCGCCGTCCGCGGCCGCGTCGATCGCGTCCTGGATGGTGTCGAAGCCACCGGCGCCCACCACGAGCACGCGGCCGTCGGCGAACTCCAGCACTTCCACGTCGTCGGCGGTGTCCGTGCCGTCGTCCCCGTCCGCGGGATCGTTGTCGACGACCGTCACGGAGCCGAGGGTGATCGTGTAGTCCGCCCGGTCGCCGGCGAGGACCATCGTGTCGATGCCAAGGCCGCCGTCGATGTCGTCGTCGCCGGCGCCGCCCTCGATGGTGTCGTCGCCGCCGGCACCCTCGATCGTGTCGTCGCCGTCCCCGCCGACGAGGATGTTGTCCTCGTCGGAGCCGCGGAGGGTGTCGGCGAAGTCGGAGCCGACCGCGTTCTCCATCTCGGTGGCGTTCTGGAGCGTCGAGCCGAAGGAGACGGAGCCGGCCCCCAGATCGATGGTGACGGCCTGGCCGAACCATTCGGCGGTGACGGTGTCGCTGCCGCCGTTGCCCTCCATCATGTCGTTGCCGGCCGAGACGAGGAAGATGTCGTCGTTCTCGCTGCCGGTGATGAGGTCGAGCCCGGACGAGCCCTCCACGCCCTCGACCGACATGAGGAAGTCGATCCCGAGCTCGGTGCCGCCGAACACGAGGCCCATGCCCGCGCTGCCGCCGACGCTGCCGCCCCAGCCGAGGTTCACGAACACGCCGTTGGTGGCGTTGCGCGCGCTGTAGACGTCGAGCCCGCCGCCGCCGTTGATCGTGTCGTTCCCGGCCGTGCCGTAGAAGACGTTCTCGTCCGCGTCGCCGGTGAGCTGATCGTTCTGGTCCGAGCCCTCGAGGTTCTCGATCGAGACGAAGGTGTCGGTGTCCCCGTGCGTGTCGGTCGCCGTGCCCGTCGCGAGGTTCGCCACGACGCCGTTCGACCCGCCGTCGGCGAGATAGCTCGCCGTGTCCTCGTCGGCCCCGCCGTCGAGGGTGTCGTCGCCGGCAGCGCCCGTCAGGGTGTCGTCGCCCTCAAGGCCCAGGAGGGTCTCATCGTTGGCACTGCCGACGAGGGTGTCGTCACCGGCCGTGCCGGTGGTGCGCACCGACACCTCGAGGTCGAAGGTGATGGTGCCGGTCCCGCCGTTGCCGTCGTCGGCCTCGATCGTCACGGAGGTGGTGCCGACCGCCGTCGGGGTGCCGGAGATGACGCCGGTGTTCGGGTTGATGGACAGGCCCGCCGGGAGCGTGCCGTCGTCCGAGTAGGTGAGCGTGTCGAGGTCCTCGTCGGCGAAGAAGCCGCTGACGTCGAAGTCCTCCGTCCCCTGGTTGAGGAAGAAGGGCGGCACTGTGGACGGATCGGTTCCGACCGGGTCGTCGTTCACGTTGTCGACCGCGATGTCGAACGTGTCGGTGGCGGTGAGCGTGCCGTCGCTCGCGACCACCTGCACCGTGATCGTCCCGTCGAAGACGTCATCCTGCGTCGGTGCCGACAGCACCGTGAAGACGCCGTTCGAGAAGGACAGCCAGGACGGCAGGCCGCCGGTCACGTTCGCGCTGTAGGTGAGCGTGCTGTCGACGTCGTCGAAGTTGCCGGTGACGTCGAGCGTGCCCGTGCCGACGTCGAAGACGAGGGCGCCCTCGTCGATGGACTGGTCGGGGATGGGCGAGACACGAACGGGACCGTCGTTGACGCCGTTCACCACGAAGGTGGCGGTGTCGGCGGTGGACGCCGTGCCGTCGGTGACGTCGTAGTCGACGGTGATCGTCTCGGATGCGCCGTCTGCGAGATCGTCGAACTGGTCCATGTCGACGGTGAGCGCGCCCGTCTCGTCGTCGACGGTGAAGGTCACCGTGCGGCCTGCATTGTCGGACGAGACCGTGACGTTCGCGGTGTCGAGATCGTCGCCGTCCGGATCGCTCGTCCCGTCGAGGAGATCGAACGCCTGCGAGCCGTCGTCCTCGGTGAAGGTCCCCAGGTTCAGCGCGGGTCCGGCGTCGGGCGCGTCGTTCTCGCCGTTGACGAGAAGGGTCGCCTCGTTGCCGGAGACCGTCTCGGTCCCGTCGACGATGTCGTAGGCGATGGTCAGCGTCTCGCTTTCGCTCGCCGCGAGGTCGTTGAACTGCGAGCGGTCGAACTCGATCGTGCCGGTGGTGTTGAACGCGGTGAACGAGACCGACCGGCCGGAGGTCGACGTGATCGTGACGTTCGCGGTGTCGAGATCGTCGCCGTCGGGATCGCTGACCCCGTCGAGGAGACCGGCCGTGTAGATGGTCACCACGTCCGTCTCGGTCGTCGACCCGAGATCGGGCGACTGCACAGGGACGGTGTCGTTGACGCCGTCGACCGTGAACGTGGCGGTCGTCGCCGTCCCGTTCGCGCTCGGATCCTCGACGTCGTAGGCGATCTCGACCGTGGCCGTGTCGCCGCCGCCGAGCTCGCCGAACGGATCGCCGAGGAACTGCAGCGTGGTCCCCGTGATCTGGTAGTCGGTGCCCTCGGTGAGCGTCGCCGACATGTCGCCGGTCACGGAGAGGGTGCCGGGCACGTTCGCGAGGGAGACCGCGAGGCCCTCGGGATCGGTGAAGCCGTCCGCGAGATCCTGGCTGAAGGTGTCGACCTCGTCCTCGGTGAGGCTGGCGGAGATGTCGGTCCCCGCCGGGGCCTCGTCGGCGTCGGCCACGGAGAAGGACACCTGTCGGGTGAACGTCAGCCCGTCGCTGTCGGTCGCCGTGATGGAGAGGTCGAACGCGGTGCTGCCGGTGATCGCCTCGTAGTCGAGATCACCGCCGGTCACCACGAGCTCGCCGCTGCCGTCGACGGCGAAGGTGACGCCGCCGAGGCCGCTCGGGGCCGTGTCGACCGCGACGGAGAAGGTGTGGCTCGCCGCACCGCCGCTGTCGGCCGCGTCGGTCACGGTGACCGCGCCGAGGCTGGTCGTCCCTTCGTCGATGGCACTTCCGTCGCCCGCGAAGGTGACGTCCGTCGGCGCCGTCAGCGTGACGTCGGAGAAGGAGATGACCTCCACGTCCGTGAGGGACGTGGTCGTCGTGCCCACCTCGAAGGCGAGGTTGCCGGTCTGCGTGAAGGTCACCGCGCTTTGGGCGAGATCGGAGAAGACGACCGTGTCAGTCCCCGCGCCGCCGTCGACCGTGTCGTCGAGGTTCGTGCCCGGTAGCGTGATCTTGTTGTCGCCGCTGTCGCCGGTGATGTCGTCGGCCGCGTCGGTGCCGACGACGTTCTCGATGCCAGTCAGGGTGTCGGTATCGCCGTGAGTATCGGTCGCGGTTCCGGCCGCGAGATCCACGGTCACCCCGGCGCCACCGGTTTCGGCCGAGTAATCGGCGGTGTCGTTATCGTCGCCACCGTTCAGAGTGTCGGCGCCCTCGTTGCCGACCAGCGTGTCGTCTCCGGCGTTGCCGAAGAGGTCGTCGTTCCCGGCGAGACCTTCGATCCGGTCATTCCCCGCCAGGCCATCGATCGTCTCATCATCTGGCGTTCCGATCAGCGTGTCGTCTCCGCCAGTCCCCTTGTTGCCGGTTACGCTCCCGAGGAATGGGAACTGCGCTTCAACCTCCGACTGGAGATTGGTGCTGTTGGTGTCGATGACCGACTGTTGGAAGTCACCGTTGCCGGTCGCACCGAACTCCGCACCCTCGTCGTCCGTAACGATCTGGATGAGAGTCAGGTAGTTTAGGTAGTCGAGCCCGATCTCACCGGTCTGGTTGGCGACCGTGATCGGGGAGTTGCCCAAAAGCGTGTCTGCCGCCGCGCCGTCGATGCCGGCAACGATCTGGCTGATGATGAGCTCGAGGTTCGTCTGCTGCGTGGCGGAAAGGCTCAGACCGGAGTCGGACTCCGCCTGGTCTATGACCTCGCCCGCGCCGGCCGTCGTGCTGAGGTCGAGCGTGGTCGAGTTGCCGACACGGTCGTCAAGAACCGTGCGGAGTGCGTCGTAGGCGACGTTGGTGTACTCGTCGAGATCACCGGCTCCGACCTCCTCGAGGCCTTCCGCGATCAGCCGGGCGGTGTTGCGAACGGCGCTGGTCGCGCGGGCGATCTCGACGGCGTCGTCGAAGTCCGCCGCCGGGGTCGTCGTGTCGGCGATGGCCGTGATGTAATCGAAGTTAAAGAGGTTCAGCTCACCGATGCCGGTCCCGAGCGTCGCGTTCGTCGACCCGAGCTGCGCGAATGCGCCCTGCAGCTGGACGAACGAATAAGGCACCGAAGTCGCGCCGGTCTCGCCCACCAGCACGGTCGTGAGCGGCGAGATGAAGGAGCCCTGCGTGAACAGCGTTCCCTCGACCGCGCGACCCGTCGAGATGTCCACGCCCCCGACAGTGCCGTACCGCGGGTTGCTGCCGGCGGCGCCCGGAATAACGGTCGCGTAGAGGGTCTCGGCAACGGTCGGACTGACGTTGACGTCGCCGTCGGAGTCCATGGTGTCGGAGGACTCCGGCGTGCCGGCCCCGTCATAGCCGGTGTCCCCGACGCCGTCGTCGAAGAGACCGTTGTTGTTGGCGTCGAAGAAGGCCGTGGCGCCGGAGATGAAGCCCTTGCCGTCGGAGCCCGATCCCGGCGGGAGGCCCTGGACCAGCGAGACCGTCAGCGTGAAGGTATCGGACACCGTCCCGCCGTTCCCGTCGTCCGCCGACACCGTGATGTCGAAGGTCCCGATATCATTGTCCGGCAGATCGGCGAGGAGCGCGTCCGGGGCGATCGTGAGAACGCCTGTCGCGCTGTTGATCGAGGTGAAGTCGTTCGCGCTTCCCGTGACCAGATCGTTGGTGCTGGAGACGCTGAACGTCAGGTCATCGCCGTCCGGGTCGGTGAAGACGGTCGAATAGTCGAGCGTCGCGGTCTGACTGTCGTAGAAGGTGATGAACAGATCGCCGTCTCCGAAGCCCGTCCCGTTGTCGACCGGCGCCGCGTTGTCGGCCGCCACCGTGAGCTGGAAGGTGCGGCTCGTCGTGGCGATGCCGTCGTCCGCGACGACCTGGACGTTGAAGGTGCCCGACTCGGTCGGCGTGCCCTCGATGACGTTGGTCGTCGGGTTCAGCGAGACCCCGGCCGGCGCGCCGTTCAGCGAGAACGTGAGGGTGTCGTTGGCGTCGACGTCGTCGAACAACGTGTCGGCGTCCGGCCCGGCATAGGCCTGGCCCTCGTCCGCCGTCTGAGGGGCGATGGTGCCGACGACCGTCGGCGCGTCGTTCGCGCCGTTCACGACGAGTGTGGCCGTGTTCGCCGTCTGCGTGCTGCCGTCGTCAACATCGTAGTCGACGGTGAGCGTCTCGCTCTCGCCATCGCCGAGGTCGTTGAACTGCGAGCGGTCGATGGTGATGGCACCGGTCTCGGCGTCGACGGAGAAGGTGACGGTTCGCACACCGTTCGTGGAGGCGACCGTCACGTTCGCGACGTCGAGGTCGTCCCCGTCCGGATCGGTGATGCCGTCGAGGAGCTGACCGACGAAGTTGGTGGGCGCGTTCGTCTCGGACGTGGTGCCGAGGTCGACCGGCGACACGCTCGGCCCGTCGTTGCGGCCCTCGACGACGAGCGTCGCGGTGTTGGCGACCGCCACGGTGCCGTCGGACACCTCGTAGTCGACGGTGAGCGTGACGCTCTCGCCGACGGCGAGGTCGGCGAACTGCGCCGGGTCGATCGTGACCGTGCCGGCGACGCCGTCTTCGGTGAACGCCACGGTGCGGCCGTCGGTGGAGGTGACGGCGACGTTCTGGACCGACAGCGTGTCGGAGGCGTCGACGTCCTCGACGGACGCCGGATCGAGAAGGTCGCCGACGACGGAAGCCGCATCCTCGTCCGTCGTGCCGAGGTCGATGGCGGACGCCGTCGGCGCGTCGTTGGCGCCATTGATTGTGACGGTCAGCGTCGCCTGGGACGGCGCGCCGGCGTCGTCGGACATTTCGTAGACGATGGTCTCGGTCACCTGCTCGCCGGCCGCCAGGTCTTCGAAGTCACCGCCGGTGTCGAAGCGGATTCCGCCCGCGACGATGGACACGGAGCCGTCCACCGGGCCCGTAACGATGGTATCGAGGCTCTTGCCGTCGCCTGCGTCAACGTCCGTGTCGTTGGCGAGGACGTCCACCGTCACGACGCCGCTCTCGCCGACACTGCCGGTGTCGTCGTTGGCGACCGGGGCGTCGTTCACGTTCGTCACCGCGAGGGTGAAGGCGGCGGACACCTGGAACTCGCCGTCGTCCGCCGTCACCGTGATGACGGTCGAACCGACGTCGCCGTTGCCGGGCGTGCCGGAGAACACGCCGTTCGCGAAGGAGAGCCAGCCCGGCATCCCGCTCTGGGTGAAGGTGAGCGCGGAGTCGGGGTCGTCGAAGAAGCCCGTCACGTCGAACGTGAAGGCGGCGTCCTCCGGCGCGGCGTTGGCGCCGGTCCGGTTCGGGATGTCGGACACCGTCGGCGCGTCGTTGATGCCGGTGATCGTCACCTCGAAGTCGTGGGTGACGACGAGGCCGGAGGTCTCCGTCGCGGTGATGGAGAGCGTCCCGCCGAGGTCGCCGTCGTCCGGGGTGCCGATGAGGACGCCGGTCGCCGGGTCGAGCGACAGCCAGCCCATGGCGTCACCCGTCACGGCGAACGTGAAGTCGCCGGCCGGCACGCCGAGAAGGGCCGCGAGGTCGATGGAGATCTCGGAGTCCTCGGTCGCCGCCTGCGTTGGGACGACGGAGGGCAGGCCGATGGTGGAGCTGTCGGAGAACGCGACGGTCTCCACGTTCGAGACGTCGTCCTCGCCGTTGAGGGTGAACGTGCCGTCGCTCTCGAGCGCGATGGTAGCGGCGGAGCGGGCGCCCGCGAGCACCGTGTCGGTGCCGGCGCCGCCGTCGATGACGTCGGCCCCCGCGCCGCCGTCGAAGGTGTCGTCTCCGCCGAGGCCGTTGAGCGTGTCGCCGGCCGGGCCGCCGTTGAAGACGTCGTCGGCCGCGGTTCCGGTGAACGTCTTGGCGTTGCCGCCAAGCGCGTAGACGGTCACCTCCGGCGCGCTGGCGTCGAACGTGTTGCCGGTGACGACGGAGGAGAGGTCGACGGTGTCGTCGCTGCCGCCGATGCCGACGTGCTCCAAGCCCGAGTTCTGGAAGGCGTTGCCCGTGACCGCCGCCACGTCCGGCCCGTCGCTCGACAGGCCGACGAAGTTGCCGTCGAACGTGTTGTCGCTGACGGTCGCGTTGGAGCCCGGGTTGACGTAGACGCCGGTGGCGAAGCCGGTGATGAGGTTCCCGTCCACCGTCAGGTTCTGACCGTCGCCGGTGGCCGTGACGACGCCGCGATAGAGGTCGAAGGCCCCGGTGCGCGCCAGCACGCTGTTCTCGACCGTGATGTCGTCGGCCTGGACGTAGACGCCGAAGCGCGATCCGACGGCCTCGCCGCCCTCCTCGATCCGCATTCCGTCGATGGTGGAGCCGTCCGAGCCCGCCACGAAGCGGAACGAGCCGTCGAGGACGGACTCCGCCCCCCGACCGCCGTCGTCGCCCGCGAGGCCGGCGTTCGCGCCGAGGATCGTAAGCGTGGTGTCGACGACCACGTCGCCGGTGAACGCGCCCGCCGCGACCACGATGGTGTCACCGTCGGACGCCGCATCGACCGCGGCCTGGATGGACATGCCGTCGAGGACGAGGAAGGTGGAGGATCCGGTGTTGGCCACCTGGATCACCTCGATCCCGTCGAGCGTCTCGGTGCCGTCCGGCCCGACGAGCGTGCCGCTCGCGACCCCGCCGGTGACGCTGATCCCGGAGGTATCGAAGTCCCCGGCGACGAACGGACCCCCCCCGTTGTCGGCCACGACCGCGACGTCGGTGCCCGCGCCGCCGGAGAAGGCGTCGTCGCCCGCGCCGCCGACGAGGGTGTCGTCGCCGCCCTCGCCGTTGAGGATGGCGCTCTCGGCCCCGCTCGTGAGGACGTTGGCCGTGTCGTCGCCCTGCACGGCGACCGGGTCGGGCGCGCCGGTGGTGTCGATGCCGAGCGCCGCGAAGTCGATGTCGCCGCCGATCCCGTCGAAGTTGCCGGAGATATCCCAGCTCGCGCTGTCGGCGGTGACGGACACGTTGGTGGCGCTGAGGCCGTTCACGTCGTCGTAGTTGAAGAAGGCGAACGGCTGCTTCTCGTAGACGCCCGCGATGGTCACGTTCTCCAGCGTCACGTTGCCGAGCGCGCCGGAGTCGCCGCGGAACTGAAGCCCGTTCTCGGCCGGCCCCAAGTCCCGGTCCTGCCCGGTGATCGACAGATCGCGGAGCGTCGCGTCGCCGTAGTACTGGAAGAACAGAATGTCGCCGTCACCGGAAGAGCCGGAGGGCTGCCCGTTCCCGGTGAAGGCGGAGTTCTCGATCACGACGTTGTCGAGGTCAACCGGGCTGTAGTTGCCGCCGATCCGCACGCCGTTGGCGTCGTTGGTCTCGAACGCGCTGTTGGTGATCGTGAGGGTGCCCAGGATCGCGTTGTCGTCGAAGTCGACGCCCGCGCCCGGCGCGTTGCGGAAGGCGATCCCGTCGATCGACACCGCCGCATCCGTGCCGAGGTCGCCGACGATGTCGAAGCCCGATCCGCTCGTCGGCTCGACGATGGTGCTGCCGGAACCGGCGCCCTGGAACGTCAGCGCCTTGTCGACGGTGACGCTTTCGGCGAACGTGCCTGCGCCGATGACGATGGTGTCACCCGCCGCAGCCGCGTCGATCGCCGCCTGGATCGTGTTGTAGATCGCGTCGCCACCGTCGATCCGCACGGACGGCCCGAAGGTGTTCGCGCCCTGCAGCGCCGCCTCGTCGTAGTTGGACCCGCCGTCGACGAAGGCGACCGGACCCTCGTCGTCGAAGCTGTTGCCGGTGATCGTGTTGCCGGCGCCGAACACCTCGAGCGCGGCGTAGCCGGGCGTGCCCTCGAAGGTGTTGCCGGAGATCGTGCCGCCGGTGCCCTCGATCCCCATCAGGAGGTTGTCGCCGCTCACCGTGTTGCCGGTGAAGGCGTTGCCGCTCGACGTCGCGCCGAGGCTCGCAGCGCCGTTGTTGTAGACGGTCTGGGTCGGCCCGGTGGACGTCAGCGTGTTGTCGGAGACGGTCGAGTTGGTGAGGCCCGTGCCGCTGCTGGCGCCGGACAGGAACGCGTTGCCGCTGCCGCCGTCGATCTCGTTGCCGCTGATCGTGATGCCGTCGTTGGAGCCGACCGCATAGACCGCCGCGAGGTCTCCCGACGATGCGTTGATGACGAAGCCCTGCCCGGCACCGCCCACGGTTACCCCGTCGACGCCCGCCTCGATCCGGATCGCCGCACCCTGGTTCACGCCCGGCCCCTCGATGGTGGCACCGCGGTCGCTCGCAGAGAGAATCGTGATGGCCTTGTCGATCGTCACGGCGTCGTAGGTCCCCGGGCCGACGACGACGGTGTCGCCGGCCGCCGCCGCGTCGATCGCCGCCTGGATGCTGGCGTGGGAGGTGACGTCGTCGGTGCCGTCGTCGTTCGCAGCGGAGACGAGGAAGACGCCGCCGTCCATCGCCGTCGGCACACCGCGGTCGAAATCGGCCGGATCCATACCGGGCGTGGCGTGTGCCCTGGCGATGTCCCACGCGATCACTTCGGCGAGGTTGTTGGTGTTGTTGCCGGAGAAATACGGGCGCTCGCCGTACTCCTGGGCGAGGGTCGAGCGCGGCTCGGGATCGAGATCGCCGACCCCGTCGCCGTCGATGTCGACGTCGTTCGCCGGATCGGTGCTGCCGAAGCGGCCCGAGATCGGCGAATCGTCCAGATTGCCGAGGATGTTGTCGTGATAGGACTGGCCGGGGGCCGGGGGACCGCCGCGATCCTTCGCGATGTCGAAGATGGGATCGCCGCCGCTCTCGAGATACGCGACGTACTCGTTGCCGAGCCGGACGAACAGCGTGTTCACGGCGAGCGCGAGCTGCCCCATCGTGGTCGTGGTGCTGTCGAGAACGAAACCGTACTGGGCGCCGAATGCGGCCAGCGTGTTCGCGAACTCCCCGGTGGTGTCGACCGGGGTCGTGTCCTGATAGTTGCCGCCAACGCTCGCCAGCGTCGGAAACGTCACGTAAGCCGCGTCGAGCTCGGCCCAGATGTCGATGAAGTCTTGCGAGGTCTCGAAGGCCATGATTCTCAGGCTCCTGCGTTATACGCGGCGGCTAGGATTGGATCAGCTTGGACAAGCACCCGGCATACCGGGCGCGCTCGACGCTCACGCGCCCGCCGGGCGGTCAAGATTCTTGCTCCCCGTCACCGGGGTCTACCTCGGGAGTACGCGCGGGCGAATGGTACATTCGTACCAGAAGCGAGCGGAACGCCGACCGGAGTCGTGGCTCCGCCGTGATCGACTTGCCGGCGGAGCGCCGCGTCCTCGACACCACCCCCGCGTTCGCTGCCGACCATCGTGAAGAACCCGCCGACGCCCCCATCGGTGAGCCCGTCGACGGTCGAGGAGCCCGCCCCGTCGGTCGGCGGTCGCATGATCGAGGTCGCCACAGCGACGTTCCGGGCGCTCCCGCCGGGGCCGAAGGTGGCTTCGCTGCCGTTCGCCGCGAAGTTGAGCATGATGACCATTCTCGTCACCTTCCCGAGGCGGAATCAGCTCGCAGAATCCGGGTGTGCCGCCGAGCTCTGGACGACCCGACGCCATCCCCGACACGCGGGCCCCTCCAAGATTCGAGGCGGCCGGAGAGCAGACGAATTCGCAACGCTTACCATGCCATTATGTCGACATACCCTGGAGCGCCCCGCATGCCGAAGCAGAGCATACGACACGGCAAGTCATGCGCACCCCCGACGCAGCAAAAAACCCCCCCACTGAGCGCACAGCGCCTCACCCGCGAGCACTCAACCTTAAGCTGTTACGGTCATTTGTTGTGCAAATGCACATCGTGGTATGCCGAAACTTAGCACTGCCCTTTCGAGAAGGTCAACTCTGATTTTGCCACAATCCGAACGCGCTCGGGGCGCCGGCGCGGCGCTCGGCGCGCATCGGGACTCGTCACCGCTCGCTGAGAAGATTTTGATCATACCGCCAAAATCCATGAGTCTTCTGCAAGAGAGGACGGCGTTTCCTCACGGGAAGAGCGGCGGATACGATGCCGATCAGCTGCCGTACTGCTCCCGTCTTTCGGCCGTCACCTTCAAGGAATCGGGAGAAATTATGTTAAAACGGCGGCACATCATCAATCGATGGTCCCGTCATCACGCAGTGGGTCTGCCACGGGATGAGCCGATCTGCAGGCAAAATTGCAATCTTTAGTCGAGGTCCGCGCTCTTTCAATTCCTGGCCCCGACCTCATGAAGTCCAGACTTGCCATCGGGACCTCATGAGCGACGGCAAGCCCGGCGCATCCCGGCAGGTCAAAAGCCCCGAGATGACAACCTGGACACCTCCGGAAACCCCTCTGCATCGCCCTGGCTGGTAGTCTGAGCTGGATCGGGAGTTGCTTCGCTCGGGGCCAGACATGTCTGCGGCCCAGCGTGGTTTGTGGGACCTAGTGTCCTGAACCAGAGATGCGTAGGATAATTCTGTGGTGATTCGGTCCAGT
>CAZJNX010000026.1:0-28416 GCA_964547415.1 uncultured Hyphomicrobiales bacterium
GGCCGAGACCGCGAGCGTGTTCGGCGAGATGCTCACCTTCCGCAAGCTCCTCGCCGACGCGCCGGACGCCGCCACCCGCAAGGCGATGCTCGCCTCCAAGGTGGAGGACATGCTCAACACCGTGGTCCGCCAGATCGCCTTCTACACCTTCGAGCGGCGCGTCCACACCGAGCGGCGGGAGGGCGAGCTCACCACCCGCCGCCTCGGCGAGATCTGGCTCGAGGTGCAGACCGAAAGCCTCGGCCCCGCCATCCGCTTCGCGGACGGCTACGAGAGCTACTGGTCCTACATCCCCCACTTCATCAACGCCCCGTTCTACGTCTATGCCTACGCCTTCGGCGACTGCCTGGTGAACTCGCTCTACGGCCTGTACGAGGAGTCCGCGGAGGGCTTCGCGGAGAAGTATTTCGAGATGTTGAAGGCAGGCGGCACCCGGCACCACGCCGAGCTGCTCGCCCCGTTCGGCCTCGACGCCCGCGACCCGGCGTTCTGGGACAAGGGCCTTTCGGTGATCGAGCGGCTCATCGACGAGCTCGAGGAGGCGGACCGGGCCGCTCGCTGAGGGCGCGGGGCGGATGGACGGGGAACGGGCGCTGCGGCGGGCCGAGCGGCTCGCCAAGGGCGTCCTCGCCCTGTCCATCGGCCTGTTCGGCCTCCTGGTCGGCTGGACCAACGTCGTCGACTACGATTCCAACTGGCAGTTCGTCCGCCACGTCCTCGCCATGGACGCCTTCGAGCCCTGGTTCGACGGCACGGGCATCGCGGACCGGGCGATCACGTCCGAGCCGGTCCAGCGCGCCTTCTACGCGGCGATCATCGCCGGCGAGTTCGTGGCGGGCGCCCTGTTCGCCGCCGGCGGCGTCCTCCTCCTCGCGGGCGCCGTCCGCGACAGGGCCGCGCCCGTCGGAAAGGCGCTCGCCGTCCTCGGCGGAACGGTCGCCGTCCTCGTCTGGTACACGGGCTTCGCGGTCGTGGGCGGGGAGTGGTTCGCCATGTGGGCGAGCACCTGGAACGGCCAGGAGAAGGCCTACACCTTCGCCACCTTCATCCTCCTCGCCCTCCTCTACATCACCCGCCGGGAGTAGCCGGCCGCCCGTTCCGCGTCCGTTCCAGCGAACGAATCGGTGACGGAAGCAAAACCGTCGCGGTTAACCAACCCGATTCACGGGTTCTTTGCCCTCCGCGGCGGGTCCGGGGGCCATGGATGGGCACGCCGACGGGACAACGCGGATCGGGACGATCGTCCTCGCCATGGTCGCGGTGCTGGCGCTCGCGGGCTGCGGGGGTGGCTCGGTGCCGGGCCTCGGCGAGACGCGGGAGGCCTGGCGGGACCGGGCCGACCGGCGCTGCCTGGCGGCGGGCGAGGCGCAGGCGGCGGGGGACGTGAGGATCGTGCGCCCGGTGCGGCAGCGGGGCGCCTGCGGCATCCCCCGGCCGCTCGCGGTGACGAGCCTCGCCGGCGGGCAGGTGGCGGTGGAACCGGCGGCCACCCTCGCCTGCCCGGTGGTGCCCGCGACCGACCGCTGGCTCCGGGAGACGGTCCAGCCCGCCGCGCGCACCTTCCTCGGCACGGAGGTCACCGGCGTGGAGGTGGTCGCCTCCTACGCCTGCAAGACGCGCAACAGCCGCCGCGGGGCGCGCCTGTCGGAGCACGGCTTCGGCAACGCCATCGACATCGCCGCCTTCCGTCTCGCCGACGGCCGGGTGGTGGAGGTCGGCTCGGGGTGGCGGGGCGACATGCTGGAGGGTGCGTTCCTGCGCGCGGTCCACGCCGGCGCCTGCGACCACTTCACGACGGTGCTCGGCCCGGACGCGGACCGCCACCACAGCCGCCACTTCCACCTCGACCTCGCCCGTCACTCGAAGGACGGCAGCTACCGCTACTGTCGCTAGCCCTCGCCCCGGCGTGCCCGCCGTCCGGCAGCCGCGAAGGCTTCTTGTCGGGAGCATCCGCCGCGCCGGCCGGCCAAGCTTCGTGCGACGGGCATGCCGGCCGGTCGTGCAGCGGACGGATCGACGCGCGCTGGCCCCACGACCGTCCCGGACGTTCGATCCTCGAGCGCGGCCCCTGGTGTCGGCCGCAGCGCGACCGGTGGAGCGGTGCCCCGCCCGCGAGACCGTCGGCCGCACACCCCGGAACGCGCGCGCCCGCCCGTGTCCTCGCCGCGGTCGGCTTCGTGGACGGGGAGCGCGACCTCGCGCAGGACGTTGCCGCTGACGAAGCCGGACCGGGCGGTGCCGTCGCTCGCCATCTGCGCCGACCTCGGCCGGGCGGCCCGGCTCCTCGTCCGGCCCGCCCGCGGCGGCTGAGCGGCCGGCCGGCATCCTGCGGACCGGCCCCGGGATCGACGACGGGACGGGCGGGCAGACCCTGCGGGCCCGCCTGCCCGATCGCCTCGGGACGCACCGTCTGGAGGCGAACGACGCGCCGGGGCAAGCCCCGGGGCAGGCCCATCGTGGAGGGTGCCTCGCCGCCACGGGTTGCCGGAGGGACGACGCCGTGTTCCCGCACCGAGCCGGTCCGCGCCCACGGCCGGCCGTTTTGCAGTGCGTTCGGCCGAAGGAACGGGCGGCAAGGCCGGCGCGAAGCGGCCGGAGATGACAGACAGGCCCGAGGGCTGCTAGCCGGAGGGATCGTGGACGCCGAACGGTCGCCCACCCTCAGAGCCCGGCCAGCGTGCGTGGCGGACGACGGGTAAAGCCATGGACCATCCATCGACCGAAAGGACGCCCCAGCCGCCGGCGTCGCCGCAGCCCTTCGTTGTGTCCACCGACGGGCTGGAACCCGCCGCCCGCTTCGACGCGTGGCACGCCTTCTTCGGGGACGTGAACGACATCAAGGTCCCGCGGGCCGAGCGCCACGCCTTCGAGGCCGCGAGCGAGAACCGCTTCCTCGGGGGCATGGTCCTCACGCGCAACAGGACGCCGCGGATGGGCCTCGCCCGCTCCCCCGCCGCCTCCCGGCGGGACGGGCTCGACCACCGCATCCTGCGGGTGTGCCGCACCGGGCGGGCGCGCACGCGGGCGGGCGGGCGCAGCTGGATCGCCGGGCCGGGCGATCTCGTGGTGGAGCCCCTCGAGGCGGGCTACGAGGATGTCTGGGAGCGCTCGGCGTGGATCTCCCTCAACGTCTCGTCCGCGGACGAGCCGCTCCTGTGGCGGGGCCTTGCCGCGCTGGAGCCGGGTCCGGTCGCGGGCGCGCCGGCTGCCCTTCTCGCCGACTACCTCCTGTCCCTCGCGGACCGGCTTCCCGAGGCCGGGCCGGCGGAGCTGCCCGCCCTCGAGGAAGCGACGCGCGGGATGATCGCCGCCTGCCTCCTCCAGGGCCGCGCCGATCCGGACACGGCCCGGCCCGGCCTGCAGGTGATCCAGCGGCGGCGGGCGGAGAAGGTGGTGCGGGAGCACGTCGCCTCCGCCCGCCTCGACCCGAACCGGATCGCCGACCTCGCCGGGCTGTCGCGCTCCGCGCTCTACCGGCTGTTCGAGCCCGACGGGGGCGTGGCGGCCCACGTCCGGCGGGTGCGCCTCGAGGGGGTCCTGTCGGACCTTTCCGATCCGTCCCTCGCGGGGATGCCGATCTCGGCCGTCGCCGAACGCTGGGGCTTCTTCAGCGTCGCCGCCTTCAACCGCACCTTCCGGCGCGCCTTCGGCCGGACGCCGGGCGAGGTCCGGGCGGGGGCGCTGCCGGCGGGCACCCGTCGGGCGAGGCGCGCGTCCGGGCGCGACGGGAGGGCGACCACCTTCGGCGATCTCCTGCGCTGACGCCGGCCCGCGCCGCTTTCGGGCGCGGCGGCGATCGCGGCGCGGCGCCGGCCGTTGCAGGAGGTACGGCGAGGGCCGGGGGCCGGAGCGGCAAGCGTGATCGGGTGCGGCGCCCTCCCTCGGGAGCGGTCGCAGCGGGGGGCCGGGCGAGACCGAGGGAGGACACTTGAACCGTCTGTCGAACCAGCGGGGCGGTCCCGCCGCGGTGCAGCGCGCGGCACTTCCGATGGGCGCCGTTCTCGTCGCCCTCGCGCTCGCCCTCGCCCTGTTGCTCGCGGCCGCGGGCGAGGCGCGGTCAGAGGAGGCACGGGCGGACGCGGCGCCCGTCGCCGGCCTGCCCTCCCCCCTCGCGCCGGCCGCCACCTCGTCCCCCCGCCAGACCTTCCAGAGCTTCCGCACCCTCGTCCAGGGCGCCACCGGCGCCTTCGTGGAGGCCTTCGCGCTGTCCGCGCAGAACGATGCGCTGTTCGACACGCCCGCGATGGGCGCCCTCAAGCGCCAGGCCATCGACCAGCTCGTGCGCGCTGCGACCACCCTCGACCTGTCGCAGGTGGCGCCGGCCAACCGCCGGACGGTGGGCACGACGTCGGTCCTCCTCCTCGAGGAGATCCTGGTGCGCATCCCCCTGCCGCCGCTCGAGGAGATCCCGGACGAGGCGGCCGTGGACGCGGGCGCGGCGCCGAACGGGTGGACGATCCCCGGCACCGAGATCCGCATGACGCGCCTCGAGGCCCCCGACGGCGAGCCGCGCTTCCTGTTCTCGGCCGACACGGTGGCGCGGCTGCCGGAGTTCTACGCCCGCGTCGAGGCCCTGCCGCGCAACGCGGAACGGCAGACGGACTACTACCAGCGGATCGTGGTGGCGCCCGGCCTCGAGCTTCCCGTCACGTTCTACCGGGCCGTGCTCGGCTTTCCCGACTGGGCCCGCGCGGTGTGGCACGAGCAGGCCGTGTGGCAGTGGATCGCGCTCGGCGTCCTCACCGCGCTCGTCCTCGGCGGGATCGTCCTTCTCCTGCGCTGGGAAAGCCGGCGGGCGTTGTCGCTGTCGCCGGTGCGCCGGTCGATCGGACGCCTGTTCGCGCCCGTCCTCGCGCTCGTCGCGCTCCAGGTCTACGAGGGGATCGCCGTCGATTTCATCAACATTTCGGGCGACTTCCTCGCCGACCTGGAGCTCGTGATCGAGGGCCTCGAGGCGATCGCCCTCGCCGTCCTTGCGGTCCTCGCCTTCAACTTGCTGGCGGCCGTGGTGATCGCCTCGCCCCGCATCTCGCGGGAGAGCCTCGATGCCAGCCTCATCCGCCTCGTCATGCGGGTGGTCGGCATCGCGGTGGCCGGCTACATCGTGTTCCTCGGCGCGACTGAGGTGGGCATCCCGGTCTACGGCATCATCGCGGGCCTCGGCGTCGGCGGCCTCGCCATCGCGCTCGCGGTGCGCCCGACGCTGGAGAACTTCATCGGCGGCATCATCCTTTACGCCGACCGGCCGGTGAAGGTCGGCGACTTCTGCAAGTTCGGCGAGATGCTCGGCACGGTCGAGACGATCGGACTGCGCTCCACGAAGATCCGCGGCCTCGACCGGACCCTCGTCACGGTCCAGAACGCCGACTTCGCGCAGATGTCCATCGTCAACTTCACCCGGCGCGACGCCAACCTGATGCACACGACCATCGCGCTGCGCTACGAGACGACGCCCGAGCAGCTGACAGCCATCATCGACGGGATCGCCGACATGCTGCGGGCAGACGACCGGGTCGACGCGGAGACGGTGCGCGTGTGCTTCCGCGGCTTCGGCAGCTACTCGCTCGACGTCGAGATCTGGGCGTACGTGAAGATCGCCGACTGGGGCCGGTTCCTGAAGGCCCAGGAGGCGCTGTTCCTGGAGGTGATCCGGGTGGTGAAGGCGAACGGCTCGGCCTTCGCCTTCCCGTCCCAGACCACCTACCTCGGCAGGGACGAGACCCCGCCCCGGCCCGGTGCGGACGGCGAGACGGCAGGACGGGCGGACCCGCGCGCCGAGCATGCCGCCCGCGCGGGCTGAAGGCCCGCCGGTGCGAGCCGTCGCGACCGACAGCGCGACGCGGCGACCGGGCGATCATCCACCGCCACCTGCCGGGCACCGCGCGCGCCCCTCGACGAGCGGGTTCGGCCCACGCACCCGCTCCGCCATCCCCCTTCGCGAGGGCAGGGTCCCGGTGCGCCCGGCTCGGGGGGCCCCCGCGCACGGTCTGCGAGGGACCCGCGCGGTTGCTGCGACGGGACCGGCGGAGAACGGCTCCCGATACCGCGGCGGCCCGTCCCATCGCCCGGCCCCCGTGCCCGCCCGACGGCCGCCCGCGGCCTTCGGTCGGCAGAAGCCGCCGATCGGTCGGTTCGCCGCGCGCGCCGAGGCTTCAGCTCGGAACACGTCCTTCACGCCGGCCGACGCGCCAGACCTCATCGGAACGCAGGGACGGCGCACCCGCCTCCTTCATGCACGCCTTGCCTGCCGCGGCAGGGCGCGCCCCGTCGCCAGCACCTGCATGAAGACCCATCGCAAGGCGGCGTCGCCCGCAGCGGCCGGCCGCACGTCCCCCACGGGAAGGGAAACGGCTCCGGACGGGAGCCGGACCGCCGGTCCGGATGCTTGCGGCGGCCGCACCCGACGTGCTTGACTGCGTCCGGCCGGACGCTCCTGGCCGGCGCGCGAGGGCGCGGCGCCCCGTTCCCGCCCAACGGGCGGGCCGGGGCGGTCGCGGGCAGGGAGCGGGCGGGCGAAGACGATGTCGACCCTGACCTTCTTCGGCGCGGCCGGCGTCGTGACCGGCTCCTGCACGCTGGTCGACACCGGCGGCACCCGCTGCCTCGTCGATTGCGGCCTCTTCCAGGGCAACGCCTCGGTCCGGGCGCTGAACGCCAAGCCCTTCCCCTTCGACCCGGCCGGGATCGACGTCGTCCTCCTCACCCACGCCCACACCGACCACGCCGGCCTCCTCCCGAAGCTCGTGAAGGACGGCTACGGCGGGCCGATCCGAACGACAGAGGCCACCGCCGACCTCCTGCAGTTCATGCTGCGCGATTCCGCCTCGATCCAGGAGCGGGACGCCGAGCGGCGCAACCGCCACCTGGAGCGCCGCGGCCTGCCCGAGGAGCCGCCGGTCTACGGCATGGCCGACGCGGAGGCCGCCCTCGCCCGCCTCGAGACCGTCGCGTACGGAAGGTGGGTCGAGGTCGCGCCCGACCTCGAGGCGCGGTTCTGGAACGCCGGCCACATCCTGGGCTCGGCCTCGATCGAGACGAGGTACCCCGAGCCCGGAACGGACCGCCGCTTCCGCCTCCTCTTCTCCGGCGACCTCGGCCCCGACGAGAAGGTCTTCCATCCCGAGCCCGAGGCGGGCCGCGGCTTCGACTACGTGATCTGCGAGAGCACCTACGGGGACCGGGAGCGGGCCGACTACACGCTGGAGGGCCGTCGCCGCGCCCTGCGCGAGGAACTGACCGAGGCGCTCGACCGGGGCGGCAACGTGGTGATCCCCGCCTTCGCCGTCGAGCGGAGCCAGGAGCTCCTCCACGACATCGGCACGCTCCTCGCCCGCGGGGAGATCCCGCCCGCGACGGTCTTCCTCGACAGCCCCCTCGCCCGGAAGGCGACGGAGGTCTTCATCCGCCATGCGGACACCCTCGAGGACCTGTCGGTGCCGGAGGAGCGGCTCTTCCGCGACCCGCGCTTGCGGATCGTGGAGGACGTGGAGGAGAGCAAGCGCATCAACCGCATTCACGGCGGCGCCATCATCATCTCCGCGAGCGGGATGGCGGACGCGGGCCGCATCCAGCACCACCTGAAGCACACCATCAGCCGGCCGGACGCGACGGTCCTGTTCGTCGGCTACCAGGCGCCGGGCACGCTCGGCGCGCTGATCCTGTCGGGCGCGGAGGAGGTGCGCATCCACGGCCGGGCCTACCGGGTGCGCGCGCGGATCCGCAGCATCGGCAACTACTCCGCCCACGCCGACCAGTCCGAGCTCGTCTCCTGGGTCCTCGCGCGCGCGCCGATCGCGGGCGGCCTCTTCCTCAACCACGGGGAGGACGGGGCGCGGCGGGCGCTCCGCGACCGGCTGGTGGAGAACGGCCTCGAGGCGGACCGGATCGTCCTGCCGGGGATCGACGAGGCCTTCGAGCTCACCGCCGGCACCCCGGCCTCCAAGGGCCGGGCCGCCGACCGGATCGACCCGGGGGAGACCGTGCGCGACTGGTCCGCCGACTACGCGGCCTTCCTGCTCGCCCTCGGCGACAGGCTGGAGCGGGAGGCCTCGCCCGCGCGGCGCCGGACGATCGTCGCGACCGTGCGGGCGGCGCTCGAGCGGGCATGACGGGCGAGCAGGCGGGCCTCTTCGCCCTCTTCGCGGCGCTCCTCGTCCTCCTCGTGTGGGGGCGGATCCGCTACGACCTCACGGCCTTCGCCGCCCTCGTCGTCGCCGTCCTCGCGGGGCTCGTGCCCGGGGAGACGGCGTTCTCCGGCTTCGGCCACCCCGCCGTCGTCATCATCGCCCTCGTGCTGATCGTCAGCCGTGGCCTCGCCAACTCCGGCGCCATCGAGCGGGCGGCCGCCGCGCTCCTGTCGCCCGAGCGGCCCGTCCCGCTCCACGTCGGCGTGATGGCGACGACGGGCGCCCTCCTGTCGGCGGTCGTCAACAACGTGGCCGCGCTCGCCCTCCTGATGCCGCTGGACGCGGAGGCGGCGCAGAAGGCCGGCCGGCCCGTGGGCCGCTCGCTCATGGCCCTGTCCTTCGCGACCATCCTCGGCGGCATGATCACCCTCATCGGTACGCCGCCCAACATCGTCGTCGCCCAGTACCGGGAGGAGACCTTCGGCGCCCCGTTCGCCATGTTCGACTTCGCGCCCGTCGGCGGCGTGGTCGCCTTCGTCGGCATTTTGTTCGTGGCGACGGTGGGCTGGCGCCTCCTGCCCGCCCGCACCGGTGCGGGGGACATGCGCTCGCAGGTGGAGGGCGAGGCCTACGTCGCCGAGCTCGAGGTGGGCGACACGGACGGGGACGCGGTGCGCCTCGCCGACCTCGCCCCCCTCGCCGACGAGCTCGACCTCAACCTCATCGGCCTCGCCCGCGGCGGGCGGCGGCTCGCCGGCATCTCCCGCTTCCAGGCGGTGGAGGTGGGCGACGTCGTCGTGGTGGAGGGGGACCCGAAGGCGATCGAGGCCTTCATGGGAAAGGCCGGCGTGGCCTTCGCGGGGGTCGCCGAGCACGAGGTCGGCCTTACCGGCGGCGGGCTGGAACTCATGGAGGCGATCGTGCCGGACGGGGCGCGGATCGCGGGGCGGAGCGCCGCCGGCACGGGCCTCCTCTCCCGCGAGGGCGTCGCGCTCCTCGGCGTCGCGCGGGCGGGCCAGCGCTTCCGGGAGCGGGTGCGCACGCTGACCCTGCGGCCGGGGGACGTCCTCCTCCTCCTCGGCACGGCCGACCGGCTCGAGGCGGCTTCCGCCCGCCTCGGCGTCCTGCCGCTGGAGGGCCGTCGGACCGGCATGGTCCAGCGCGACAAGGCGGCCCTCGCCATCGCCGTCTTCGCCCTCGCGATCGCGGCGGCGGTGGCGGGCCTCGCCTCCCTGCCGGTCGCGCTCGCCGCCTGCGTGGCGGTCTACGCGGCCATCGGGCTCGTCGGCGGGAGCGAGGTCTACGAGGCGGTGGAATGGAAGGTGATCGTGCTCCTCGCCTCGCTCATCCCCCTCGGGCAGGCGCTCGAGGCCTCGGGCGGGGCGGGGCTGATCGCGGGCACCATCGTCGGCGCGACCGAGGGGATGCCGGCCTGGGCCGTCCTCCTCGCCCTCATGGTCGTGACCATGACCCTGTCCGACTTCCTCAACAACGTGGCGACCGCCCTCCTCGCCGCGCCCGTGGCGGTGGAGATCGCGGGGGCGCTCTCGGTCGATCCCGACCCGTTCCTGATGGGCGTCGCGGTCGCGGCGTCCTGCGCGTTCCTCACCCCCGTCGGGCACAAGAACAACACGATCATCATGGGCCCGGGCGGCTACCGGTTCGCCGACTACTGGCGCATGGGCCTGCCGCTCGAACTCCTCGTCCTCGCCGTGGCGGTGCCGGCGATCCTCATCGTGTGGCCCCTGGGCTGAGGGGCCGCGGCGCGCCCGTCAGGCCGGCGCGCTGAGGAGCCGCCCGCGACGAAACCGACGCCCGCGAGGCCGCCGAACGAGGCCCACCCGGGCGCCTTCGCCACCCGGCCGAAGCGGCCGCCCCCCGTCGCGAGGACGGGGGGGAGCGGCAGGACGAGGGCGAGGCTCACGAACAGGGACACGCTCGCCGCCGTCGGCGGCTCGCCGGAGGTGCGCGCGACCTCGGCGTTCACCACCGGCCGGGCGGCGAGCCGGAGGCCGATCGCGAAGGCGGCGAGGAGGAAGGGCAGTTTCGAGATGGCGGGGGGCTCGTTTTCCTCCGTCGGTAGCGGGGTGCCGGTGCCGCCAGCCGCCGCCCGCGCGGCCGGACGGGCGGTCGCGGCGCCCGGCCGTGGGCATCGCTCGTCCCGCGGTCGCGGCGGCTGTCATGGATGGCGGGGCTCGCGCGGGGGGGCGGTGGCCGGACGCGGACGGGCGCCCGGCCGCCGGCACGAGGTCGTCCGCCGACAGGGCGTCGGCGTCGAGGAGCATGCGGAAGAAGGTGGAGGAGGCGGCGCCCCGGCCATGGGTGGCGAACGGACGGCCCGTCAGCCCGACGACGTCGATGACGCCGCTCCCCTCCGTCACCGCCACCTGGGTGACGGTGTCGTAAAGGCGGGCGAGGGCCTTCAGGTCGGCGAAGGTGACGGCAAACGGGTCGTCCCCGGCCGCGGCCATGACGACCGTCGGCTTGAAGGTCATCCCGACGTCCACCTTGCCCGGACTCACCGGGATGATGGTGGAGTTGCCGCCGCCGGGCTCGGCGGCCGCGCTGATCCCGGCGTCGGACAGGGCCCGCGCGAGCGCGACGCCGGGCGTTCGCCCGGAACGTGGCCATGAGATCCGCTTCCGACACCGCGCCCGACGGGCGCTCGCGGGAAAGCGTCCGCCCGCCCGCGAGCGCGAGACGGACCGTGCCGCGGAAGGCGCCCTCGGGCGGCGGCGCGTCGTCGGGGGCGCGGATGGCGGCGTCCGAGAGGCGCGCCGGGTCGAGACGGGCAGCGAGGGCGAGATGTCGCGCAACGGTCAACAGTTGACATGAAGGCCTCGGCGCGCCGGTCGTGGTGCCACCGCTCGATCGCGGCCGAGAGCACGGAAGAGCCGTTTGAGTGGCGGGGCGGGCGGACGGCGGTCGATCGCCTTCGCGGATCGCCCGCCCGGCGCGGCGGCGAGGGAGGCGGGACGTCCCGTCCTCGCCCCCGGCGTCATCGTGCGCGGTCGCTCCACGACCCCATCCGTCCCGTCGGCGTGCCTCTTGCGCCGACCCGGGGGGCCGAGGTGCGGCGGCCCCGGAACGACGGCGAAAAGGGCTGGCCAGGATGTGAAGCGCGGGCCGCCCCCGCTGGACGGTCGCGGCCCGCGCGGGCCGCCATGGGATCAGGACCGGCGCCCGTGACGCCACGGGCCGAAGGCCCGCCGTGCCGCTCCTCGCCCGGGAAAGCTTTCGGGCCGTCCTGTACGCGCCCGACGCCACCTTCGCCCGCGGCGCCTTCGAGGCGCCGCGAGCGTCGGCTGGATCTTCCTCGGCTGGCGCACCGACCTCCTCGGCTACGCCCTCCTCTCCCTCTCGATCCGGCGCGGCCGACGCCGCTCACCCCTCGCCACCGGCGCGAAGGCGCCCCGAGGGCACGGCGCCTGCCACCGCGCGAGCAAGCCGGGGCGGGTCCGCGAAAGGGGCGCGCCCGTCCCTCAGGCGGCGAGGACGGGCCGGATCTCGCCGACCGCCGTGCCGTTGAAGTCGCGTACCGGGCGGCGGGCGAGGGCCTCGAGCGCGCCCGCCGGATCGGGCAGGGCGCGGGCGGCGAGGGCCGCGACGAGCGCCTCCACGCCCCGGCCCGAACCGTCCTCGCCCTTCGCCGCGAGGGCGAGGCCCGTCTCCGGAAAGGCGGCGACGCACACCCCCTCCGCCCCGCGCTTCACATAGATCCGCCCGCCGCCGAGGGTCATGATCCGCGTGCAGAAGCCGCCCGTGCCCGCGACGTACCAGGGCTCGGCCATCGCCGCCTCCATCAGCCGCCGCGCCGCGCCCGCGCGCCCGGCCGACAGGCCCTTGCCGGTGGCGAGGCGCGCGAAGGCGAGGGCGAGCGCCCGGAGCGGGAGGGCAAAGGTGGGCGCGGAGCAACCGTCGGTGGCGAGGCGATCCTCGTCCAGCGGCGCGCCCGACAGCGTCGCGATCGTCTCGCGGACCGTCTCCTGGAGCGGATGGTCCGGGCGGAGGTAGCCCTCCACCGGCAGCCCCAGGTGGCGGGAGGCGGCGAGGAAGCTCGCGTGCTTGCCGGAGCAGTTGTTGTGGACGCGGCCGGGCGCCCCCTCCCGCGCCAGCACCTCGGCCGCCACCGGCACGTCCCGCGGCCAGTCGGGGCCGCAGCCGAGCGCCCCCTCGTCGAGCCCGGCGGCGGCGAGGAGCGCACGCACCGCCGCCACGTGCCCCGCCTCGCCCCGGTGGGAGGCGCCCGCCACCGCGAGCGCGGGCGAACCAAGGGACAGGGCATCCGCCGCCCCGCTCTCCACGAGCGGCAGCGCCTGCATCAGCTTCAGGGAGGAGCGGGCGAAGACGGGGTTTTCCACGTCTCCGCCCGCGGCGAGGAGGCGCCCGTCCGCGTCCACGAGCGCGTAGGCGCCCCGGTGGACGGACTCGACGCGTCCGCCCCGCGTCACCTCAGCGATCACGGGATTGGCCATGGCGCTCCTTCCGCTGTGCTGCCGCCCGTCACCTATGGCGGGACCGCCCGGCGCGAAAGCCCCGCTCCGGCGCACCGGTCCTGCGGCGGCAGCACGGGGCTTGCATGATGACGCCCGGCGGACGGGCATGGTAGCCTCCGCGGCCAGCGGCGGAGGCGTGCGGCGCCCGCCGGCGAGGCAGGGGCATGGACGGGGCGCGGCGGGGACGAGGCGTTGCACGAGGCGATCACGCTCGGTGTCGAGGAGGAGTATCTCCTCGTCGACCGCCACACCCGGGCCCTCGCAAGCCGGCCCCCCCGCGAGTTCATGGAGCGGTGCGTGGACGCCCTCGGCGAGCGGGTGTCGCCGGAATATCTCCAGAGCCAGGTGGAGATCGGGACCCGCGTTTGCGGCTCGGTCGCCGAGGTGCGGGCCGAACTCGCCGAATTGCGCGGGACCCTCTCGCAGATCGCGGCGGCCTTCGACCTCGCCATCTACGCCGCCTCCACCCACCCGTTCGGCAACTGGCACGAGGAGGCGCCGACGGACAAGGAGCGCTACGTCGTGCTGACGCGCGAGCACGCGGCCCTCGTGCGCCGCCTCCTCGTGTGCGGGATGCACGTCCACGCGGGCGTTCCGGACGGGGACCGGCGCATCGACCTCATGAACCAGGTGAGCTACTTCCTGCCCCACTTCCTGGCGCTCACCACCTCCTCGCCCTTCTGGCAGGGGGAGGCGACGGGCCTCAAGGCGTACCGCCCCACCATCATGGGCGACCTGCCGCGCTCGGGCCTGCCCGAGCCCCTTGCCGGGGAGGAGGACTGGGCGGCCCTGCAGCGGACCCTCGCGGGCGCGTTCGGCATCGACGACGGCTCCAAGATCTGGTGGGACGTGCGCCCGAGCGTGAATCACCCGACGCTCGAGATGCGGGCGTGCGACATGTGCACGCGCCTCGAGGACGCGGTGACGCTGGCCGCCCTCTACCAGGCGACGCTCGCCTCCCTGTCCACCCTGCGGGCGCGCAACCAGACCTGGCGGCACTACCGGCGCATCCTGATCGCCGAGAACAAGTGGCTCGCCCAGCGCGACGGGGTGGGCGCCGCCCTCGGCGACCTCGGGCGGGGCCGGCCGGTGCCCTTCGCCGACCTCGTGGAGGAGATCGTGGAGCTCGTGGGCGAGGCGGCCGACGCCCTCGGCTGCCGCGCGGAGGTGGAGCGGGCGCGGGCGATCGTCTCGGGCGGCACGAGCGCCGACGCCCAGCTCGACGTCTTCCGGGCGGCCCGGACGGCCGGCGCCGACGACCGGCAGGCCCAGTGCCGCGTGGTCGACTGGGTGGTGGAGACGACGCTCGAGGGAACGGCCGCGGCCGGTGGCGGCGTTTCGAGCTGCGAGGCGGCCCGCGCGGGCTGACGGCCCGCCCGGTGCGGCGCCGCCCGGCGCCGCCCGCTCCGCGTTGACGGACCGGGTCCCGCGCTCTAGCAGTCCCGGTCGAGGGATCGCGGAGGAGGCCCATGGACTTTGCGCTGACGGAGGAGCAGGAGGCCTTCCGGGAGACCGCGCGGCAGTTCGCGGCCGAGCGGATGGAGCCCTTCGCGGCGGGCTGGGACGAGGGCTCGGTCTTTCCGGTCGACACGCTGCGGGAGGCCGCGGCGCTCGGCCTTGCCGGCATCTACGTGTCCCCGGACGTGGGCGGTTCGGGCCTCACCCGCCTCGACGCGGCGATCATCTTCGAGGAGCTCGCCAAGGGCTGCACCTCCACGGCCGCCTACATCTCGATCCACAACATGGCCGCCTGGATGATCGACGCGTTCGGCTCCGACGAGCTGCGGCGCCGCTACGTCCCGGCCCTCGCCGCCATGGAGACCTTCGCGAGCTACTGCCTGACCGAGCCCGGCGCGGGTTCGGACGCCGCCTCCCTCAAGACCCGCGCCGTCCGGGAGGGGGACGACTACGTCCTCGACGGCGCCAAGGCCTTCATCTCCGGCGGCGGCGTCTCGGACGTCTACGTGGTCATGGCGCGCACGGGCGGCGAGGGGGCGAAGGGCATCTCCTGCTTCGTGGTGGAGAAGGACACGCCGGGCCTGTCCTTCGGCGCCCAGGAGAGGAAGCTCGGCTGGAAGAGCCAGCCGACCGCCATGGTCATGTTCGACAACTGCCGCGTGCCCGCCCGCAACCGGGTGGGCGACGAGGGCATGGGCTTTCGCATCGCCATGGCCGGGCTCGACGGCGGGCGCATCAACATCGGCGCCTGCTCCCTCGGCGCGGCTGAGGCGTGCCTCGACCGGTCGATCGCCTACACGCGCGAGCGCAGCCAGTTCGGGCAGGCGATCGCAGACTTCCAGGCCACCCAGTTCCGCCTCGCCGACATGGCGACGGAGCTGGAGGCGGCCCGCCTCCTCCTCCACAAGGCCGCCCTCCTCCTCGACCGGCGCGACCCGCAGGCGACGGCGACGGCGGCCATGGCCAAGCGCAAGGCGACGGACGTGGGCTTCGACGTCGTGAACGCCGCCCTCCAGCTCCACGGCGGCTACGGCTACCTGCGCGACTACCCGATCGAGCGGTACCTGAGGGACGTGCGCGTCCACCAGATCCTCGAGGGCACCAACGAGATCATGCGCGTCATCGTGGCACGCCACCTCCTGCGCGCGGCGAACTGACGGCTCACTGCGGGAGGACCCCATGGACGGGACGACAGGCGGGGCGGACGTCGCCTTCGAGACGGCGGGGCGCGCGGGCATCGTGACGCTCGACCGGCAGGGGGCGCTCAACGCCCTCACCCACGACATGGTGAAGGCGATGGCCGCGCAGCTCGCCGCCTGGGCCGCGGACCCGGCGGTGGAGCGGGTGGCGATCCGCGCCGCGCCCGGCCGCGCCTTCTCGGCGGGAGGCGACATCCGCCAGGCCTACGAGCTCGGGCGGCGGGGCGACCCGTCGGTGATCGACTTCTTCCGGGACGAGTACGTCCTCGACCACGCGATCCGGACCTATCCGAAACCCTTCGTCGCCCTCGTCGACGGGATCTGCATGGGCGGCGGGGCGGGCGTGTCGATCAACGGCAGCCACCGGGTGGGGACCGAGAACATGGTGTTCGCCATGCCCGAGTGCGGCATCGGCTTCTTCCCGGACGTCGGCTCCAGCTACTTCCTGTCGCGCATGCCCGGCCGCACCGGCCTTTACGCCGCGCTCACGTCGGCGCGCCTGTCGCTGGCGGACGCGACGGGGGCCCGCCTCGTCACCCATCCGGTGCCGGCCGACCGGATCGGGGAGGCGCTCGACCGGGTGACGGGGGCGGGCGACCTCGAGGCGGCGCTGTCGGAGCTGACCGTCGATCCGGGCCACTCGGTCCTGATGGAGGAGGCGGAGCGGATCGAGCGCTTCTTCGACGGGGCGGACGTGGGCGAGATCCTGTCGAACCTCGATTCGGCCGGCGTTCACGACGAGGAGTGGGCGGCGGCGACGGCGAGGGAGATCCGCGCCAACTCGCCCACGAGCCTCGAGATCGCCTTCCACGAGCTGTCCCGCGCCGCGCGGATGGACTTTTCCGACTGCATCCGGATGGAGTTCCGGATCGTGAGCCGCATCCTGAAGGGACACGACTTCTACGAGGGCATCCGGGCGGCGATCATCGACAAGGACCGCACCCCGCGCTGGGACCCGCCCTACCTCGAGGAGGTGGACATCACCGACATCGAGGCCCACTTCGCTGCCCCCGAAGGCGGCGACCTGCCCGTCTGACCACGGCCGCCGCGCCGACCGTGCGGGCCGGTCGCGCCCCGTCCCGCGCCGGGTCTCGCCTGCCGCGAACGCGTCGCCCGCGCCGCCTGCCGCTCCTGTCCGGTGGCCGCACGGGCCTGCCGGCGGTCCGGCGGAGCCGGCGAGGGGGAACCGCGCCGGACGCGGGCCGGGTCGCCCCCTTGCGGGACGACCCGGTGCGTGCCCGGCGCGCCCCGACCATCGAGGCCCGCCGGACAGCCGCGGGTTCGCCCGTCAGGTGAAGATGACGTCGTCCGGCGACAGGTCGGACGGTGCGACCCCGTCGAAGGTGATGGTGGTGCGGGCGAAGGAGACGACCGCCTCGCCGCCCACCTCGTCGAGGGTGAGGTCGCGAAGGCTCCGGGCGCCGGAGCGGATCTCGATCACGTCCGCCCCCGGGCTGAAGTCGTCGATGACGTCGTTCCCGTCGCGGGCGCGGAAGACGAAGGTGTCCCGACCACCACCGCCGACGAGCTCGTCGTCGCCGCGGAGGCCGAACAAGGTGTCGGCACCGACCCCGCCGTCGAGGAAGTCGCCGCCGCCGCCGCCGACGAGGACGTCCCTGCCGGCATTGCCCTCGAGGGTATCCTGGCCCTGCTCGCCGGCGAGGGTATCGGCGCCCCGGTCACCGTCCAGAAGGTCGTCGCCGGCTCCGCCGGTTCCGCGGTCGGCCCCGCTGCCGGCGTTCAACACGTCGTCGCCGCCGTTGCCGTTCAGCGTGTCGGCACCGTCGTCTCCCGCCAGGGTGTCGTCCCCCCTCTGGCCGATCAGCCGGTCGTCGCCGCCGCCGCCGGACAGTTCGTCCGCACCGCCGCGGCCGCGCATCACGTCCGCGTTGTCGAGGCCGCCGACGGTGTCGTCGCCGTCCGAGCCGAACAGGTCGAGCCAGACGTCGGCGAAGGCATCGGCGAGCGCATCCCGCCGCTCGATCCTGTCTCCGGTCTCGAAGGCGTCGAGGATCCGGTTGCCGGCCGCAGCGTCGATCGTGAGGCCGGTGCCGACCCAGGTGAACGGGCCCTCCCCGACCGGCGACACGTCAACGTTGAAGTACTCGACCCCGGTGATGACCGCGTCGTCGCCGAGCCGGTTCGCGGAGAGGAACCCGGGCGGTGGTTCCACGTCGATCACGGAGCCGGTGAACTCCAGAATGAACCAGTCGACGATGTCGTCGGGATCGAAGTTGACCCGGACGTTGCCGCTATTCTCGACGAGGTCGATGAACCAGGAGTAGGCGACTTCCTGGCTGAATATCCTGTCGGGAACGATATCCGCAGGTGCATTCATGCGGATTTCAAAATTACTGCTCATCGTCCAGCCTTCTTGTTCCGGAATGCGGACCTCAGGTAGCACAAGACTTCGATTCACACCTGAGATTGGGCGACGGTAGCCCTGGAACCTGGCGGGACGCAAGGACGCCCGGGCGCGATCCCGGGGCGGACCCGCCGCGACGCGGGGTCGCGGCGGCGGTCAGGCGCGGGCGGCGTTGCCGTAGACGTGGTCGGCACGGGCCTCGAAGGCGGAGGCGAACTTGCGGAAGGCGCGGTCGAAGACCTGGCCCATCAGGGCGCCGAGGGCGCGGCTTCGGAACTCGTACTGGATATAGAAGGACACCGTGCAGCGGCCGCCGTCCGCGGGCTCGAAGCGCCAGCGGTTCTCCATCTGCTTGAACGGCCCGTCGAGGTATTCGACGTCGATGATGTGGTTCTCCCGGTCCAGCACGACCCGGGAGGTGAAGGTCTCGCGGATCACCCGATAGGCGACCGTCATGTCGGCGACCACCACCTCGCGGCCGTCGTCCAGGGCCTTCTTCCCACGCACCTGGAGCGACTGGCACAGGGGCACGAAGCTCGGGTATTTCTCGACGTCGGCGACGAGGTCGAACATGTCGCCGGGGCTGTGGTTCACCGTTCTCTTGGTCTCGAAGGTCGGCATCGTCTTGTCCTGCGGGCCCCGTTCGGCACGCGCTGCGGACTGTCCCGCGCGGGTGCCGCGACGGCGGGGCGCCACGCCCCCTCGGCCCTTCCTTTTCCCGTTCCGTTCCCTGCACCTTTTCCAACATGCCGCGACCGTCTTGCCGCGGCCTTGCCCCCTGCCCCGCCCGGTCAGGCGCGTGCGCCCGCCCCGTTCGCGCCCGCGCCGAGACGCGCGGCCCGTGCCGCCTTCAGCCGCTCGAAATCCTCCCCCGCATGGTGGGAGGAACGGGTGAGCGGGCTCGCGGACACCATCAGAAAGCCCTTGGAATAGGCGATGGTTTCATAGGCCTTGAAGGCTTCGGGCGTGACGTAATCCATCACCGGATGATGCCGCCGCGTCGGCTGCAGGTACTGCCCGATCGTCAGGAAGTCCACGTCGGCGCTGCGCAGGTCGTCCATCAGCTGCAGGACCTCGTTCCGCTCCTCCCCCAGGCCGACCATGATGCCGGACTTGGTGAAGATCGTCGGGTCGAGCTGCTTCACCCGGTCGAGAAGGCGGATCGAGTGGTAGTAGCGGGCGCCCGGCCGGACCGTCAGGTAGCGGGACGGCACCGTCTCGAGGTTGTGGTTGAAGACGTCCGGCCGCGCCGCGACCACGACCTCGAGGGCGCCCGGCTTGCGCAGGAAGTCGGGCGTGAGGATCTCCACCGTCGTGCCCGGGGCGCGGGCGCGGATCGCCTCGATGGTGCGGGCGAAGTGGCGGGCGCCGCCGTCCTCGAGGTCGTCCCGGTCGACGGAGGTCACCACAACGTGGGCGAGGCCGAGCTTCGCCACCGCGTCGGCCACCTTCTCCGGCTCGTCGGCGTCGAGGGCGTCGGGCAGGCCCGTCGCCACGTTGCAGAAGGCGCACGCGCGGGTGCACGTCTCACCCATGATCATGAAGGTGGCGTGGCGCTTCGACCAGCACTCGCCGATGTTGGGACAGCCCGCCTCCTCGCACACCGTCACCAGCCCGTGCTCGCGCACGATCGCCCGCGTCTCCCGGAACGTCTCGCTGCCGGGCGCCCTGACGCGGATCCACTCCGGCTTGCGGCGCATCTCGCTCTCGGGCCGGCGCGCCTTCTCCGGGTGGCGGGGCCGCTTCGCCCCCGCGGGGGCGGGCGTCGCGGCGGCGTCGGTGTTGTCGATCAGCGTGACCATCGGCTCGTCCTCTCTGGCCCCACACTTAAGGACCCGCGACGGAAAGGGGAAGGCGCGGCGGCCCGCCGCGCGACCGGCCGGCCCCTCACTGCCCCCGGATCTTGCGCCAGACGAACAGGAACAGGATCGCCCCGAGCGTCGCCACGATGAGCTGGTCGACGAAGCCGCCGCCCACGTCGAGATTCGCCCAGTCGGCGAGACGCCCGCCCAGGAAGGCGCCGATGAGGCCGACCACCAGGTTCCCGAGGAGCCCCATGTCCGAGCCCGTCGCCTTCTCCGCGATGTAGCCCGCGATGAGGCCGATGACGAGGGTGAGGATGATGCCCATGTGCCGCTCCCGGAACGTCGGCCGCGCCCGCCCGCCGGGACGCAGACCTTCCATCTCACGGCGCGCCGCGGGCGGACAAGCGCAACGGGGCAACGGTCCCCGGCCGGCGGGGTTCGTTGAGGAGGCCGCGGCCTTCGTGCTAGCCGGTTGCCGACCGCCGGGGCGCCGCGCCCCCTCCCCTTCCCCGGAGAGCCGCCCTTGACCGAGACGCCCCCCGCCGTCCCCGCCTCCATCGACGACACGCTCGCCCTCCTCGAGGCGGGCTCCTACGTGGGCGACCGGGCGCTCGCGACCGTCCTTTTCCTGGCGCTGAGGATGAACCGCCCCCTCTTCCTCGAGGGCGAGGCGGGCGTCGGCAAGACCGAGATCGCCAAGGTGCTGAGCGAGCGACTCGGCCGCCGCCTCATCCGCCTCCAGTGCTACGAGGGGCTCGACGCCTCGGCCGCCCTCTACGAGTGGAACTACCCGGCCCAGATGATCGAGATCCGCATCGCCGAGGCCGCCGGTGACATCGAGCGGGGCTCGCTCACCTCCGACATCTTCTCCGAGCGCTTCCTCGTGAAGCGGCCCGTCCTCGAGGCGCTGGAGCCGGACCTTGCCGGCCCGCCCGTCCTCCTCATCGACGAGCTCGACCGGGCGGACGAGGCGTTCGAGGCCTTCCTCCTCGAGGTGCTCTCGGACTACCAGGTGACGATCCCCGAGCTCGGCACCATCCGCGCCGACGCCCCGCCCGTCGTCGTCCTCACCACCAACCGCACCCGCGAGATCCACGACGCCCTGAAGCGGCGCTGCCTCTACCACTGGGTCGACTACCCGGATGCGGCGCGCGAGCGGCGGATCGTGCGGCTCAAGGTGCCGGGCGCGTCCGAGCGCCTGTCGCAGGAGGTGGTCGCGTTCGTGCAGGCCCTGAGGGCCCAGGACCTCTTCAAGGCGCCCGGCGTCGCGGAGACCATCGACTGGGCGACGGCGCTGGTGGAGCTCGACCAAGTGTCGCTCGACCCGGAGGCGGTGGACACCACCCTCGGCGTCCTCCTCAAGTACCAGGACGACATCGAGCGCCTGCGCGGCTCGGCCACGAAGGCGCTCGTCGACGAGATCCGCAAGGAAGCGGCGGCGGGCCGCTGAGCACGGGGCGGCGCAAAATGGCGGACGGGAACGGTCCGGCGGCGGCGGGCGAGGGTGGCCGCCTCGCCGACAACGTGGTGGCCTTCGCCCGCGTCCTGCGCCGGGCGGGGCTGCCCGTCGGCCCGGCGCGGGTGGTCGATGCCGTCCGCGCGGTGGAGGTCGCCGGCATCCGCCGCCGGGAGGACCTCTACTGGACGCTCCACGCCGTCCTCGTCTCCCGCCACGACCAGGACGCGGTGTATGGCGCCGCCTTCGACGCCTTCTGGCGGTCGCGCAACTTCGAGGACAAGATGATGGAGCTCCTGTCGCCGGTGTCGGACCGGCGGCAGACGCCCGAGCCCGCGAAGGCCGCCAGCGGCCGCGTCGCCGAGGCCCTCGCCCCGAAACGGGAGCGCCCGCCCGAGGTGCGGCCACAGGTCGAGGTGGACGCCCGCTTCACCGCCTCCGAGCGCGAGATCCTCCAGACCCGGGACTTCGCCCAGATGTCGGCGGCGGAGATGGCCGAGGCGCGGGCTGCGATCCGCGCCCTCGCCATGCCCCTCGACAGGGTGCCCGTGCGCCGCCGCCGCCCGTCCGCCCGCCCGCGCGAGCTCGACCCGCGGCGCACCATGCGGGCGAGCCTGAGGACCGGCGGCGGCACCATCGACCTGCGCTTCCGCGCGCCGGACCGCCGCCCGCCCCCTGTCGTCGCCCTGTGCGACATCTCCGGCTCCATGGCGAGCTACACCCGCATCTTCCTCCACTTCCTGCACGCCCTGTCGGAGCGGCGGCGCGTCACCACCTTCCTGTTCGGCACGCGCCTCACCAATGTCACCCGCCAGCTCGCCCGGCGCGACCCGGACGAGGCGCTCGCCGCCTGCTCGGCCGCCGTCGCCGACTGGTCGGGCGGCACGCGCATCGCCACCACCCTGCGCCGCTTCAACCGGGACTGGTCGCGCCGCGTCATGCACGGCGGGCCCATCGTCCTCCTCGTCACGGACGGCCTCGAGCGGGACCCGGAGGCCGAGCTCCTGGAGCGGGAGATCGACCGCCTCCACCGCTCCTGCCGCCGCCTCGTGTGGCTCAACCCGCTGCTGCGCTTCGAGGGCTTCGAGGCGAAGGCCCGCGGCATCCGCGCCATGCGGCCCCATGTCGACGACTTCCGCCCCGTCCACTCGCTGAAGTCGGTGGCAGAGCTCGCCGAGGCCCTCGCCGAGACCCCGCCGCGCCACGCCGCGCTCCCGCCGCCGCCCCGCGCCGCCTGATCCCGCCCCGCGCCGCCCGGCGCCGTCCCGGAGACCGCCCATGGCCCTCTTCGCCTACCAGGACCTCGCACCCGAGGAGATCGTCACCCTCGCCCGGCTCGCCAACGCCGCCTACGCGGGCGAGGACGCGCCCGAGGGCTGGCGGACCCTCGACGGCGACGACATCGGCTTTTCCGGCGGCATCTTCCGCGGCTTCTTCGAGGACGGCTACTACACCGCCGGCATCGGCGCCCTGCTGTCCGCCCACGCCCGCGTCATGACCGACGGCGACACCCTCGCCCTCGCCTTCCGCGGAACCGACACGGTGGTCGACTATCCGCTCTACATCGAGATCCTGAACAGCGACTCGTTCGTCGGCAACTTCGACCCGCTGCTCGACACCCTCGCCGACTACATCGCCGGCGAAAGCTTCGCGGAGATCCTCGTCACCGGCCACAGCCTCGGCGCCGCCGCCGCCAACGAGCTGCGGGACGTGGCCGCCGACCGCTACGACGGCGCCTTCGAGGACGCCGCCTTCGTCGCCTTCGCGAGCCCGGAGCTGTTCGAGACGGGCGACATCCTCAACGTCGGCTTCGAGGACGACTGGGTCTTCAAGGCGGTGGAGCGCACCACCCCGCTCGCCTCCACCCAGCCCGACTTCACCTCGGCGACGAACAACCTCGTCTGGTACGACGACACCTACGCCAGCGCCTCCTTCGCCGAGCCGTTCTTCAACCCGCTCGACGACGTCACCGCCCACGCCATCGCCAACTACATCGACGCGAGCGAGCGCATCACCTCCTCACCCTACTACGACGCCATGGACCGGGACACGGTGGTGATCCTGGTGGCGACCAACCTCCTCGTCACCGACAAGGAAAGCCCCACCTCGGACCACTTCGGCGATCCGGCCCACTACATCGGCCGGGACGATCCGGACTACGTGGTCGGCGGCACGGCGGCCGACACCATCGAGGGCCGCGCGGGCGACGACCTGCTCGAGGGGGCGGCGGGCGACGACCTCCTGAACGGCGGGACCGGCCGCGACACCGCCGCCTACCGCAGCGCCTTCGCCGACTACGCCGTCACCCGCAACGACGACGGCTCCGTGACGGTCGAGCAGATCTCCGGCAGCCCGTCGGACGGGACCGACCGGCTCGTCGACGTGGAGCGGGCGAGCTTCGCCGACCGGACCATCGTCCTCGACGGCCTCGTCACGGGCGACGTGTTCGCGATCATCGGCACGGACGGGAACGATTTCATCGCCGGCGACCCGGTCTCCGACATCATCTCCGGTCTGGCCGGGGACGATACCCTCAACGGGCGGGCCGGCAACGACCTCCTCGACGGCGGCGACGACGACGACCGCCTCCTCGGCCGCCGCGGCGAGGACGTCCTGCGCGGCGGGTCGGGCGACGACCGCCTCGCGGGCGCGGGCGGGTCCGACATCATCCTGGGTGCGGGCGGCCGCGACGCGGCGGCCGGCGGTTCGGGGGACGACGCCATCGACGGCGGCGCGGGCCGCGACCGCCTCGCCGGCGGCGCGGGGAACGACGCCGTCCTCGGCCGCGCGGGCGCGGACCGCATGGCCGGCGGCACGGGCGACGACCGCCTCGACGGCGGCGCGCACCGGGACGTCCTGCGCGGCGGGTCGGGCGAGGACACCCTCGACGGCGGGGCGGGGCCGGACGTCCTTTCGGGCGGCGCGGGCGCGGACACCTTCGTGTTCGCCAGCGGCCGCGCGCCGGACCGGGTGCGGGACTTCGCCCCGGACGAGGACATGATCCTCCTCGAGGGCCCGCTCGCCGCGGCGCGAGCGACCGCCGGCTTTTCCGACGACGGATCCGATCTCCTGCTCACCGCCGGCGGGCGGACCCTCGCCGTGCTCGAGGGCCTCGGCGGGACGGAGGACCTGCCGACCCTCCTGTGACCGGCGCGGCCGGCGCGGCCGGCGCGGCCGGCACCCCGGACTGCCGCGGAAAGCGCCATGCCCACGCCCACGAGGCGGGCAATCCAGTCATGCGGGCCGCCCCGATCTCGGAATGCCCCGGATCCACTACATCTCCGGCGCAGGCCGTTGCCCGTGGACGGGGCGGCGCCCTGCCCTTCGATCGTTCAACGCTTTCCTGCCGGAGACATCCCGTGTTCGACCTCTTCGTTCGCACGTACAGCGACTGGCGTGCGGCGCGCGAGACGGCGGAGCAGCTCGAGAGGCTGTCCGACCGCCAGCTCAACGACATCGGCCTCAACCGCCGCGACATCAAGTCGGTCGTCGCCCGCGGCAACCGCCAGACCAAGACCAGTTGAGACGCTCCTTGCCGCCACGGCCGGGCAAAGACCGACGAAGGGCCCGTGGATCGCTCCGCGGGCCCTTCGTTCGTCGGCCGTCCGGGGCCGGGCGTCCGCTCAGCCGCCGCGGAAGCCGAACCTCGCCGGGGATTCGGCGAACCACGCCTCCAGCGGCATGACGACGGGCGGCGCCCCGTTCGCCTCCCGCCAGGAATCCACCGCCCAGGCCCTGCCGGTGTCCGTCTCGCGGATCACCGCCGTCGCGTGGGGGTAGCGCCCGTCGAGGAAGAAGCCGCGGGCGACGGGCTTGCTCACCCGGTGGTGGACGAGATAGCCGCGCTTTTCCGCCATCAAAAGATAGCTCGTGGCGTTCGCCGCCTCGTCGATGCAGTCCATCTGCCCGCGCTTGCCGGCGTTCCACAGGTCGAGCCCGCCCACGTCTCCCCCGGAGCCCACGTCGGCCGCGACGCGCTTTTCCATGTGGGCGACGAACCGCGCGATCGCCTTGCGCTCCGCTTCCGGGGAGGCCGCCCCGGGGGCGAGCAGGCGGCGGACGGTCCGCAGATCCGCCTGCGAGAGGCCGACCGGATCGCGGTAGTGGCAGCCGAATCCGTGGCAGACGACCACGCGGGTCGCCGTCGGCGGCGTCGCCCCGTGGGTGGCGAACCACATCCGCGGCTCCCCGTTCGACTGGGCGACGCAGCCAGCGAGGACGAGCGCCCCGAGCGGGACGAGGAGGGCGGACGGGCGGATCATCGGCGGCGCACCTTCACAGGGTTTCGCGGCGTACGACCATTGCGACGGCTTCGTTTCCGATCCCTTAACCACGTCGCCTCGTCCGGGGCTGTGCCCGGGGGATCACAGGCCCCGCCCCGACCCGCGCGGTCCACCGTTGATGCGGCGGGGCAGCGTTGGCATACTCCTGCCATGCGACCCATTCACGTGATCGGTGCCGGCCTCGCCGGATCGGAAGCGGCTTTCCAGATCGCCGAGGCCGGCCTTCCCGTCGTCCTCCACGAGATGCGCCCCGTGCGCATGACGCCCGCCCACAAGACGGACGGGTGCGCCGAACTCGTGTGCTCCAACTCCTTCCGCTCCGACGACGCGGAGACGAACGCGGTCGGCGTCATCCACGCCGAGATGCGGGACCTTTCCTCCCTCGTCATGGCCGCGGCGGACCGCCACCAGGTGCCGGCGGGCTCCGCGCTCGCCGTCGACCGGGAGGGCTTCTCCGCCGCCGTGACGGCCGCCCTCGACGCCCACCCGAACGTCACCGTGGTGCGCGGCGCGGTGGAGCGCCTGCCGGGCCCGGAGGACGGGCTCGCGATCGTGGCGACAGGCCCCCTCACCTCCGACGAACTCGCCGCCGACATCCGCCGCCACACCGGGGAGACGGCCCTCGCCTTCTTCGACGCCATCGCCCCCATCGTCCACTTCGACACGGTCGACCTCGGGATCGCCTGGTTCCAGTCCCGCTACGACAAGGCGGGCCCTGGCGGCTCGGGCGCGGACTACCTCAACTGCCCCATGGACCGGGCGACCTACGAGGCGTTCGTGGACGCCCTCCTCGCCGCCGACCGGACCGACTTCAAGGCGTTCGAGGCGAACACGCCCTACTTCTCCGGTTGCCTTCCCATCGAGGTGATGGCCGAGCGCGGGCGGGAGACGCTGCGCCACGGCCCCATGAAGCCGTTCGGCCTCACCAATCCCCACAGGCCGGGCGAGAAGCCCTACGCGGTCGTCCAGCTGCGCCAGGACAACGCCCACGGCACCCTCTACAACATGGTGGGCTTCCAGACGAAGATCCGCTACGGCGCGCAGGTCGAGGTGTTCCGGATGATTCCGGGGCTGGAGCGGGCCGAGTTCGCCCGCCTCGGCGGCCTCCACCGCAACACCTACGTCAACGCCCCGCGCCTCCTCGACGGCCAGCTGCGCCTGCGCTCGGCGCCGCACCTGCGTTTCGCGGGCCAGATCACCGGCTGCGAGGGCTACGTGGAATCGGCGGCGATCGGCCTTCTGGCCGGGCGCCTCGCGGCTGCCGAGGCGGGCGGCCCCGCCTTCTGCCCGCCGCCCGCGATGACGGCGTGCGGCGCGCTTCTGGGCTACATCACCGGCGGGCACCTGTCCGCGGACGAGGCCGGCGCGCCCCCGTCCTACCAGCCCATGAACGTGAACTTCGGCCTCTTTCCCCCGCTGTCGGAGGAGGACGCGGTCGGACACGGTCGCCGCGGCGCGCGCAAGCTCGGCCGCAAGCAGGCCCATGCCGCCCGCGCCCGGCGGGACTTCGCGGCCTGGCTCGCCGCGACGGGGGCCGCCCGCGCCGCCTGAGGGGGCCGCGGGCGCGCGAACGCCCGTGCGAAATTAAACCTTGGGTAGCAGTTGAGGGGATAGACAACGTCACCGACGGCCATCCGTTCCCGCCGTGCAAGCCTCGCGCAAGCCAACGGGCGCACAACGGGGGCGGGCGGACCGTCGCCCCTGCCGGTGCCGCGGCGTCCTCGGCGCCGCCGCCGGCCGCGGCGGCCACGCTCACGGGCCGCAAGGGGCGCCCGGACGGGGATCGGCCCCGGGCGGGACAGGTGAACGCGGGGAAGGCCGTGATGAGGACCGTCGGACGACACGCGGAGGTTCGCTACAAGGACATCGTGCACAGCCTCGACAAGGCGCTCGTCATCCTGAACGACGACCTGACGGTGGAGTACGCCAACCTCGCCTACTACCGCCTGTCCAACACCAGCGAGAAGGACACGCTGGGCCAGCCGCTCGCGGCCCTGTGGAACGGCGCCTTCGACGACGAGCGGCTCATGCCGCTTCTGGCGGGCATCGTTCCCCACAGCCTCAGGATCGACGCCTTCGACCTCGAGCAGACCTTCCCGGTCATCGGGCGGCGCATCCTGCGCCTCGGCGCGCGGGAGGTGACGCGGGACGGCGCGGCGACGGGCTTCGTCCTCCTCACGATCGAGGACGTCACGCGGGAGGAGCAGGCGCGGCGGCGCGCGGGCAGCGAGCTCGACCGGGTCCATACCATGATCGACGAGGTCCACCACCGCGTGAAGAACAACGTGGCGGCCATCACCGCCATGATCCGCCTCGAGACGCGGCAGCTGAGGGACGCGGAGGCCCGTGCCGTGTTCGAGCGGGTGGCGAGCCGGATCGACTACCTGTCCACCCTCTACGAGCTCCTCGCCGTCCGCGACAAGACGGGCGAGGTGGAGCTTCTCCATTTCTTCAAGCGCATCTGCGATTCGATCGAGCAGCTGGCCCGCTCCACCGCCGTCGGCTGGACGATCCGCGTGATCGGCGACCAGGCGGAGGCGGGAATCGACGACGCGGTTCGCCTCGGCGCCATCGTCCACGAGCTGGTTGCCAACGCGGCGAAGTACGCCTTCGACGGCCAGCAGGACATCGGCCTCATCCTGGTGGAGTGCATCCGCCGGGCCGAGTCCCTCACCATCAAGGTGTCCGACAACGGCTGCGGCATGGCGGACGAGGGAGCGGAGCCGAAGTCCACCGGCCTCGGCATGCGCATCGTCGAGCTCTACCTCGACCAGATGGACGGCACGATCCGCCGCGACAGCGACGAGAGCGGCACCCGCTACACGATCACCGTCCCCCTCGCCACCCGCTCCCGCCCCGAGGACGTCGTCACCCGCCCGCGCCGCCTGGCCGTCGCTGCCGAGGCCTGCGGCTGAGGTCCGCGTCGGGCCTGGCGGCAAGCCGATCCGCCGCGCCCGCCGCGCGCCCCCTTCCGCTCGCGGGTCGAACCGCCCCGGGCCAGTCGCAGGCTGCGGATTTTCGGGTCCGACGCCGCCGTCGGTCCGCAGGCGAGGGCGGCGCCGCGAAGGGCTGCCGCATGGGCGGGCGGGGGTGTCGCCGGTGGGCTCGCGCCGGCGGCGGGTGATGAACCGGTCGACCCGCTCGAGCTGGCGAACTCGCCCTCGCGCTGCCTCTCCAGGGGAGCGCTCGTCGGATCCGGGCGCCGGGGCCGGCGAGGCGACGCGCTGA
>CAZJNX010000027.1:0-28357 GCA_964547415.1 uncultured Hyphomicrobiales bacterium
ATCCGCATGGAGCCCGCCCTGGAGAAGGCCGGGGTGCCGGCGAGGATGCTCCTCCAGGTCCACGACGAGCTTCTCTTCGAGGTGCCGGAGGAGGCGGCGGACGAGGCGATCCCGGTGATCCGGGACGTGATGCAGGGCGCCGCGCTGCCGGCCGTCGATCTCGCCGTCCCGATCGACGTGGAGGCCCGCGCGGGCGTCAGCTGGGCCGACGCCCACTGACCGGCGACTGGCGGGCCCGCCCCCCGTGCCTTATGTTGAGCGGGACGGTAGACTTCTGCGCGAGGCAAGGATTCGCCCGACGATGGCACCGACCGCCCTCACCGACCGCAGCTTCGACCGCGGGCTTGCCCGCGCCGCCCTCGCGCTGTTCGCGGCGGCGCGGCGGGCCGCGCTTGCGGACGCGGCACCCGTTCGCCCCCTCGTCGCCGGTGCGGGCGACCTCGAGCGGGACCTTCGGGCGGTGGCCGGCCGGCTCGGCAAGGGCGAGGCCGAGGTGACGGCCGGGGACGTGCGCGCCCTCGCCCTCACCGGCGGCGCCGGGGCGGCTGGCGCGGCGACGCGCGCTGGCGGCACGGGCCGCTGGAAGTCCATGCCCGACGCCCTCAGCGACTTCCGCCGCACCCTCCGCAAGGTGAGCGCCGGCGCGTGAGCGGGTGAGCGGGGCCGACACGGGGCCCGCGCCCCCGGGCGATCCCCACGAGATCGACGTCCTCGAGGCGATCGACGCCTTCTTCCAGGCCCCGGCCCCGGGCGTACCGGCCAACGCCGACGTGGTGCTCGCCGTCGTGCGCGACTACCGGGACGTCTCGCCGAGCGACGTCGCGGACATCGACCGCCGCCTCCTCGCCTCCCGCGGCGCCCTCTACGGCACCCTCGGTGCCTTCGTCTTCGAGCCGGCGCTCCCGGCCCCGCTGGTGGAGGCGGTGGCCCTCGAGTTCGGCGCGCCCGACGCGCCGCGGCCGCGCGGCGTGTCGCTCGGGGCCCACAGGCGCGCCGAGCGGGCGCGGGCGGCCGAGGCCGTCGCCGCCCTCGGGGAGGGGGACCGGCTGATCCTCGCCCTCGCCCTCGTCTACCGCCGCTTCCTGCGCTACCAGCTGGAACTCGCGAGCGAGGCCGTCCGCCGCCTGTCCGCCCGGCTCGACCCGTACCTTTCCCTCGTCCACCCGCGCCGTCTCGCCGATCCGTCCCTCCACGGGGCCCGCAGCGCCTTCCGCATCGCCGCCGACCTCGAGGCGGCGACGGCCGACATCGCCGCCAAGCTCGGCCGGGCCGACACGCTCCACGGCCGGCTCCGGGCGGACCTTCCGGCGTTCATCGCGATGCTCCGCGGGCCGGAGCGGCTCGACCTGGTGGAGGCGCTCGTGGACGAGCCGTGGGCCCACCGCTTCGAAGGGGTCGCCGCCGACGTCGCCGTCCTCAACGACCACCTGCGCCACGCCTCGGAGATGATCGAGACGGTGCGCGCGGCGCGGCGGGACCGCTGGCGCCTGCAGGCGGCGGTGGGGTCGGTGGCGGTCGCCGTGGTGGCGGCGGCGCTCAACTCGGTGCTGCGCGACCCGGAGGGGCTGATGCGCCTCGTCAGGGGCGTGGGCGCCCTTCTGCCGTGGTGAGCGCCGTCAGCCGCTCACCACCCGCTTTTCCTCCACGCGGCTGTGGGGCGGCACGTCGGCGGCCGGATGGTGGCCGTCCGCGTCCGGGTGGGCGGGCTCGATCTTGGCTGTCCGCTCCGTCGGGGCGCCGTCGGCGGGCGCGCCGTCCTCGAGCGGCGGGGCCTCGTCGGCGCGGCGCATGATCGCCTCGATGGCGCTCTGGCGGGACAGGGCCCCGACGATCCGCCCCTCCTCGTCCACGACCGCGACGGGCACCTCGCTCTCCGCCACCTCGGGGAGGGCGTCGGCGAGGATCGTGTCGGCGCCCACCTGCACCACGGGGGCGAGGTGGTCCGGGTTCTGCCAGAACGCGCCGTCCTCGTCCCGGTGGCGGGCGAAGCGGGTGGGCGAGATGGCGCCACGGGGCTGTCCGTCCGCGTCCACCACGAAGACGGGCACCGTGCGCTCGCCGTCGAAGTGGGGGGCGATCGCCTCGGCGGTGACGGCGTGGTGGGGGAGGGTGGGCGCGGCGCGGGCGGCGGCCGCCACCGTGATGACGCGGCTCCTGTCCACGTCGCGCACGAAGCGCTCCACGTAGTCGTCCGCGGGGTGGATCAGGATTTCTTCCGGCGTACCCACCTGGCTGAGGCTGCCGTCGTAGAGGATGGCGATGGTGTCGCCGATCCGGAGCGCCTCGTCGAGGTCGTGGGTGATGAAGACGATGGTCTTCTTCAATTCCCTCTGGAGATCGGCGAGCTGGGCCTGCATGTCGTGGCGGATCAGCGGGTCGAGGGCGGAGAAGGCCTCGTCCATGAGGAGGATCTCCGCGTCCGTCGCGAGCGCCCGGGCAAGGCCGACGCGCTGCTGCATGCCGCCCGACAGCTGGCGCGGATACTGGTTCTCGAAGCCGGCAAGGCCGACGACCTCCACCTGGCGCATCGCCCGCTCGCGGGCCTCATCGCGCCTGACGCCCGCAAAGCGCAGGCCCGCGGCCACGTTGTCGAGGACGGTCTTGTGGGGCAGGAGCGCGAAGCGCTGGAAAACCATGGAGATGCGGTGGCGCCTGAGGTCGCGGAGCTCGCGGGAGGAGAGCGTCAGGATGTCCGTCTCGTCGAACAGGATCCGCCCCGAGGTCGGCTCGATCAGGCGGTTGATGTGCCGGATGAGCGTGGACTTGCCCGACCCCGACAGCCCCATCACCACGAAGGTCTGCCCTTCCGGGATGTCGAGGGAGACGTTGCGCAGGCCGACGACGTGGCCCGTCTCCTCCATGATCTCCGTCTTCGACTTTTCGGTATCGAGGAGGGGGACGATGCTCTTCGGGTCGGGCCCGAAGATCTTGGAGACCTTCTCGAGCCGGATCTTGGGGGTGCTCAAGGGGAGCCTCCGTCAGTTGCCGCCCGATTCCAGGTGGCGCTGGACGCGCTTGCCGTAGGCCTGGGCCATGCGGTCGAAGATGATGGCGAGGAAGACGATGCCGATGCCCGCCAGCAGCCCGCGCGAGACCTCGAGGCGCTGGATGCCCTGAAGCACCTGCAGGCCGAGGCCGCCCGCCCCGATCATGGAGGCGATCACCACCATGGACAGCGCCATCATGGTGGTCTGGTTGATGCCGGCCATGATGGTGGGAAGCGCCAGCGGCAGCTGCACGGAAAAGAGCTTCTGCAGGGGCGTCGCCCCGAAGGCGGAGACGGCCTCGATCACCTCCGGGTCCACCTGGCGGATGCCGAGGTTGGTGAGGCGGATCACCGGCGGCACGGCGAACACGATGGTGGCGAGGAGCGCGGGGATCTTGCCCGGCCCGAACAGCATCACGAACGGGATCAGGTAGACGAAGATCGGCAGCGTCTGCATGACGTCGAGGACGGGCAGCATGGCCGACTGCAGGCGGTTCGAGAACGACATGGCGATCCCGAGCGGAAGGCCGATGACGACGGCGAGGATCGTCGCCGTCAGCATGAGCGCGATGGTCTCCATCGCGGGCTCCCACAGGCCGAACAGGCCCGTCAGGAACAGCATGACGGCAACGCCGACGCTGAGCTTCCAGCTGCGCGTCGCCGCCCACGCGAGGGCCGCCGCGAGCGGGATCAGGATGAACCAGGGGACGAACAGGAGCCCGTCCTCGATGGCGTTGAGAAGCCTCAGGACCGGCAGGAAGGCGATTTCTAGCGCCTCGCCGTAGTCGATGACGATCTGGGTGAACCAGTCGTCGACGGCGATCCGGACGGCGCGGGTGTCGATGAGTTCCGGAAAGCCGTTCGCCATGGCGTCTCGCTCCGTTCAGGCCCGTGGCTGAAAAGGGTGATCGCACAGCCGATGCAAGGCGCGCGCCGCAAGGGGCGCCCCCGGCCGCAGGGCGGCCGGGGGCGGAAGGCGTCAGGACAGGCTCGCCTTGATGCTCTCGGCGGCGTCGGCCGGGACCCAGCCGGTCCACACGTCCTCGAAGTTCTTCAGGAAGTACTCGGCCGTCTCCTCCGGGCTCGCGGAGTTCTCGTCACCCCAGGCGAGGACCTGGTTCACCACCTCGTTCGGGATGGTCATCTTGGAAAGGAACTCGGCCGGGGCCGGCGCCTTGTCCTTCAGCTCGGTGACGACCGCGACCACGACCTCGCCGGGCTTCCAGCCGGTCACCTGCGGGTTCTCGCATTCAGGGTCCGTCAGGCACTCGAACTTGTCGGCTTCGAATTCGGGCATCTCGAGGCGCACGAGGTCGTAGCGGCCGATCACCGCCGTCGGGCCCCAGTAGTAGGCGACCACCGGCTCCTGCCGCGTCACCTTGCGGGCGATCGAGGCCTTCAGGTTGGCGCCCGAGCCGGGCGAGAACAGCTCGTAGTGTTCGCCGAGGTTCAGCGCCTCGAACAGGTTGTTGGTGATGATCTCGCAGCCCCAGCCCGGCGGGCAGCCGTAGAAGCGGCCCTCGTCGGGGTTGGTGCGCTCGGTGAAGATCTCCCAGTGGTCGGCGAGGTCGGTCACCGACTTCAGCTCAGGGTTGGCCTCGGCGACGTAGCTCGGGATCCACCAGCCCTCGAGGCCGCCCGAGCCGAAGATGTCGCTCGCCTTGTAGACGTTGCCCTTCTCCTGGATGTCGTTCCAGATGGATTCGGCCGTCGAGACCCACAGCTCGGGCGCGATGTGCGGCTCGCTCTTCGTCAGCATCGAGGTGGCGGTGGGCACCGTGTCGCCCGGCACGACCTCCACGTCGCAGCCGTAGCCCTCCTCCAGCACGGTCTCGGTCACGTAGGCGAGCATGCCCGCCGACAGCCAGGTCATCTCCGCGACGGTGATCGTCTCGTCCGTGCCGCACTCGGCGGCCTTGGCGGGCGCGGGGGCGGCGAGAAGCGCCGCGCCGAGCCCGAGCGCGCCGGCGGCGGCGAGCGTTCCTCTGATCGTCGTCATCTGCTTCCTCTCCTTCGCGAGGCTGGACATCGCATGACGACGCGCAACAAGGGCCGCGTGCGCCGGCGGCCCCCCGCCGACGCGCCGGCCCGATAACGCGTCAGGCGACGAGCCTGCTGCGTGGGCGCCCGAGAGTCAAACCGCCGCCGCGCGGCCGAGGGGCGCGGGCCTCACCGTCAGCGTGCGAACGCCTCGATCCTCTCCACCAGCGAGCGGGCGGGGAAGACGCCCTCCCCGGCGATCCGCCGCCGGTTGGCGCGGCGGCGGCTGCCGGGCACGCGGGTGCCTTCCTCGGTGGAGACGGCGGCGAGGAGGTCCTCGATCCGCCCGGCGAAGGCGCCGCCGGAGAAGGCGTCCGGGTCGAGGGCGATGAAGAACTGGCCCGTCCGCGGCGGTCCGCCCACGGTGCCGGAAAAGGGGCTCGCGTCCTTGCCGAGCGTGGCGCCGGCCATGGCCGCGGCGAAGACCTCCACCATCAGCCCGGTACCGAATCCCTTGTAGCCGCCAGCGGGCGCCATGGAGCCCTTCAGCGCCGCCGCCGGGTCCGTCGTGGGGTTGCCGTCCGCGTCGAGGGCCCAGTGGTCGGGGATCGTCCCGCCCTCCCGGGCGCGCAGCATGATCTCCGACTTCGCCACCACGCTCGCCGACTGGTCGATGAGGAGCGCGGCCCCGCCCGCCCCGTCGGGGACGGCGAGGGCGAACGGGTTGGTGCCGATCACGGGCTTGCGCCCGCCGACGGGGGCGATGGAGGCGGGCGCGTTGGTGAAGCCGAGTGCCGTCAGCCCCGCCCCGGCGAGCCGCTCCACGTGGTGGCCGAGGACGCCGCAATTGTACGAGTTGAAGATCGCGGCGGCCGCCGTCCCGTTCGCCCGCGCGGCCGGCACGAGCGCGGCGAAGGCCACGTCGATCGCCGGGTGGGCGAAGCCCGAGCCCGCGTCCACCCGGACGGCGCCCGGCCGCGTCGTCTCCACCGCCGGCACCGCCGCCCCGTCCACCTTCCCGCAGGCGAGGTGCTCGCAGTAGACCGGGACGTAGAGGAGACCGTGGCTCTTGATGCCGTCCGCCTCCGCCGCGCGGACCGCCCGCGCGAGGGGTCGGGCCTGCGCCTCGCTCGCCCCCGCGCCGGTGAGGGCGCGGAAGGCGAGGTCCTCCACCGCCTCCAGCGAAAGGTGGGTCGTGTCGTCGGTCCCGTCGGCCATGTCCTCGTCCTCCTCAGCCCACCCGTTCGACCCGGAAAGGGACCGCGGGTCAACCGGCGGGGGGAGCGGCGCGCGGCGCTTTGCGCTTCCGTCCGCCCGCCCCGCGCTCTAGAGACGAAGCGGACGGGACGAGGGAAGGGGGCGCGCCGTGCAGACGGTGTTCGACGGACACAACGACACCCTCCTGAAGCTGTGGCGGGCGGGCGACCTTTCCGGCAGCCGCTTCCTCGGGGGGGCGGGCAAGGGCCACGTCGACCTGCCGCGGGCGCGGGCGGGCGGCCTCATGGGCGGCTTCTTCGCGGTCTACGTGCCCGGGCCCGCGGACGGGGCGGCCCTCGGCTTCGCCGACGACGGGGGCGTCGTGGACTTCCCGCCCATCGACCCGGTGGACCCGGCGGAGGCGCGGCGCATCACCTTCGAGATGGCGGCGATCCTCCTCAGGATGGCCCGCACCCGGCCGGACGCCATCCGCGTGTGCCGCACCGTCGCCGAGATCGAGGCGGCGGAGGCGGCGGGCGCCATCGCCGCGATCCTGCACCTGGAGGGCGCGGAGGGAATCGGCACCGACCTCGGCGAGCTCGAGGTCCTTCACGCGGCGGGGCTGCGCTCCGTCGGGCCGGTCTGGTCGCGGCCCAACGCCTTCGGCACCGGGATCCCCTTCCGCTTTCCCGCAGACCCGGACGAGGGGCCGGGGCTCACGGACGCCGGCAAGAGGCTGGTGCTGGAGGCGAACCGGCTCGGCATCCTCGTCGACGTCTCCCACCTCAACGCCGCGGGCTTCCTCGACGTCGCGGCCCTCACCGACAGGCCGCTCGTCGCCACCCACTCCAACGCCCACGCCCTGTCGCCGTCGGCCCGCAACCTCACCGACCGGCAGCTCGCCACCATCGCCGAGACCCACGGGCTCGTCGGCCTCAACTTCGCCGTCCCGTTCCTGAGGGACGACGGGCGGCGCGTGTCCGACACGCCGCTGACGGCGTGCGTGCGCCACCTCGACCACCTGATCGAGCGGCTGGGGGAGACGGGCGTCGCCCTCGGCTCGGACTTCGACGGGGCGCTGATCCCGCGGGCCATCGGCGACGTGTCGGGGCTGCCGGCCCTCGTCGGCGCCATGCGCGAAGCGGGCTACGGGGAGCGGCTCATCGCCCGCATCTGCCGGGACAACTGGCTCGACGTCCTCCGCCGCACGCTCGGCGGCTGACGGGTCCGGGCGAGGACGATCGGGGGCGGGCCTCTCTGCGACCCGCACGTCGCTCCCGCACGGGGCGCGGGTCCCGTCGATCCCCGCCTCCGGCTCTTCGGCCCTGACCCGGCCCGCGCCCGGCGCGGTTCTGGACGACTTGTCCGTAAGCCTGACGGTGGTCGCCGCCCCGGGGCAATTCCGGCGACCTGGACCGCGCCATCGACACCGGGTTCGCGGTCGACCGACACCCCGAGGAAAGGCGATGGCTACAACGCGAAATGCGAAAAGCCTGGCTTCATCGACAGCCAGCGCACCCACCCTGACAAGGCGCGCCCCGCGCCTGCCCTCCTGCTGGTCGGGGCAGCAGGATTCGAACCTACGACCCCCGGTTCCCAAAACCGGTGCTCTACCAGGCTGAGCTATGCCCCGACGGCTCCACGGTGCTACATCGGAGCGGGCCGGGCGGCAAGGCTCCTCGATGCGCACGGAAACGGCAATGGCGATCACGATCCTGCCAGGCTTCCTGTCGCCGCAGGAGGCGAAGGCGTGCCTGACGGCGATCGAGGCCGTGGTGGCGGACGCGCCCTTCTTCACGCCGCGCATGCCGCGCACGGGCAAGCCCTTCTCCGTCGCCATGACCAACTGCGGGCCGCTCGGCTGGGTCGCCGACGAGGCCGGCTACCGATACCAGCCCACCCACCCGGAGACGGGACGGCCCTGGCCGCCCATGCCGCAGGCGCTGCTCTCGGTCTGGCGCGCCGTGGTGCCGGACGGGCCGGATCCGCAGGCCGCCCTCGTCAACCGCTACCTGCCGGGAACGCGCCTCGGTCTCCACCAGGACCGGAACGAGGAGGACCTCGTGACGCCCGTCGTGTCCCTCTCCCTCGGCGACACGGCCGTCTTCCGGATCGGCGGCACCCGCCGCAAGGACCCCACCCGCTCCATCCGCCTCGCCTCGGGCGACGTCGTCGCCTTCGGCGGGGAGGACCGGCTGATCCACCACGGGATCGACCGGATCATTCCCGGCACGTCCACCCTCGTCCCTGGCGGTGGGCGCATCAACGTCACGCTCCGGCGCGTCACCCGCGCGGCGTGACCGTCAGCCCATCTGCGCCGGGAGCCACAGGGCGAGCGCCGGGAAGGCGAGGAGGAGGGCGAGGCGGACGACGTCCGCCAGGATGAAGGGCACGACGCCGCGGAAGATGGTGCCGAGCGACACATCCGGCAGCACCGTCTTCAGGACGAACACGTTGAGCCCGACGGGCGGCGTGATCAGGCTGATCTCCGTCATCACCACCACGAGGATGCCGAACCACACGAGGTCGAAGCCGAGGTCGGCGACGATCGGGGCGAAGATCGGCACGGTGAGGAGGACCATGGACAGGCTTTCGAGCACCATGCCGAGGAGGAGGTAGATGGCGAGGATCCCGATCAGCACCTGGATGGGGGAGAGGTCGAGGCCCCCGGCGAAGCCCGTGAGGGCGGCCGGCAGCCCCGCGACGTTCACGAACGCCGCGAACACGAGCGCGCCCGCGAGGACGGCGAACATCATGGTGGTGGTCGACGCCGTCTCGGCCAGCACCTCGAACAGGCCCTTCGGCGTGAGCGCCCGGCGGGCGAGCGCGATGAGGAGGGCGCCGAACGCGCCCACCCCGGCCGCCTCCGTCGCCGTGAAGACGCCCGCGTAGATGCCCCCGATGACAAGGAGGAAGAGAAGGAGGATGCCCGCGACGCCCGCGCTCGCCGACAGCTTCTGGCGCAGCGTCGTGGCCGCGCCCCGCGGGCCCGCGGCCGGGTCGAGGCGGCAGGTCACGGCGACGGCGGCCATGTAGCCGAGGACGCCGAGGAGGCCGGGCACGATCCCCGCCATGAACAGGTCCGCGATCGACTGCTGCGTGGTGACCCCGTAGAGGACGAGGATCACGCTCGGCGGGATCAGGATGCCGAGGGTGCCGCCCGCCGCGATCACGCCCGCGGCGAGGCCGTCGTCGTAGCGGTAGCGGCGCATCTCGGGGAGGGCGACCCGCCCCATGGTGGCGGCGGTGGCGAGGGAGGAGCCGCACACGGCCGAAAAGCCCCCGCAGGCGAGGGCCGTCGCCATGGCGAGGCCGCCGCGCCGCGAGCCGAGCCAGGCGTTGCAGGCCGAATAGAGCGCCGAGGACAGGCCCGCCCGCGTCACGAGGTTCCCCATCAGGATGAAGAGCGGCACGACGGACAGCGTGTAGGACAGCCCCGTGTCGAACAGGGTCTGCCCCACGATGGAGAGCGCCCCCCGCGGCCCCATGAGGAGGACGAGCCCGCCCGCCCCCACGAGACCCATGGCGAAGGCGATCGGAACCCCGGCGAGGATGAGGGCGAGGAGGGCGAGGAGCCCCGGGACCCACGGCTCCACGGTCAGCGCCGTCCCGCGCCGGCGACGGACCGCACGAGGCGGGCGGCCGCCGCCAGCGCGGCGAGCCCCGCGAACGCGGCAAGGGCGTAGGCGACGGGCCCGAGCGGGATCGACAGGAGCACCGTCGCATCGCCCCAGCGCGAGAGGTCCCGCCCCTTGTCGTAGAGGAGGACGGCGGCCCCGAAGAGGGCGAGGAGGACGAGGACGTCGGCGAGACGCTCCATGACGCCGGCGACCCGCCGGGGCAGGGCGTCGAGCAGGAGGCGCACCGAGACGTGCTCGCGCCGGGCCGTCACGATCGGAAGGCCGGCGAAGACGACGAGGGCGAGCATCACCTCCGTCGCCTCGAAGGCGCCGTTCACGGGGGCGGCGAACAGGTAGCGGCCCGCGACGTCCAGGACGGTGAGGGCCATCATCGCCATCAGGAGAACGCCCGCGAGGCCGGCGAGGACGGCGCCGCCAGCCCGCGCGAGACGGCGCGGCCGCCCGCTCTTCCCGCCTTCGGCCGCGCTCAATTGGTCTCCCTGACGATCTCCTCGCGCAGGCGCGACAGGGCGGCCTTTCCGTCGACGCCCTTCTCGGCGGCGGCGTCGAGGAAGACGCTCTCGATGCCGGACAGGCGGTCTGCGAGGGCGTCGGAGAAGGCCTCGTCCGTCTCCGCGAAGGCGATGCCGGCGTCGACCATCGTCGTGATCCCGGCCGCGTCGGCCGCGTCCCAGGCCTTGCCCGCGCGGCGGGCGAGGGCCTCGTAGGAGACCGAGGCGATCGCCTCCCGGTCCTCCCCGGAAAGGCCGTTCCAGGTGTCCCCGTTCATGATCATGAAGAAGGACGTGTTGTAGAGGCCGCCCTCCACGGGGGTGGCGTCCTTCAGGATGCCGTCGATCCGGAAGAAGGGCACCGATTCGGCCGGGAAGAAGATCCCGTCGGCGACCCCGTTCGACAGGATCTCGAAGACCTGCGGGGAGGGCGCGCTGACCGGAACGACGCCGAGGCGCTGGGCGACCATGTTGGCAAGGCCCCCGCCGACGCGCATCTTCTTGCCCTGAAGGTCGCCGATCGCGGTCACCGGGGTGTCGGTGGTGAAGATCATGCCCGGCCCGTGGGTGAAGACGGCGAGGACGTGGACGCCCTCGTGCTCTTCCGCCTCGGCCAGCATCGCCTCGTGGACGCGCCAGTAGGCGACGGAGAGCGCCTCGGCGCTGTCCGACAGGAAGGGCAGCTCGGCGATGGTGGTCAGGCCGAAACGGCCCGGCGTGTAGCCGTGGACGCCGTAGCCGATGTCGGCCGCCCCGTCGCGGACGAGGTCGTACTGGGCGGGCGGGCGGCCGATCGGGGCCTGCATCACCTCCACGGTGACGCGCCCGTCCGTCGCCTCCTCCACGGCCTCGCCCCACGGAACGATGACGTCCCGCACGATCGGGTGGGAGGGCGGCAGCCAGTTGGAGACGGTGAGGGTCTCTGCGGCGGCGGGCGCGGCCGCGGCGAGGGCGAGGACCGCGGCGGCGAGGGCGCCGCAGGCGGCGGGGAGCGAACGGCGGCGGGCGGCTGTCGCGGGCGCGTCCGGGCGGCGGGTCATGGCGGCGGTCCTCTCGGCTGCGGCCGGCCCGCGGGCATGGCCGGCGCTTTCCTTCCACAATCTTCCGCGGCGGGCGGGCGCGCAAGTCCCGGCCGGCGGGGCGCGGCAGGGCTAGTCGCGGGCGGTCGTCTCCGTGAGGACCGGCAGGAGGCGGGGCGAGGGGCGGGCGCTGCGCAGGCGGTGGACGCCCGCCGCCCGGTCCAGCTTGAAGTGGACGACCCGGGCGTAGGCGTGGCGGATCGCGGCCGCGAGCGCCGGGTCCGCCTCGGCCGCCGCGCGCACCTCCCCCACGATCGCCCCCACCTCCTTCACGTCCCCGTCGCCGCCGATCGAGGCGATGACGACGTCCACCCCCGCCCGGATCGCCGCCACGATCGCCTCCGGCAGCGGCCACGTCTCGGAGATGGCGTCCATGTTGAGGTCGTCCGACACGATGAGACCGTCGAAGCACAACTCGTTGCGCAGGACGTCCCTCAGGAGGCGGGGCGACAGGGTGGCGGGCGGGGCGGCGTCCGCCCCCTCGTGGAAGCCCGCGAGGATCAGGTGGCCGGCCATCACCATGTCGGCCTTGCCCTCGTCCACGAGGCGGGCGAAGGGCACGAGCTCCTCCTCCCGCCAGCTGCCCGTCACGTCGGCGACGCCGTCGTGGCTGTCGGCGGCGCTGGAGCCGTGGCCGGGAAAGTGCTTGAGCGCCGTCGCCACGCCCGCCGAGCGGTGGGCCGTCACGAACGCGTCCGCGAAGGCGGCGACCTTGTCCGGGTCCTTCCCGTAGGCGCGGCCGAAGCGGCCGATCACCGGGTTGTTCGGGTTGACGTCGAGGTCGACGACCGGGGCGAGGTTGACGGTGAAGCCGAGGTCGGCGAGGGCGCGGGCGACGGCGGCAAAGCGCGGGCGGGCGTCCTCGGGGGCGCGGCGGCCGAGGGTGCGGGCGGAGGGAAGCTCCGGCACGCCCTTGGCGGGGCCGAGCCGCTCCACCGCGCCGCCCTCCTGGTCCACCGCCACGAAGGCGGGGAGGAAGGGGTGGGCGGTACGGAACGCCTCGGTGAGGGCGAGGACGTCGGCGCGGCTTCCCACGTTGTGCCGGAAGAAGAGGACGCCGCCGATCCGCCCGTCGGCGACCGCCGCGACGGCGCGCTTCGCGCCCGGGTCGGCCGGGCCCTTGCCGAGGAAGCTCGTCAGCAGGAGCTGGCCGATCATGGCCTCGAGGTCGGCCGCGCGCGCGTCCGCGGGCAGGCTCGTCCACAGGAGTTCGGGCTCCTCCGGCGGGCAGGCGGGGCTCGCGGCGGCCTCCGGGGCGTTCACGGGCGCGCCGACGGCCATCGCCCCCTCGCCGAACACGGGAGGCGTCGCCCGCGCGGAGAGGCCGGGCAGGACGATGAGGACGGTGAGGACGAGGAGGACGGCGGCGAGCGCGGCCGCGCGAACGGCCCACCCGCGTTCCCGAACGCGGGGCGTGGCCGGCCGGAGCCGGCCGCGTGGGCGCGGGCGGCCCATCGCCCCCGCCAGCCCGCTCAGCCCGCCGCGCGGACCTGTTCCACCGCCTTCGTCAGGAGCTCTTCCATGTGGCGGCGGATCTGGTGGTCGGACTGCTGGACGCCCGCGGCGTCGAAGTCCGCCCGGATCTTGCGGAAGACGTCCTCGTCGCCCGGCTCGTCGAAGTCGGCGCGCACGACCTCGCGGGCGTAGGCCTCCGCCTCGTCCCCGGTCTTGCCGAGGAGCTCGGCGGCCCACAGGCCGAGCAGCTTGTTGCGCCGGGCGATCGCCTTGAAGCGCAGCTCCTCGTCGTGGGCGAAGCGGTTCTCGTAGGCGTCCCGTCGGTCGTCGAATGAGGTCACGGCTCGTCTTCCCTCGCCTCGGCCCCGCGGCCCTGCCCGGGGTTTCCCGGCGGCGCGTGCGGCCCCCGTGAAAGCCCCGGGCAAGCTCCGGCCGCCGGCAGCCTTGCAATTGCCCGTCGCCTCCCGACATATCCTGCGCGCGGGTTGCGATCAATGCGCGCCCGTCCGCCGCGCCGCACGCGCCGGGCCCGCAGGCACGTCGGCCGGGGCCGTCGGCGGCGCGTGCGTTGTGGCCGCCCTGCGGATCGGCTAGTGTGCACCGCGTCCGGCCAGTCGCGGGTGCGCCCGCCGGTCCGTCCCGACCGCACGTCGCCCCCGTCACGGGCGGTGTCCGGCTCCCTTCTTTCGCTGCGCCGGCCGCGCGGCTGAACGGCGAAAGCGCGCTGACTGCCGATGAGACATCCACCACACAACCGGTACATCCCCATGAGCCGCCGGCGTCGAATCTACGAAGGCAAAGCCAAGATCCTCTACGAGGGGCCGGAGCCCGGCACCCTCATCCAGCATTTCAAGGACGATGCGACCGCCTTCAACGCCAAGAAGCACGAGGTGGTGGACGGCAAGGGCGTCCTGAACAACCGAATCTCGGAATACATCTTCTCCCACCTCAACCACATGGGGATCCCGACCCACTTCATCCGCCGCCTCAACATGCGCGAGCAGCTGATCCGGGAGGTCGAGATCATCCCCCTCGAGGTGGTGGTCCGCAACGTGGCGGCGGGCTCCATGGCCGAGCGCCTCGGCCTGGAGGAGGGCACGCAGCTGCCCCGCTCCATCATCGAGTTCTACTACAAGAACGACGAGCTGGGCGACCCGCTGGTGACGGAGGAGCACATCACCGCCTTCGGCTGGGCCTCGCCCCAGGAGATCGACGACATGATGGCGCTCGCCATCCGCGTCAACGACTTCCTGTCGGGCCTCTTCCTGGGGGTCGGCATCCGCCTCGTGGACTTCAAGATCGAGTGCGGGCGCCTGTGGGAGGGGGACATGATGCGTGTGGTCGTGGCCGACGAGATCTCCCCCGATTCGTGCCGCCTGTGGGACGTGCGCACGGACGAGAAGCTCGACAAGGACCGTTTCCGCCGGGATCTCGGCGGCATGCTCGAGGCCTACCAGGACGTGGCGCGCCGCCTCGGCCTCCTCAACGAGCAGGAGCGCCCGGCGAGCCCGGGCCCCGTCCTCGTCCAGACCTGACTGAGGCCCGCCTCGGCTTTCTCTTCCGCCCCGCCGCGCCTGCGCCGCGTCCGAACGGGCCTCGACGACCGACGGGCGACGCCCGGACTCGGTCCCTGGCGCCTTCTCTGAAGTTCGGACGGCCGGATCGCGAGGCTGGCCGCCCGGAAATGCGGGCAGCCTCACGGCGCTAGTCGTCTCGGGCCGACGGGCGCCCGTCGACCCGAACGCCGTCGTCCTGCCGACCTGACGCGTCGGCTCCGGCGCGGCCCTCAAGCCGCGCCCGCCGGGGCGTGGCCGCCGAGGAATCGATACGGGCGGCGCCCGCACCACTGCCAAACGGATTCGGGCCACCTCGCGCCGGGCGCGCCTGTGGCGGGATCGCGAACCCGGCGGCCGCCGACCGGTCGAAGGGGCGGCGGGAGCTGCCGGGCCGGGGCATCCGGCGCATCGCTGGCGCGGCCTCGACTTCGCCGCCTCCTCCGGACGGCCGCGCGCCGGGGCCCTGGGCCGCCGGCCGCGGCGTGTCCCCCTCGACGGCCGACGTCCTGCGCCGCCCGCCCGGCCCGTCTGCTGGTCGGCGGGCCGCGCGGGGCACGCGCGTCCGGTGGACGGCGGCCGCCTGCCCGGGCGACCTCCCGTGGGCGGGGAGCGTCGGCGATTGTGCTTGCGGGTCATCGGTTTGCTGCAATTCACGAAGACGCGGCGGCGGCCCGTCCTCCTCTTGATCGCTGCCGGTAGAGGGTGCTACGCCGCGCGCCATGTCGCAGCGGCACGCACCCTTCGAACCGGACAAGGTCTTGCAGGGGCGAGCGCTGCCGCCCGGTCGGCCGTCGCCGTGGCGACAGACCGTCCGCGCCGAAGGTCGCCGCGCGGACGACGAGCCGACGCGGTCGCCCGACGCCGCGGAGGGCGGGGGGCGTGCGCGAACGGGCACCATGGCCCCCGAGGTCCCTGCCCCCTCGGGCGTCCGCCCCCTTGCGCAGCGTGCGGCCCGCCCGCCGCACCGTCTCGTGCCCGCTGGCCGATTGCCGGACGCCCTCGGCCCGACGAAGCCGGCCCGGCCCCCCACCCCGACCGCGACCCGGTGGCGGCCCGTCGGGTGGAGACGGCCGCAAGGTGCCCCGCCGACCAGGGGCGGGGCCCTGCCGCCGGTCGGGCGTGTCCCGGCGCAGCGGGCCGCGACGGCCGGCGCGGTCGCGGACGGGATCGCAGCCAGCGCCCGGTCGGCTCGCCGTGGCGGCTGTCACGGCGCCGCGGGCATGGCGCGGGTGACGGCCGAGGCTGCGATCGGCCGACCCGGCATTGCGGCTTGTGACGAAACGCGTATGCGCACGCCCGCCTCGGCGCGGGCCTTGCTTGCGGACCGCGTGGCGAGCGGATTGGGAGGAATGGCCTGATGCAACCGAACGTCTTCATCTTCACCGGGTTTGCCAGAAAGATATCCGGCTATCCGCAGCGGATGCTAACGAAGATCTTCGAGCAACAGGGCTACGCCGTCCACTTTTTCACCGACTCCGATTTCAGCATGTACATCAATGGCGGCGACCAGTTCGAAACCGCCGAGGAGATGCGCGCCTATCTCCGCGAGCACGTCGAGACGGGGGCGGAATGTCTTGGCCTGGCTTCCTCCGGCGGCGGCTTCGGCGGGCTCATGCACGGGAATGCGGCGGGCCTCACCTGCATCGTCGGCTATTCCGCGTTCACGACGATCGACAACGAAGCCCGTCGCTTCGACAAGCGGGGCAATAGTATCCTCGATATGCTGGATCAGCTCATCGTGGACGATGAAAAGCGCAACCTGCGCTTCCACTTCCAAAAGGACGGCCTCAAGAGCAAGATCCACCTGTTCTACCCGAAGAAGAACCAGAACGACCGTTACCAGGCCAACAACCTGCAAGGGCTGGACGCGGTGTCGCTGTATCCGATGCCCGCGAAGACCCACGGGATGCGGGACACCGAACGGACGCCCTTCGACATGCTCTCCAGCGTGGCGGAGAAGGAAGGACTCCAATTCCGCTGGCCGGCGTAGCGCCACCCGTCAAGGCGGCCACCGGCCGCGTCGCCCTTCAGCGCGCGGTGGCGGTGGTGGCTGCCGGCGCCGCGCCGGCCGTCGCCAGCCACTCGTCCCGGTACCAGGCGACGAAGCGGGCAAGGCCCGTGCGGATCCCCGTGCGCGGCACGAAGCCGTAGTCCCGGCCGGCCTTGGCGATGTCGGCCGCCGTGCGGTGCACGTCGCCCGGCTGCATGGGAAGGAGGCGCCGCTCGGCGGGCCGCCCGATCGCCTCCTCCAGCGCGGCGACGAAGTCGAGGAGGCGCTCCGGGCGGTTGTTGCCGATGTTGTAGACCTCGTGGGGCACGTCGCCGTGGAAGACCGGCGGCCCCGTCACGATCCGCACCAGCGCGTCCACCACGTCGTCGATGTAAGTAAAGTCGCGCATGAGGTCGCCGCCGTTGAAGACGTCGATCGGCCGGCCGTTCAGGATCGCGTCGGTGAAGCGCCAGTAGGCCATGTCCGGCCGCCCCCAGGGCCCGTAGACCGTGAAGAAGCGGAGCCCCGTCTGCCGCAGACCGTAAAGGTCCGCATAGGTGTGGCTCATGAGCTCGGCCGCGCGCTTGGTGGCCGCATAGAGGGAGCGCGGCCGGTCCACCCGGTCGTCCTCGCGGAAGACGGCGTCCGTGTTGGCGCCGTAGACCGAGCTCGACGAGGCGTAGACGATGCGCGGGGGCGCCTCGAGCCGGCGGCAGGCCTCCAGCACCGACAGGTGGCCGCGCACGTTGGCGTCCACGTAGGAGAAGGGCGCCTCCAGCGAGTAGCGCACGCCCGCCTGGGCGGCGAGGTGGAGGACCACGTCCGGCCGCGTGCGGGCGACGAGGCCTGCGAAGGCGTCCGCGTCCGCGACGTCCATGCGCTCGAAGGCGAAGGCGGGCGCTTCCTGCACGAGGCGCTCGAGCCGCCGCTCCTTCAGGCGCACGTCGTAGTAAGGGGTGAGGGCGTCGACCCCGACGAGGGACGCGCCCGCACGGGCGAGGGCGAGGCTCGCGTGGTGCCCGATGAACCCGGCGGCGCCGGTGAGGAGAATGCGCATCGCCCTCTCGTGCTGCGGACGCGGGGAGACTGATCCGTCGCCCGGACGGGCCCGCGCGTCAAGCGCGCGGGGCGCACGGGGTGCCGCTGGCCCGTCCTCACCGCAGGCCGTCGATCGACGCCTCGGTCGCCGCCTCGTCGGAGACCTCCGCCCGCGCCCGCCCCGCGGCCTGCTTGCGCGCGACGCGGTCGGCCTCGCGAAGCGCGGCCTCCTCGGCGGAGGCGGGAAGACCGGTGTCAGCCGCGGCGGGGATGATGTGGACGTCCCGCTGCGGGAAGGGGATCGTGATGCCCGCCTCGCGGAAAGCGTACCACACCGAGGTGAAGACGTGGTTGCGGATGTCGAAGATCCCGACGCTGCCGCCGAGTTCGACATAGTAGGCGACGCGCAGGTTCACCGCACTGTCGGCGAACTCGTCGACGGTCACGGACGGGGCTGGCGCGTCGAGGATCGGCGGGTAGGTCTCCACGATGTGGCGGACGATGTCGCACGCCTGGTGCGGGTCGTCGGCATAGGAGATGCCGATGGTGATGAGCTGGCGAATCACCTTGTCGGTCCGCGACCAGTTGACGAAGGTGTCGGAGATCACCGCCGAGTTCGGCACGATCACGTCGTACTCGTCGAAGGTCCTGAGCCGCAGGGAGCGGATGCCGATGGCGTCCACCGTCCCGGTGTTGGCCGAGACGGTCACGATGTCGCCGATCCTGAGCGGCCGCTCGATCAGGATCAGGATGCCCGAGATGAAGTTGTTGACGACGTTCTGCAGGCCGAAGCCGATGCCGACGCCGAGCGAGGCGGCGAACACGGTGAGCGTCGTCACGTCGAAGCCGATCGCCGACAGGGTGAGCAGGAGCCCGATCACGATCACCACGTACTGGGTGAACACCGACAGGCTCTGACGGATGCCGAGGTCGCGGATCCGCCGGTAGAGGACGGTGTAGCTCACCCGCCGGCTCCAGCCGCCGATCCAGAACACGGCGAGGAGGGCGATCAGCGCCACCACGACGGAGCCCACGGTGTAGCGCGTCTCCCCGATGGTGAAGAGGGTGAAGGACAGGACGGCGAGCACCTCGCGGATCACCGGGGTGGCGCCCGTGAGGTCGAACAGGTCGATGATGGCGAGGGCCGCCACCACCGCGAGCAGGATCTGCCCGGCCCGATTGAGCGGCCGGGCGAAGTTGGAGCGCACGAAGTAGGCCCGCGCCGGGTCCTTCTGGCGGATCGAGGCGACGAGCTCGTCGAGGAGATCACGCTGGAAGGCGACCGCGAGGGCGAAGACGGCGAGCACCCCGGTGAGTGTCGCGAAGTCCCGGAACAGCTCGGTGGCGAGCCGCACGTAGCCGAGGAGCCCGACGACGCCGATGCCGATGAGCAGGACCGGCGGCACGAGGCTGAGGCCGGCGAGCACGAGGGCCATCACCGTCCGGTTCGGGTGCTTGCGCACGTCGAGGGTGAAGTAGCGCGCCATCAGGAACAGCGGCAGGCCGCCGATGATGAACGACAGGAAGACCAGACGGTTGATCCACGAGCGGGTGGACGGCAGGACGAAGGTGTCCCCGAGGATCGTGTAGACGATCACCACGATCGCGATCAGGAACGTGCTCGCCACCGCGAGGCGCTTGATGGTGCGCCCGAGGCCCCGCCGCCGCTCGTCGGCGGTCGACATGAGGGTGAGGTCGAAGAATGTGCTGAGGATGCCGGCGACCGCCGGCACCAGAAGGACGGCGAAGCCCAGTTCCACCACGTCTCGGGGCACCGCGAAGAGCCCGGTCGCCGCCGCCCAGACGGCCGCGGGGACGAGCCACAGGACGTTCCGGCGCAGCACCTCGAGGGGGAGGGCGGTGAGCCGTCGCTCGCCCCCCGCGATGAAGCGCGGCAGGTAGCGCTGACGCAGGAGCACCGCCACCGCGACGATGGCGAGGGCCGCGACCCCGAACAGGGCGACCCGCTCGTCGGGCGCCCGCCGCACGCTCGCGGCGAAGGCGAGGGCGCTGCGCTCGAGCACCTGCCACATCTTGGCCGGCAGCTCGCGCGCCTCGCTCAGGATGCGCCCGCGCGCCACCGGGCCGAACCGCACCACCTCCCGCTCGCCGAGGCTCGCCGCCTCGCGGGCGGCGATCTGCGAGCCCAACCTGTCGAGGAGGGGCGGGATCGTCTCGAGGAGGGCGGCGATCCGCGCCTTCTGGCTGTCGATCATGCGCGCGAGTTCGTCGAGGCCGCCGAGGATGGTCGCCACCCCGCCGTTCTCGACCCCCGGGGTCGTGCGGGCGATCGCGGCCAGGTCGGCGAGCGCCTGCTCGTTCATCTCCGTCTCCCCGCGGCGTTCGAGGAGGAGGGCGCGGATCCGTTCCACCCGCTCGCTGGCGTCCTCGAGGAGGCGCAGCGGCACGGCGGGCTCCTCGACGAGGGCGGCAAACACGTCGAGCGTCGCGCCGCTGCGCACGAGGTCGAGGTCGACGAGGCGGGCGTTGCTGCGCATCAGGGCCTCGTCCGCGGCGAGCTGGAGGAGGTTGCGGCGCTGCAGCTCCTGGGGCGTCGAGGGGGCGATGGCGGCCGCCTCGTTGGACAGGGCGATGTTGCGCTGGTTGAGCTCGGCGACGCGCAGGCGCAGGCGCGGCAGGATCGGCGGCTCCGTGGCGGCCGACAGGCCCTCGATGGCGTCGAGGCGCATGCGGCTGCGCTCGATGGCGAGGCGCTCGCGCTGCAGCTCGAGCGCGTCGACCGACACGGCCCGGTATTGCCTGAGGAGGGGCAGGAGCGCGCCGACCGCGCGCCGTTCGGCGCGCACGAGGTCGAGCCGCGCCTCCTTGAGGAGCCGTTCGAGCGTCTCGCCCGTGTCCTGCTGCAGCTCGAAGACGAGGGCCCGCTCGGTCACCTCGGTGCCGGCGAGGGAGTCCTGGGCGACCTCGATCCGCCGGCCGATGGTCTCGATCCGCGCCTCGGCGATGGATACGTCGAACTGGACCTGGCGGAGGCTTTCGAGCGTCACGGGTTCGGTGGCCGCGGCCGGGTCGAACGTGTCGAGCCGTTCGGCGAGGAGCGCGTTGGCGCGCTGCTGCCGCTCGACGGCGACGGCGATCTCCCCGGCGATGGCGTCGATCCGGTCGACCTGGCTGCGCAGCAGCGTGAGGTCCTCGCCCTGCGCCCGCGCCATCCCCGGCGCGGCGAGTGCGAGCAGCAACAGCGGGACGAGGAGGGCCGCGGCGCGGCGGACGAGGCGCGCGCGCCCGTGTGCGGTCGGGCCGGGCCGGCCTTTTCCTGATGCCAAGATCGGTCCTTTCGTTCGGCGCCCGCGTCCGCTTCGGTCCGGCGGCGCCTCCCTTGCGTCCGGCCGGCAAGCTGCCGTAAGGCCCCGCGGGGCCGGATGCGGCGCCCCGGGGGCGACGGGCCGGTGTCGGGGCGATAGCAAGCCCCATGCGCCCGGAAAAGGGGAGCCCCACCGTGAAAGAGCCTTTTCGCCCGTCCGCGACCGCCCGGTCGGGCGGCCGCCGCGTCGGCCGGCGCCGTGGCCGGATCGGCCTCCTCGCAGTCCTTTTCGCCGCGGTCCTCGTGGCGGGCCGGGGAGAGCGGCCGGCACAGGCGCAGCCGACGGCGACGCCCGCGCCGGTGACGCTCGCCTGCTTCGACGTCGCCACGGTGCTCGCGGCCTGTCGCGCAGGGGCCGAGGCCTGGGCCGCCGAGACCGGCCGCACCGCCCGGGTCGTGGCGGCTACGTGGCAGGGGCGCGCCTCCCTCGATCGCTACGCCAGCCTCCTTGCCATCGAGAGCCCGCGGATCGACGTCCTGCAGATGCCCGGGGACTGGCTTCCCTCCCTCAGGGACCACCTCGCCCCCTTCGGCATCGACGAGATGCCGCCCGCACCCGTCCAGCCGGCCGCCGCCGGCATCCCGAACGCGCTCCTCAGCCTCGCCATGCAGGAGGGCAGCTTCATCGCCCTGCCGCAGGTGCTCTCCCTGACGGTGCTCTACTACCGGCAGGACGTTCTGGGCGAGGCGCCGCCGACATGGGCGGGGCTGCGCGCGGCGCTCGAGGAGCGGACCAGCCTCGTCGGGGTGTCGCGGGACCAGCTGCGCGGGGTCGTCTTCGGCGGCGCGACGGACCGCGCCCTCACGGACGTGGTCTTGTCCCTCCTGATCGCCTACGGGGCCCCGCCGCTCGTCACCGAGGCGGGCGCCCTCGCCGTCGCGGGGGAGGGGATCCTCGCCGCCTTCACGGCCATCGACCGGCTCGTCGGGACGGTGATCGCGACCGAATCGGCGACCCTGTCCTCCGCCGTCGCGCGGGACCTGTTCGCGAACGGGGGGGCGGCGGGCTTCCTCGCCTCGTCCATTTTCCTCGACGGCCTGCGCAACGACGCGGCCGTCTCGCCCTTCCTCGGCGTCGCGCTCCCGCCGGCGGGCTCCGGCGAGGGCGGGCGGCGCCCCGCCCTCGCGGAGGCGTTCTACCTCGGCGTCAGCCGCTACAGCGCCGACCTCGCGGCGGCGGCCTCCCTTGCCCGTTTCCTCGCCTCCGAGGCGTGGCAGCGGCGGGCGGCGGTCGAGTTCGGCCTCGGGCCGACCGTTCCGGCGCTCTACCGGGACGAGGCGGTGCTGGCCGCGCGGGAATGGTTCGGCGATCTCGCGCTGGTGCTGGAAGAGGCGCGGGTCCCGCCGGTGGCCGCCTTCGCCCTCGGCTGGATCCCGGCGACCGAGGCGGTGGGCGCGGCCACGCGCGCGCTGATCGGCGGCGAGATCGACCCGGCCGAGGCGGTGGCGCGGCTCGGGCCGGCGCTCCGCCTCCTGGTGCGCCCGACGGGAGAGGACGGATGAGGCGGCCTTTCGGGCGGTTCCGGACGGTGCGGCTCGCCGCCGTCCTTTGCGCCGTCCTCGCGCTCGGCGCGGCGGCGCCCCCGGCGTCGGCCCAGTCCGGCGCCCCCGCGTCCGCGATGCCCTCGCCCGACGAGGCGCTCGCCCTGCCGAGCGTCGTGACGGTCGCCGTCCTCGACGATGCCCCGCCGTTCAGCTTCATGACGCCCTACGGCTTCCGCGCGGGCTTCGACTTCGAGCTCGCCCGGGCGCTGTGCGGGCGTCTTCCCCTCCAGTGCACCTTCGTGACGATGCCGGCCGACCAGGTCGCCTCGCGCCTAGCCGGGCGACAGGCGGACGTGGCCGTCGCCTCCCTGTCGATCACGCCCGAGCTCGACGAGGTCGTCGACTTCACCCGCCCCTACCTCGAGCCGGGCGCCCGCTTCGTGGTGCCGCGGGGCACGCCCGTCGTTCCGGAGGCCCCCGCGGTCGTCGGCGCCGTCCGGGGCACGCCCCACGCGACCTTCCTGGAGCGGACCGCCGAGAGCCCGGCCCGGGTCTGGCTCTACAACGACGCGGAGGCCATGTGGCTCGATCTCGGTCTAGGCCGCATCGACGCGGTGCTGACGACCCCGGTGCTCGCCCGGCGCGCCTTCCTGTCCACGCCGGCCGGGCGGGACTTCACCTTCGCGCCCGGCATCGTGCGTGACCGGGAGAGCTACGGCGCGGGCAGCGGGATCGCCGTGCGCGAGGGGGAGGACACGCTGCGCGCCCTGTTCGACGGGGCGCTCGCCGCCTTCATGGAGACGGAGGCCTACGCGGGCCTGCGCGAGCGCTACTTCGGCCGCGACGCCTACGGGAACGGCGCCCCGCCCCCGGCCGCCCCGCTCCGGTAGGTCCTTCAGGCGAGGGAGACCGTCTTGAGGTTGAGGAACGCGTCGAGGCCCTCACGGGCGAGCGCGCGGCCGTACCCGGAGCGCTTCACCCCGCCGAACGGCAGGCGCGGGTCGGAGGCGACGAGCTGGTTCACGAACACCGATCCCGCCTCGAGGTCCCGCACGAAGCGGGCCTCCTCGCCCGCCTCGTTCGTGAAGGCGGCGGCACCGAGGCCGAAGCTGGTCTCGTTGGCGATCGCGATGGCCTCGTCGATGTCCCGCGCACGGAACAGCATTGCGACGGGGCCGAACAGCTCGTCCCGCCGGCCGGGCGTGCCTTCGGGGATGCCCTCCATCAGCGCGGGCCGGTAGTAGAAGCCCGGTCCCTCGACCGGCCCGCCCGCGAGGCTGAGGCGCGCACCCGCGCCGACGGTCTCCTCCACCTGGGCGACGAGGTCGTCGCGGATGGAGGCGTTGGCGAGGGGGCCGAGCTCGGTCGCCTCGTCCATCGGGTCGCCCATCGCCACCTGCTCCAGACGCCGTTTGAAGGCCTCGGCGAAGGCCTCGTGGACGTCGGCGTGGACGATGAAGCGCTTGGCGGCGATGCAGGACTGGCCATTGTTGATGAGGCGGGCGGTGGCGGCGGTCTCGACCGCCTTGTCGAGGTCGGCCGAGGGCATGACGATGAACGGGTCCGACCCGCCGAGCTCGAGCACCACCTTCTTGATCTCGGCGCCCGCGACGGCGGCGACGGAGGCGCCCGCGGGCTCGGAGCCGGTGAGGGTGGCGGCCCTGACGCGCCGGTCGCGCAGGATGCCCTCCACGTGCGAGCCGCCGACGAGGAGGGTCTGGAAGACGCCCTCCGGATAGCCCGCGTCCCGGAACAGACCCTCGATGGCGAGCGCGCACTGCGGCACGTTCGAGGCGTGCTTCAGGAGGCCCACATTGCCGCCGAGGGTGGTGGGCGCGGCGAATCGGAAGACCTGCCAGTAGGGGAAGTTCCAGGGCATCACCGCGAGCACGGGGCCGATCGGCTGGCGGGCGAGGAAGGAGCGGCGCACGCCCGTGTCGATCTCCTCATCCGCGAGGAAGCGGGGCCCGTTCTCCACGTAGTAGCGGCAGGCGAGGGCGCACTTGCCGACCTCCGCGCGGGCGGCGGCGAGGGGCTTGCCCATCTCGCGCACGGCAAGGCGCGCGAGCTCCTCCTTGCGTTCCTCGAGGAGGTCGGCGAGGCGGGCGAGGTGCGCCGCCCGCTCCTCGACCGGCACGAGGCGCCAGTCCCGGAAGGCGCGCTCGGCCCGGGCGAGCGCTTCCTCGACGGCCGCGGCCGAATGGGGCTCGAAGGTCTTCTCCGTCTCGCCGGTGGCCGGGTTGATGCTCGCGATGGCCATGAATCCGCCCTTTCCTCGTGGTCAGCGGGGTGCTCTCGCCGGTCCGGCCGGACGGCCGCCGCGGGCCGGGCGGGCTCGCGCAAGCGTCGGGCAGGCAAGGCGCAATAAGGGTGAGGTCCGGGCCGGGCGGCGGGTTCCACGGCACTATTGTCATGGCCGCCCGGCGGGCTTAGTGGTCTCGCGTCCCGCACCGGGGGGCGGACATCTCCATCGGCGGCTTTCCGGCCGTTTCTGAGGCAAAGCCCCTTCCGTTCCGGCCGCCCGCGCCGGGGCGAAACGACAAGAGCGACGAACCATGCTGCAGGAAGCCCCTTCCGAAGACGAGGCCGTCACCTTCGGGACGAACGTGACCGTCTTCCCGGAGGCCTGCGAGGCGGCGGGGGTGCGCCTCCTGCGGCTCGCGGATGCGCGGATCCGCCTGTTTTCGACCGATCCGTCCCTGGCGGAGACCCACCTCGTGAACGGTCGCCATCGGCTGCGCCCGGTCGCGCGGGACCCGCTCGCGGGCGTCAACCGCCTCGCCAATCCCCGCTTCGAGGAGGAGGACGTCTTCCCCTGGCGGGACGTGGACGGCAACGAGCTGCCCATGGGCCGCGACATCAGCGACAGCTGGCGCCCGGCGGACGGCCATTGCGGCTTCGCGGGCACCATGCCGGGCTTCGTGCCGAAGAAGCCGCTGATCGAGCTCGTCTACGAGGATCCGGACTTCGGCGAGCGGCTGCCGGTGAGCGCGGGGGCGCTCCTCCATTTCGGCGGCGCGCTGGCGAGCCATCGCTGCCACTTCCGCCTCGCCGTGCGCTTCCTCGACGGCGAGGGCGCGACGATCTCCGAAGAGGTCGTCCTCGTCGATCCCGGCCCCATGGGCGGGCGCGACCTCGACGACTACGTCCACCTCCACCGGACCGTCCGCGTCCCGAAGACGGCCGAGGCCGCCCGCCTGTCCATGCGCGTGCGCCAGTACGAGGGCGAGGAGGACTGCTACTGGTTCTTCACGAACCTGTTCCTCTACGAGGGCGCGGTGGAGGATCGGTCCCGCCTCGCCGACCGGCCCGAGGGCCTGTCGGAGATGCTGGCGGCGCTCGCGGAGGGCTCGGGCGCCGTCCTCGAGGCGAAACTCAACCGCCGCACCTTTCCGGACGGGGGCGGTGCGATCACCCTTTCTCCCGTCGACCGGCCGGACGAGGCGGAAGAGATCGCGTCCGTCTCCCTCGTCGAGCCGGTCGAGATCGTCCTCGACGGGCTGATGGGGCCGGTCCTCCAGTTCCGGGCCGAGGGCACGGTGGACCGCCTCTTCCTCCTCATCGACGGGGAGACGGTGGCCGTCCGCGACTGGCTGAAGCCCGTGGAGCCGGGCACCTTCGGCCTGCAGTGCGAGACCCGTTTCTTCGACGCCGACATCCACCACATCGCCCTCACGGACTGGACCGGCCTCGTCGTCCACTTCGAGAGCTTCGAGCGCTTCCCGGCGGAGCTGACGCCCTGGCAGGCCATCCAGGAGCACACGATGCCCCCCTTCCCGGGGCACCTGGCGCCCATGGCGCGCCTGAGGATGCGCGCCATGGAGCGCTTCCTCCACCACCTGGCGAAGGACGACGCCGACCCCCACGACGCCTGGCTGCGCACCCACGTCGGCCGCCTCTACGAGACGCTGGTGCTCGGCTTCGACGTCAACCGCACCTTCTTCCCGCTCGCCTTCCCCGAGCACGAGCACCCGACGGTCTCGGTCGTCATCCCGGTCCACAACAAGTACGCCGTCACCTTCCACTGCCTGTGCGCGCTCCTGTTCGCCAAGGGCGAGGTCTCCTTCGAGGTGGTCGTGGTGGACGACGGCTCGGAGGACGACACCGCCGAGGAGCTCGCCCGGCACGAGGGGCTCGTGGTCGTCACCAACGAAAAGGCCCTCGGCTTCGTCCATGCCTGCAACGCCGGCGCGGAGGCCGCCCGCGGCGACTACATCGTCTTTCTCAACAACGACACCGAGCCGACGGCCGGCTGGCTCGAGGAGATGGTCGGCACCTTCGGCCTGTTCCCCGCGGCGGGCCTCGTGGGCGCCAAGCTGATCTACCCGGACGGGCGGCTGCAGGAGGCGGGCGGCATCGTCTGGAACACGGGCAATCCCTGGAACTACGGGCGCAACGCCAACCCCCACGACCCGCGCTACACCTACGCCCGCCAGGCCGACTACCTGTCGGGGGCCGCCCTCATGGTCCGCCGCGACGTGTGGGAGACCGTCAACGGCTTCTCCCGCGACATGGCGCCCGCCTACTTCGAGGACACGGACCTGTGCTTCAAGGTCCGCGCCGAGGGGTGGCAGACCGTCTACCAGCCCCTCGCGGAGGTGTTCCACTTCGAGGGCATCTCCAACGGCAAGGACGTCAACACCACGACGGGCCTGAAGCGTTTCCAGGAAATCAATCGGCCCAAGTTCAAGCGCAAGTGGTCGCAGGATTTCCTGTCCTTCGGCGAGGAGGGCAAGGATCCCGACCTCGCCAAGGACCGGGGCATCCTCGGGCGCGTCCTGTTCGTGGACTGGCAGCTGCCGCGGCCGGACATGGACGCGGGCTCGTTCGCGGCGGTGCAGGAGATGCGTCTCGTCCAGGCCCTCGGCCTCAAGGTCACCTTCCTGCCGCTCAACCTCGCCTACCTCGGCAAGTACGTCCACGAGCTGCAGCGCATCGGCGTCGAGGTGCTCTACGCCCCCTTCGTCTTCTCCTTCGAGGATTTCATGAAGGCGCGGGGCAAGGAGTTCGACACCTTCTACCTAACTCGTTTCGCCGTGGCGGAGCAGGCCCTGCCCCTCATCAAGCGTTACGCGCCCGACGCGCGGATCCTTTACTGCAACGCCGACCTCAACTTCCTGCGCGAGCTGCGGGCCGCCAAGCGCGGGGGCGACCGCAACGCCGCCGCCCTCGCCATGCAGACCCGCGACCGGGAGCTCATGGTGTCCCGCCAGGTGGACGTGACGCTCAGCTACAACGAGGTCGAGCACGCCGTCATCCTGTCCCACAACGGGATCGACTCCGAGACCGCGCGGGCGCCCTGGGTCGAGGAGGTGGTGCCGCGCACCACCGACTACGAGGAGACGGAGGGGATGTTCTTCCTCGGCGGCTTCGCCCATCCGCCGAACGTCGAGGCGATGGAGTTCTTCTGCGAGGAGGTGATGCCCCGCCTCCGGGTGGAGCGGCCCGACATCCGTCTCCACGTCTACGGCAGCCGCTCCCTCGAGCTCCTGGAGCACCTCGAGGCGGACAACGTGATCATCGAGGGCTTCGTGCAGGACCTCGACGCCATGATGGCGAAGCATCGCCTGTTCGTCTCCCCGCTCCTGTCGGGGGCGGGCGTCAAGGGCAAGGTGTTCAGCGCCCTCGCCCGCGGCGTTCCGTCGATCCTCTCCCCGACGTCGGTGGAGGGCATCACCCTCAGGGACGGCTACGACGTCATCATCCCGCGGACGGCCGACGACTGGGTGGCCGCGATCGAGCGGGTCTACGACGACGCCCTCCTGTGGCGCACCCTCGCCGACCGGGGCCAGGCCTTCATCCGCCAGCACTACTCCTTCGACAAGGGCCTCGAGCTCATGCAGTCGGCCTTCGAGCAGGCCGGGATCTTCCTGCCGACGCCGCGGCCGCGCCGCGCCGCCCGCGCCTGACCGGCAGCCCGCCCGATCCGGCCGGTTCCCGCCGGCCAGATCGGGCGGGCCTTCCGCCCCGGGGGCCGGCACGGCCGGGCCGGGCGGTGGCGGTTCGCCGGCGGCCTTCCGCGAGGGTGATCGCCGCGGTCGGTCCCCCGCCCGCCAGGTTTCCCCCGGGCCCCCCCCCGTGTCTGTTGGCGTGATGGTAGCTTGGGAGGTGCGGAAGGGAGCCCGTCCCCCCCC
>CAZJNX010000028.1:0-16908 GCA_964547415.1 uncultured Hyphomicrobiales bacterium
CGGGCTGGAAGGCGGCGATCTGGGCGAGCTCGGCGGAGAAGTCGAGCTGGCCGAGGGGGGTGTAGATCTCGGCGATCACCTCCCCGTCGAAGTGGCGCTTGAAGCCCGCCAGGCTGTCGCGGCCGGCCTGGTAGTTCGGCGCCATGAGGAAGACGCGCTCGAAGCCCTGCTCCTCGGCGTAGCGGCCGAGCACCTCGTGGTTCTGGTCGTTCTGGTAGCTCGTCACGAAGAAGTTCGGGTCGCACTCGGCGCCCGCGAAGTTCGACGTGCCGGCGTTGGGGCTGATGAGGATCGCGCCGCCCTCGATCACGGGCTTGTGGATCGCCTGCAGGATGTTGGAAAAGATCGGGCCGACCACGAAGTCCACGTCGTCCCGCTCAACCAGCTCGCGCGCCTTGTTGACGGCGACGTCCGGCTTCAGTTCGTCGTCCTGGACGATCACCTCGGTCTCGAGGCCGCCGATCTTGCCGCCCAGGTCGTCGAGGGCGAGGAGGAAACCGTCGCGCCCCTGCTCGCCGAGGACGGCGGCCGGGCCCGACAGGGTGAAGACGAGGCCGACCTTGAGCGGCGCCTCCTGGGCGGTGGCGGGGACGGCCGCCAGCACCCCGGCGAGCGCGCCGGCGGCGAGGGTTGAAAGGCGGGGCTTCATGACGTCGAACTCCTCCAGTAGGCTCGCCGCGCCGGCCGGGCACGGCGGGGCCGGGCGGCGCAGTCCGGCCGCGTCCGCGGCGGGCGGGCCGTTCCCCATGACCGTTTCTTGCCGGGCGCGCCACCCCTCAGGCTTCGTGTCGTCGTTGTCGGCGGCGCGCGCGAGATATTTCATACCTAAAATATCTGCCTGCGGCAAGCGCCGCGCCGCCGCCGGCCGGGCGCCACCGGGCCGCCACGGCCCCGGCCGGCTTGCCCGGGGGCGGCCGATCCCCCATGTCGGTCGGGGAGCGCCGAGGGAGCGGTAACGGAGGGGGGATGAGTCACTATCCGGCCACGCGATTCGCCGTCGCGCCGATGATGGAGTGGACCGACCGGCACTGCCGCGTCTTCCACCGGCAGATGACGCGCCGCGCGCTCCTTTATACCGAGATGGTCACCGCCGACGCCGTCATCCACGGCGACCGGGCGCGGCTGATCGGCTTCTCGGAGGAGGAGCGGCCGGTGGCCCTGCAGCTCGGCGGATCGGACCCCGCGCGCCTCGCCGAGGCCGCCGCCATCGGCGCGGCGTGGGGCTACGACGAGATCGGCCTCAACTGCGGCTGCCCGTCCGACCGGGTGCAGGGCGGCGGCTTCGGCGCCTGCCTGATGGCCGGGCCCGCCCTCGTCGCCCGGTGCGTCGCGGCCATGAAGGACGCCGTCGCCATCCCCGTCACCGTCAAGTGCCGCATCGGGATCGACGACCAGGACCCGGGCCCCGCCCTCGACACCTTCGCCGACCACGTCCACGGGGCGGGTGCGGACGCCCTGTGGGTCCATGCCCGCAAGGCCTGGCTCGAGGGCCTGTCGCCGGCGGAGAACCGCACGGTCCCCCCCCTCGACCACGACCGGGTGCGCCGCCTCAAGGCCCGCTTCCCGGACTGGTACGTCGGGATCAACGGGGGCATCGAGACCCTGGACGCGGCCGAGGCCCTCCTCGCCGACCTCGACGGGGTGATGCTCGGCCGGGCGGCCTACCAGCGCCCGGCGCTCCTCCTCGGGGTGGACACCCGCCTGCACGGGGACGAGGCGCCGGCGGAAAGTGCCGAGGCGGTGGCGCGCGCGATGGTCCCTTACGTCGCGGCCCGCGTCGCGGCCGGGGACCGGCCCCACGCGGTGACGCGCCACATGCTGGGCCTCTTCCACGGCCGACCGGGCGCCCGCGCCTTCCGCCGCCACCTCACCGAGCGGGCGGTGCGCCCGGGCGCGGACGCCACCGTCCTCGAGGCGGCGATCGCCCGCGTGGAGGAGGCCGGGGCTCAGGCGGCGGCCCGCGCGGCGGCCTGACGCGACCCGTCAGGGGCGGGGACGAGGCGACCCGGCCCCGCCCGGCAATCGCGAGCGCGCCCGTCGAACACCGGCCGGGGCGCGCAACGGGCGCGCCGGGGCGGGAAAAGAACGAACGGGCGGGGGAGGTTCGCCCGCTGCGGCCCCGCGCCGCCGCGGCCTCCGTGTCCGCCGCCCGCTCGCCGTCCCCGCTGCCCCCGGCACCGCCCCGCCCCGAGGTCCGCCTCGCGACCGGCGCGGCTCACGCGCCCGTCCGTCCCCGGCCGACGAAGGGCCGGTGAACCCGCGGGCGGGATGCGCTCCGTCGTCGCCCCGCCCCGTCGCCCCCGCTTCGTCGCCCACGGACCGCGCCCGATGGCCCCGCCATCGACGCCGTGCCGACGGCGGCGGGCCGCCCGGGCGGCGGGCCGCCCGGGCGGCGGGCCGGTCGACAGAGCGGTGCGCCGCCGGCGGCCGGGATCCATGCCCGCGGGGCATCGCACCGCCCGTCGGGGCGGTGCGGCGATGGTCAGACGAGATCGACGTCGGCCGCCGTCAGGCTCGCCGTATCGATCCCCCGCAGGACCGCGACCACCTCGCCCCCGGCGATGACCCGCGCGCCCTGCGCCTCGAGGCCCTCGCGGAAGAGCTCCGTGTCGATCGCGAGCCGGTCGGTCCCGACCTCGAAGTCGCGCACGATGGCTCTGCCCCCGTCCTGCACGTGGAAGACGTCCGCGCCGTCGCCCCCGAGCATCCGGTTGACACCGGTCCCGCCGATCAGCCGGTCGTCGCCGGCGCCTGCCCTCAGGACATCGTCGCTGCCGCCCGCCGACAGGAGATCGTTCCCCGTTCCGCCGAACAGCTTGTCACCGCCGGCCGTCCCGAACAGCTGATCGTCGCCACGGCCGCCGAACGCCTGCTCCCACAACACACCACCGCAAGTACCGTTCACGTCGCATGGAACGAACCAGGCCACTTGAACCGGCTGATCATCGCGGCCGCTGTCAAGCGGCTCTGCATCGCGTCGGTCCCTGTCCTGACGGGGGAGGCAGTAATAGCCAGGGAAGGGATCTTCCGGATTGGGTGAAATGCAGCGTGGGTCGTCATCGCGGAAGGAGCGCGGGCTTGCCAGCAGCACGATGTCGTTGCCCGCCCCGCCACGCACCTGGTCGATGCCCGCGCCCCCGACCACTCGATCGTCGCCCGCCCCGCCATACAGCTCGTCGTTGCCCGCGCCCCCGCCGATTCGATCGTCGCCCGTGCCGCCGCGGCCCTCGTCGTCGCCATCGCCGAGACGCAACTGGTCGTCGCCGCCGCCCCCGCCGACTCGATCGTCGCCCGCCCCGCCACGCAATTCGTCGTTGCCCGCGCCCCCGCCAATTCGATCGTCGCCCGGGCCGCCGCGGCCCGCGTCGTCGCCGGGCCCCATCCGCAAGATGTCGTCGCCGCTCCCGCCGTGAGCGGTGTCGTCGCCGCCCTCCGTACGAACAATGTCCTCGCCCCCGCCCATCCGGAGGTCCTCCACCGCGTCCGAGCCGAACACGCCGGTCCCCGCCGGCCCGTCGCGGAAAGTGCCTGCGGTGACCTGGCCCTGGGGCGGAATGTCCGCCACGTTGCCCGTTTCCACGAAGCCCTCGATCGTCGAGGGCGCGCTCAGACTCGTCAGCGCGAGATCGTTCGCGTTCCAAAGGCCACGCTGGGTTGAATAGTACACGTATGAATCGCGGACATCGCAATCCTGGTGTGGGAAGGGCTCCCGGTCGTCGTCGCGGCGCGGATCGTCGCCGCGCGGATCGCAAAGCCCCGGGCCCGGATCCCGCAGGGCCACGACGACGATATCGCCTTCCTGCGCACGAAAATAGCCGACGACCTCATGCCTTATGATCCCACCGTCGTCTGCTTCGAAAATGTTGTTCTTGACGACGCCGCCATCGCCGACGAACACGTAGAACTGGCGGCCCACCGTCACAGCGTGCGACCCGACTCGATAAGACATGCGATCTTCCCCCACGCCGCCGTAACCCGCGCTGACGGTGGCGTCGGCTACCACTTTGTCGAATCCGCGTCAACTGTCCCGCGGAAAGAAGTGAAGTGAGCAACCATCAGGCCCGGTCGAGCCAACGCGCGGTTAGCCGAAATGCCGCGAAGGTATCCGATCATTCCCACCGAACCGGATGCCGGCGATGGCGGACCGGCGCACGGACCCGAGTGGTTCGCCCTTCGGCCGAGGAGCGCGCGCCCGAGCGGCGGCCTCCGCACGATTTGCTCGCCCTACGGCTCGAGGACGAGGCGGTTGCGGCTCACCTGGTAGCCGGCGAGGCGGTTGAGGAAGGAATTGCCGAGGAGGCTCACGGTGAGCGCCTCGGGCCGGGCGACCGCGGCACGCACGTCCTCCATCACGATGTCGCCCACCGACACCTCGTCGAGGAACACCGGCGCGACGCGGGTGAGCCCGTTCGCCGTCATGACCGGGAGCGAGTAGGACAACGCCGCCGGGTCGAGCCCCGCCCGCGCCGCGTCCCCGTGGGTGAGAACGACGGTGCTCGCCCCGGTGTCGAACAGGAAGCGCACGGGCGCCCCGTTCACCGCGCCGCGCAGGCTGAAGTGCCCGCCGCTCACCCGGTTCACCACGACCGAGCCGCCCGCGGACTGGACGGCGAGGCCCGGCACGAGGGCGGCCAGCGTCTCCCGCCCCACCGCCTCGAGATCCGCCCGGACGGCGTAGAGGGCAACGAGGACGACCGCCATGCCGCCCCAGAAGACGACCGCGCGCAGGACGTCGGGCATGCGCGGGCGCATCAGGAAGAAGCCGCCGAGGAGGAACGCGAGGAGCGCGAGAAGGCCGACGAGCCGCGGCCCGGTCCGGTCCGGGTCGGCGAGCGGGAGTTGCGCCTCGGCCGGCGCGGCGGCGAGGACCGCCAGAACGAAGAGCGTCGGAAGGGCGAGCGCCAGAGGGCGGAACAGCCCGGCGCCGGTCCGGTGAGAGCGTGTCATGAAAGGAAGATAAGGACCCCGGCGAGGAAGGCAATTTCGCCGAGTTGCTGGGTCGCACCGAGGACGTCGCCGGTGTGGCCGCCGATCCGCGCATCGGCGAGACGGGCGACGAGGGAGGCCGCCGCGGCGGCCGCCACCACGCCGGCGAGGAAGCCCGCGAGCGTGAAGGGCACCACGAGGACGGCCGACAGGACGAGCCCGGTCGCGACCGCGACGCGGAAGACGGCAAGGCGCGGCGCACCGTAGGCGACGGCGAGCCCGTCCCGCCGGGCGGGCGGCAGAGCGACCCAGGGGTAGAGGAGGACGGTGCGGCTCGCGACGGCCGTGGCGAGGAGGAGGATCGCCGCCCCGCCCGCGCCGGCGGCCGTGACCGCCTCGGCGAGGAGGGCGACCCGCAGGAGGCTCGCGAGGACGAGGGCGAGGGTGCCGAACGTGCCGATGCGGCTGTCGCGCATGATCTCGAGGATGCGCGCCTTGTCCCGCCCGCCCCAGAAGCCGTCGGCGATGTCGGCGAGCCCGTCCTCGTGGAGGGCGCCGGTGACGGCGACGAGGGCGGCGACGGCGAGGACGGCCGCCACCGTGGGCGAGAAGCCGAGGGCCGCGGCGAGGACGAGGAGCGTCGCTGGCGCGAGGGCGATGGCGAGGGCCGCGACGGGGAGCGCCCGGACGGCCTCGGCGAGGGGCTGGCGGTGGTCCTCCGCGCCGTGGGCCGCGCCGCGGGCGACGGGAATGCGCGAGAAGAAGCCGAGGGCGGCGCCGACGTCGGCGAGGTAGCGTTCGGCGGCGAACCGCAGGGACGGCGGGTCGATGGGGCTGTCGCTCATGTCGTGTCCGGCTGACGCCCGCCGGCGGTCCCGGCGGCTCGCCGCTTGCTGCCTGCCCCGCCGCCCGATTGCAACCCGCCGCCGCCGCTCCGGCTTCGCCCGCCCGGCCACCCGCCGCCTCGACCGGACGGCCGCTCGCCGTATCGCCAGGGGCGGCACCGCTCGATCCGGGCTGCCGGACCGGCCGGCCGACGCCCGTCCGTCCGGGGCTACCCGGCGGCGAACCGCCCGGCCGCCCCGTCAGCGGGCGAGGATGCGCCGGGCGAGGGTGTTGAGATCGCCGCCCGCGCCGCGGGCCTGCGCGACGGCCTCGGCCGTGGCGTCCACGGCCGCGTCGATCTCCTCCGGCCGGTGGCGGGAGGTGATGAAGAAGCGCAGGCGGGCCGCCTTCTCCGGCACCGCCGGGAAGATGATCGGCAGGACGTTGAAGCCCTTCTCGAGCAGGATGTTGGAGGCGACCGCCGCCACCACGCTGTCCCCGGTGATGACCGGGACGACGGCGCGGCCCGCGCTGGTGCCGACGTCGAGGCCCGCCGCCCGCGCCCGCTCCACGAACCGCGTCCCGTTCCCGGTGATCCGCGCGACCCGCTCGGGCTCCCGCTTCAGGATCTCGAGGCAGGCAAGGGAGGCGGCGGCCGTCGGCGCGGGCATCCCGACCGAGAAGACGAAGCCGGGCGCCGTCGCCTTCAGGTAGTTCACGAGGGCGGCGGAGGCGGCCACGTACCCGCCGCAGCCGCACAGGGTCTTCGACAGCGTCCCCATGAAGATCTCGACCGCGCGCGGGTCCACCCCCTGCTCCTCGGCGATGCCGCGGCCCGTGGCGCCGAGGACACCGAGGGCGTGGGCCTCGTCCACCAGGAGCCAGGCGTCGTGCCGCCGCTTGATGGCGACGAGCTCGGCAAGGTCCGGGAAGTCGCCGTCCATGCTGTAGAGCCCTTCGACGGCGATGAGGCAGCGCTCATAGCTGCCGCGGGTCGCCGACAGGAGCGCGTCGAGGGCGGCGAGGTCGTTGTGGGGGAAGGTGATGCGCTGTGCGCCCGAAAGCCGCGCCCCCTCCACGACGGAGTTGTGGATGAAGGCGTCGGTGACGACGAGGTCCTTGGGCCTCAGGAGGTGGCCGATGACCGTCACGTTGGTGGCGTGGCCACTCACCATGGCGACGGCGTCCTCCGTGCCGAGGAAGTCGGCGATCGCGGTTTCGAGGGCGCGATGGACCGGGCGCTCGCCCGAGACGACGCGGCTCGCCGAGACGGAGGTTCCGAACCGGTCGATCGCCTCGCGGGCGGCGGCGACGACCGCGCCGTGGCCGTTGAGGCCGCAGTAGTCGTAGGAGGAGAAGTTCACCACGGTGCGCCCGTCGATCACCGAGGTGTCGGCGGCCATGGCGTCGTGGGAGCGGAAGAACGGGTCGCCGATGCCGAGCATGTCGCCCGCGGCGCGCTGGACGGCGAGCTGGCGGATCTCCGGCAGCTCGGAGAAGTCGAAGGCGGCGGCCGGGGGGGCGGGTTCGGCGGCCTCCGGCGCGTCGGCGCGGGCCGCGTGGCGCTTCAGCCGCTCGCCGGCGAGGAGATCGGCGCGCGCGGCGCCGGACAGACCTGCCGTTTTCCGTGTCGCCGTCACTTCGCCCGTCCTTTCGTAGCCCGCGCCCGTCGCCCCGGGCGCCCGGCAGCAGCCTGTAGCCGATGGCGCGGATTGCGCAACCGCCGGAATGTCCGGCACGTCCCGTCCGCGCGGCCCCAACGATGCAAGCGACGCGCCGCGGCCCGCCGCGGCGGGCCGAAAGGAACGGCTCGCCGCCACCGCGGTAACCGCCGCCCCCGGCGGACCGGCCGCGCGTGGCCGCGGCGCCGCCCCCGTGCCGGGCGGGGGCGGGCGCCCGGCGGCGGCGGCTCAGGGGGCGCGGCCCTCGCCGCGGGTGCGCTGCTCGATCGCCTCGAGGGCGGCGCTGATGAGCTCGGGATCGGCCTCGTCCCCCGCGTCGGCGACGTGGCCCTTGGCGATCTGGCCGGCGAGGCCGTCGAGGACGTCGGGCGCGGCGACGCCCCGAACCCGCGCCACCACCTTGCGGGCGATGTCGGCCACCGTCGCTCCGCCCGCCAGCGACATCAGCGGGATCTCGATGCCGAGCCGGCTTTCCGCCGCCATCCTCAGCTCCACCGCCATCAGCGAATCCATGCCGAGGCGGGCGAGCGGCATGTGCAGCTCGATCTCCGCGGCGGGCAGCTTCAGGATCCGCGAGATCTCCCGGGCGAGGAGGTCGGACACGTGGGCGACGGCCGCCGCGTCGTCCAGGCCCGCCAGCAGCGCGGCGAGGTCCCCGCCCGCCGCCTCGTCGGGCGCTTCGCTCCAGCCAGCGGCGAGGCGGGCGTAGAGCGGGGTGGCGAGGAGGGCGAGCTCGCGCCGCGCCGCCGCCCAGTCCACCCGGGCGAGGGTGACGGCCGCGTCCCCGTCCGTCATGGCGCCGGCGTCGAGGAGGCGCTTCAGGCCGCCGAGCGCCTCGTCCGCCGTCATGGCATGGCGGCCGAGCTTCGCCTTCAGGAGGTCCCGGTCCTCCCCGCGGGCGACGACGCCGAGGTCCGCGATGGCGCCGAAGGCGACCGCGAGGGCGGGTCGGCCGGCGGCGCGGCGGCGGCGGGCGAGGCCTTCCAGGTAGGCGTTGGCGGCGACGTAGTTCGCCTGGCCCGGGTTGCCGATGGCGGTGGTGACCGAGGAGAACAGGAGGAAGGTGTCGAGCGGCCGGTCGGCCGTGACGGCGTCGAGGACGTCCGCGCCCGTCACCTTCGGCGCGAGGACGGCCTCGAAGCGATCGGGGGAAAGGTTCGCCATCAGCCCGTCGTCGAGCACCATGGCGGCGTGGAGGACGCCCCGGAGCGGCTTCTCGCCCCGGTCGATCGCCTCCACCAGGGCGCGGACGGCGCCCGCGTCCGTGACGTCGAACCGGACGGCGCGGATGGCGGCGCCCGCGGCCGAGAGCGCCTCGATCTCGGCGGCGACGGACGGGTCCGTGGCGCCGGAGCGGCTCGCGAGCACCACCGCGCCCGCGCCCTCGGCGAGCAGGAACTTCGCCGCCGCGAAGCCGAAGCCGCCGGTTCCGCCGGTGACGAGGTAGGTGCCGGCCGGGTCCGGGCCGGTGCGGCGGCCGGCGGGCGCGGCCGGGCGCGGCGCGGGCTCGGCCGGCGGCTCCACCACGATCTTGCCCACGTGGCCGGCCGTCTGCATGAGGCGGAAGGCCTCGCGCACCCCCTCGGCCGGGAAGCGGCGGTAGGGGAGCGGCACGAGGGTCCCCTCGGCGAACAGGGCGGCGAGGCGTTCGAGAATCCGCCGGGCAAGGTCCGGCCGGTGGCCGACGAGCTGGTCGGCGTCGATGCCGAAATAGGACAGGTTGCGGCGGAACGGGGAAAGGCCGACGCGGGTGCCGGAGAAGAAGTCCCGCTTGCCGAGCTCCAGGAAGCGGCCGAAGGGCTTCAGCGTCTCGAGGCTGCGCTCCATCGCCTCGCCCGCGAGGGAGTTGAGGACCACGTCGACGCCCGCCCCGCCGGTGATCGCCCGCACCTCGTCGGCGAAGGCCTGGGAGCGGCTGTCGAGGACGTGGTGGGCGCCGAGCGTGGCGGCGAGGGCGCGCTTGGCAGGGCTGCCGGCGGTGGCGATCACCCGCGCGCCCTTGTGGAGGGCGATCTGGAGGGCGGCGAGGCCGACGCCCCCCGCGCCGCCGTGGACGAGGACGGTCTCGTCCGGGGCGAGGTTCGCCAGGGTGTCGAGGGCGTACCAGGCCGTCAGGAAGGCGACGGGGATCGTCGCTGCGGCCGCGGGCGGCATGTCGCCCGGGACCGGCATCACGGCCGCGCCGCTCACCACGACGCGGCTCGCGAGGGCGGCGGGCGCGAAGGCGACGACCCGGTCCCCCGGGGAAAAGCGGGTCTCGCCCGGCCCGGTCGCCACGACGCGGCCGGCGCACTCCATCCCGAGGGTCGCCCCGGCGAAGCCCTCCTCGAGGGCGTCCGCGGGCAGGAGGCCGAGCGTCCACATCACGTCGCGGAAGTTGAGGCCGGCGGCCTCCACGGCGATCTCCACCTCCCCCGGCCCGGGCGCGGGCAGGTCCACCGGCTCGAAGGCGAGGCTGTCGATGCTGCCGCGGGTCGCGACCGCAAGGCGCATGGCTTGCCGCCCCCCCTCCCCGCCGGGCGGATCGGCCGGCGCGGGCGCCACCGCCTCCGCGAGGCGCGGGGCGAACCGGCCGGACGGGGTCAGGCGGATCTCCCGCTCGTCCCCCGGCGCGGCGATCTCGGCGAGGAGCGCGCCGGCCGCGTCGGCCGGATCCTCGAAGCCGGCGGCGTCGAGGACGACGATGGTCCTGCCGGGCAGCTCGTTGCAGGCGACGCGGGCGAAGCCGAGGACGGCGGCCTGCACCGGGTTCGCCTCCGGCCCGTCGGCGAGGGCGCCGGGGGCGACGAGGAAGACCCGCTCGGCCGCGACGCCGTCGGCGGCGAGAAGGCGGACGAGCCGGTCGAACTGGGCGGCGAGCGCGCTGGCGGAGTGGAACGGCCCGTTCGGCACCGGCCCCCAGACGACGGCGAGGTCGCTCGCCGCGGCGGGCGCTCCCGCGACCGTCGAGAAACCGTCGACGGCCGCGTCCGCCTCCGCGGCGGATCCGTCGCCGGAAAGGCGGAGGCCGGCCCCGGCGGCAGCCCCGGCGACGGCGCCGGCGAGCGCGGCAAGGCGCCTGTCCCCCGCGGCGATGACGGCGAGGCTCCGGCCGTCCGTGCCCGCCCCGGTGCCGGCGGCCTCGGCCCGGGGGGCAGGTGCGGCGAGGACGAGGCTCGCCTCCGTCGCCTCGCTGGCGACGGGCGAGACGGCGAGCGCGCGGAAGCCGTTGACGGCGAGGTGGGCGCGCCACTCGCGCGGGGTGCGCGGGCGGCGGGCGAACGGGTCGGCCGCCGGCGCCTCGCCGGCGTGGACGGCGGCGAGCATCGCCTCGAACGGGCCCGGCACCCCTTCCACCGCCAGAAAGACGCCGGCAGGGGCCATGGCGTCCCTCAGGGTGCGCAGCATGCCGGGGTCCGGCCGGCTCGCCTCGCCTGCGGACACGACGAGGTCGAAGCCCGCGGGCGCCGCGAGGGCCGCCGCCTCGTCGAGGCGCACGAAGGCGACATCCGCGCCCGCCGGGGCGGACAGGCGGGCCTTGGCGAGGACGTCGTCCGACGGGTCGGTGACGGCAAGGCGCATCGGCCGGCCGGCGGCGAGGCCGGCGAGACGCGACAGGAAGGCGGGTGCCGACGCGCCGACGGCGAGCACCTGGAAGGGCGAGGCCGCCTCCGGCCAGGCGTCCGCGAGGGCCGCCACGGCGTCCGCCGCGGTCCCGGCGAGGGCCCCGGCCGCGGGCGAGCCCGTGGCGAGGTGCTCGGCGATCCCCGCGCCCAGCGTCTCGCGCCGGCTGGCGAACGGGCCGGCCGCGATCGCCCGGTCGAGGAGGGACGGCGCGGCGGCGAGGGCGGCGAGCTCGGCGGCCCGCTCGGGCGCCTCGGCCGCGAGGGTCGCGAGGATGTCGGCGAGCGGCGGGTCCCGGTCGGCGCCCGACAGGCTCCAGCGGCCGAGATCGTCCCGGCTCGCGGCCCCCGCCGCCTCGAGGGCGGCGAGGAGGGCCGCGACCACCGGTTCGCCCTCCGCCGAAAGGCGCCCGTCGGCGAGGAGCTCCCCGAGGGCGGCGGGCCGGCCGGGGGCGAACGGGCCGCGGGAGAGGGCCTCGCGCATGGCGACGCGGGCGGCGATGTCGACGAGGAGGGCGGCGTCCGACAGGTCCGGCGCCTCGGCCGCGAGGAGGCCGGCCGCCTCGAGGACCCCGGCCGCGTCGGGCGCGTCCGCGGCCGTGCGCCGGGGGAGCGGTTCGAGCGCGGTCCGGTAGAGGCGCGGCGGCGCCTCCCGGTCCCGCCCGAGGGCCACGATCTGGAAGCGCAGCCCCTCGAGCACCGCAACGCTCTCGCCCGCCCCGTCGAGGAGGGCGACGTCCGCGTCCACCACCCGCGGGCTCGCCCCGGTGACGGCGACCCGCGCACCCGCGATCGGCCCGGCCTCGCCGCCACCGAGGACCAGGCGGCCGAGCCGGGCGGGCAGCACCGCCGAACCCTCTGGCGCAAGGCCCGCCTCGCCCACGAGGGCGAACAGGCCGTGGAGCGCGGCGTCGAGGAGGGTGGGGTCGAGGACGAAGGGGCCCTCCGCCCCCGGTCCGTCGAGGGCGACGCGGGCGACCCGCGGCCCCTCCACGAAGGCGGCGAGCACGCGGCGGAAGGCGGGGCCGTAGGGCAGGCCGAGGCGGGCGGCCTCCCGGTAGACGGCCGCCGCCTCCACCGGCCGCGCGCCGTCGACCGCGGGCGGCACCCGCGCGGGCGCGGCGGCGGCCTTGCGGATGCGGGCGCGGGCGTGGAACAGCCAGTCCTCGTCCGACAGGCGCGGGCGGCTCTCGATCCGGGCGGTGCCGTCGCTCTCGAGGGTGGTGCGCACCTCCCGGCACGCGCTCTCGTCCAGCACCATGGGCTGGACGATCTCGAAGGCGGACACCTCGAGCGCCGTCCCTTCCCCGTGGAGGCGCCGGCCGAGGGCGGCGAGGATCTCGAGGAACCCCGCCGCCGGGAAGACGGCCGTCTCCTCCACCCTGTGGTCGGCGAGGAAGGGAAGACGGGCGAGGTCGATTTCGGCGTAGAAGACGGTCTGGTCGTCCCGGAGGCGCCCGCCCAGGAAGGGATGGCCGAGGGGCTGCAGCATGTTGACCCGCTCGGGCGTCGCGGGCAGGCGATGCTCGGTCCGCTCGAACGGGTAGCCGGGCAGCCAGGCGAGCCCGGGAAGGCGCGGCCCGAACACGGCCGCCTCGTCCACCCGCGCGCCGTGGGCGAAGGCGTCGAGGGCGACGGCGCGGCTGTCGCGCACGGGCGTGTCGTCCCTGTCCCCGTCCCCGTCCGTCTCGAGGGAGGGAAGCGCGGCGACCGCCACCGAGCGGGCCTTGGCGAGGTCCTGCAGGTAGCCCGTCAGCACCGGCCGCGGCCCGATCTCCACGAACAGCCGCTCGCCCCCGTCCAGGAGGCCGGCGACGGCGTCGGCGAAGCGCACCGGCTCGCGCACGTTGCGCCACCAGTAGGCCGCGTCCAGCGCCTCGCCGGGTAGCGGCCCGCCCGCGACCGTGGACACGAACGGGACGGTGGCCGCACGCGGGGAGAGGTCCGACAGGGCCGCGAGCAGCGGCGCGCGCACCCCGTCCACCAGCGCGCAGTGGAACGGGTAGTCGAGGTCGAGCCGCTTGGTGGCGATGCGGCGGGCCCGGGCGGCCCGGGCGAGCGCCTCGAGGGCGGCCGTCGGCCCGGCGATGGTGACGCTGCGCTGGCTGTTGACGGCGGCGAGCGCCGTTCCCGGGTGGGCGGCGACGAGCGTCTGCGCGTCGGCCTCCGGGCACAGGGCGGCGAGCATCCCGCCCGTGTGGCGCGTCTCCTCCTGGAGGGTGGAGCGGGCATGGATCACCCGCACCGCGTCCTCGAGGGACAGGGCGCCGGCGACGTGGGCGGCCGCCACCTCGCCCACCGAGTGGCCGACGACCGCGCCGGGCACGAGGCCCCGCCCGGCGAGCGCCTCGGCGAGGGCGACGGCGATCGCGAACAGGAGGGGCTGGGCGACGTCGGCACGGCTGACGTCGTGTTCGCCCGCCCGATCGAGGAGGGCGGCCTCGGCCGACCAGCCGGTCACGTCGCGGAACGCGGCATCGACCCGGCCGAAGGCGGCGCGGAAGGCGTCGTCGGCCTCGTGGACGCGCCGGCCCATGCCGGCCCACTGGGCGCCGTTGCCGGAAAAGACGAAGACGGGCGCGGCGGCATCCTCCACCGCGCGGCCGAGGAAGGCGTCCGGCGCGTCCGTTCCGGCGGCGACGGCGGCGAGACGGGCCGGCGCGTCGTCGGCGGTGGCGTCGGGAAGCACGAGGCGGTGGCGCAGCCGCTCCCGCCGGAAGGCGGCGGCGGAGGCGAAGGCCGCGCGCTCGGCGGGTCCGGCGGCGGCAAGCGGTTCGGCGGCCGCCCCGGCGAGGGTCCTGAGCGCGCTCTCGGTCGCCGCCGACAGGACGAGGGGGGGCGCCCGCTCCGGCACCGCCGCGGGAGCGGGCGGTGCGGCCGGCGGGTCCATCAGCACCACGTGGGCGTTGGCCCCGCCGAAGCCGAAGGAGTTGACGCCGGCGAGCCGCGGCCGGCCGGTGCGGGCGAGGGCGACGGGCTCGGCCGCCACGGCCACGTTGAGGTCGGCGAACGGGATGTCCGGGTTGGGCGTCTCGAAGTGGAGGGAGGGCGGCAGGAGGTCGTTCGACAGGGCGAGCTGCGACTTCAGGAGGCCGACGAGGCCCGAGGCCGGCTCCAGGTGCCCGAAGTTGGTCTTCACCGAGCCGATCGGGAGCGGCGCGCCGCGGCGCTGGCCGAGGACGCGGCCGATGGCGCCCGCCTCCGCCGGGTCGCCGACCCGGGTGCCGGTGCCGTGGGCCTCGATGAAGGCAAGGTCCTCCGGCGACAGCCCGTCCTCCCCGTAGAGGGAGCCGAGGAGGCGGGCCTGGGCGTCCGAGGCCGGCAGGGACAGGCCAACCGTCCGCCCGTCGGCGTTGACCGCCGAGCCGGCGACGAGGGCGTGGAGGACGTCTCCCGCCGCCTCCGCCACGTCGCGGCGGCGCAGCACGAAGACCGCCGCCCCCTCCGAACGCACGTAGCCGTCGCCCGCCGCGTCGAAGGCGCGGCACAGGCCCGACGGGGAGAGCATCGAGGCGCGCGAGAAGCCGATGAACGGCGCGGGGTGGAGGAGGACGTTGACGCCGCCCACGATCGCGGTGTCGATTCGCCCGCGCCTCAGATCCTCCGCCGCCTGGTGGAAGGCGACGAGGGAGGAGGAGCACGCCGTGTCGACGGTGAAGCTCGGCCCCTTGAGGTCGAAGACGTAGGACAGGCGGTTGGCGACGATGGACAGCGTGTTGCCCGTCATCGTCGAGGTGTCGGTGACCGCCGGGTCGTAGTGGATGTGGTTGGAGTAGTCGAGCGCGGAGGCGCCGACATAGACGCCGGTCTGCGTTCCCGCGAGGGCCGAGGGCGGGATGCCCGCGTGCTCGAGCGCCTGCCAGGCCACCTCGAGCAGGAGGCGCTGCTGGGGGTCCATCTGGACCGCCTCGCGCGGGGAGATGCCGAAGAAGGCGGGGTCGAAGCCGAACACGTCCTGAAGGACGCCGGCGGCCCAGGTGTAGGCCTTGCCCGGGGCGGACGGATCCGGATGGCCGTAGCGGTCGAGGCCGAACCGGTCCTCCGGCAGGCGGGTGATCGTGCAGCGCCCCTCGCACAGCACCCGCCAGACGGCGTCGGCGTCGTCCGCGCCGGGCAGGCGGGCGGCGAATCCGACGATCGCGATTTCCGGAGGGGTGCGGTTCATTCGATGGGCGTTCCCGTTCGCTCGAAGGCGCTGCCATGGACCCCCGGGCGGCCGGGACGGGCGGTTCCCCGCACGGCGGCGCGACGCCACGACCCGACCACGCTCAAGTCGTTGTCGCGCCACGATGGTCCGCCGCGGCGTCCCGCGTGGCGTCCGACATACTGAATGCGGTTCATCTGTGCAACGAAGGCCATGGGATCCGCCGGAAGACGTCTACAGGAACGAGATGGTCCCGGCATTGCGTCGGCGTGGTGACGGACGTCACGATCCGGGCGTCGAAGGACCGTCCGCGGCGCCCGGGGGAAACGGAGAGGGTCAGGCAGCGGCGTCCTCCATGGCCGCGAGGTCGGCACCGAACGGCATTCGCCCGCCCTGGTGGCGGCAGCACCAGGCGGCGGCGCGGCGCCCCGCCGAGAGGGCGGCGCGGAGCGTGTCCTCCTCGAGGCCGGCGAGCCGGTCCCGCGACATGAGGCCCTCCCGGTCGAGGAAGGCGAGGAGACCGGCCATGAAGGCGTCCCCCGCGCCGACCGGGTCCACCAGGTCGACGGGAAGGGCCGGCAGGGCGACACGGGCCGCCGGCGTCGCGGCGACCACCCCCTCCTCGGCGAGGGTGACGACACCGAGGGCGGCGCCCGCGGCGAGCCACCGGTCGAGGTGGGCCTCGGCCGGACGCCGCCCGTGGAGGTGGGCGAGGTCCACCGCGCTCGCCTTCAGGATCGCCGCGCACCCCTCGAGCCGGGCGAGGCGTTCGCGGTAGGCGTCCCAGTCCGAGACGCTGGGCGGGCGGACGTTGAAGTCCACCGACACCGGCACGCGGGGCGCAATACCCGTCGCGAGCGCCTCGAGGCGGCTGCCGAGGGGCTCGAGCGCCAGGATGGCCGAGCCGGTATGGAAGCAGGCCGCCCGCTCGGTCCAGCAGCCCGGACCGCCGGGGGCGGGGCCGGGATCGAACGTCGCCATCACCCGGTCCGGGTCGGCGATCCGGTACGCCGGCTCCCCCGAGGAGAGGTCCACCACCGCGACCGGGCTCGCCCGGTCCGTGGTCCTGAGAAGGGTGAGGTCCGCGCCAGCGCCGGCGAGGGCCTCGCGGAAAAGGGGGCCGAACTGGTCCGTCGAGGCCTCCCACAGGAAGGCGGCGCGGCCGCCGAGGCGGGCGAGGCCGAGGGCCACGTTGAACAGGGACCCGCCGAGCACCGGGCGGAACAGGACCGCGCCCGCGCCGTCCGTCTCCGGCACGAGGTCCACGATGGCCTCGCCGCACGCCACAATCATGCTGTCCGCCCCCGTGTCGACGCCGCCATGCGCCCTCCCCTTCCGGCCCGCCGTGTCGCGGCGCGGCCCGCGTGGTATCCGCCGCGGCACGCCGAAGAGAACCGATAGAGTGAGATGACCAGTCCTGCCAAGCCGTCCCCGCTCGCCGTGGCGCTCGCCGATTTCCACGCCCGCGTGCCGATCCGCGCCTGGTCGCTGATCGTGACCGTCTACGGCGACTGCGTGATGCCGCGCGGGGGGGAGATGTGGCTCGGCACGCTGACGTCCATCATGAAGCGGGCGGGCATCGACGGGGGATCGGTGCGCACGGCCGTCTCCCGCCTGACCCGGGAGGGATGGATCGAACGGGTGCGGCACGGGCGCAACAGTTTCTATTCCCTGTCGGCGACGGGAGAGCGCGCCTTCCGCAGCGCCGCCACCCGCATCTACGCCACCC
>CAZJNX010000028.1:16918-27360 GCA_964547415.1 uncultured Hyphomicrobiales bacterium
ACCCGCCCCGCCCCCTTCTGCGGCCGCTGGGAGGTGGCGCTCCTGCCCCCCGGCGAGGGGGAGGCGGGCCGGGCGGCGCGGGCGGCGCTGAAGGAGGCGGGGTTCGGCCAGGCCGCCCCCGCCACCTTCGTGCGGCCCGAGCGGGGCCAGCCGGCGCCGGACGCGCCGGGCGCCATCCACCTTTCCGCCGTTCCCGCCGAAGGGGAGGCGCGGCGCCTCGCCGCCGCCGCCTGGCCGCTCGAGGCGATCGCCGGGCGCTACGGCGACTTCCTGCGCCTGTTCGGGGAGGTGGAGGCGGGCCTCGACGGCGCGGCGCTCGACGATCTCGACGCCCTCGTCCTGCGCGTCCTCCTCGTCCACGCCTTCCGCCGCATCGTCCTGAAGGACCCGGACCTGCCGCCCGAGGCCCTCTCCGACGACTGGCCGGGCGCGGCGGCCCGCACCCTCTTCCACAGGACCTACCGCCGCCTCGCCCCCGCCGCCGAGCGCTGGCTCGACGCCAACGGCGCGACCCGGGACGGCCCCCTCCCCGCCGCCGACGTGACCATGGCCCGCCGCATCGCGGGCTGAGCGCGGCGCCCGTCTTCATGTTACGGGAACGAATTGACTGCGCCCGTTTTTGTAACATATTATCCGTGTCGGCGTGAGGGAGGAGCGCGCATGTACACCCAGGCCCTGAACCAGCCCGACGACGTGGCGGGCACCGGCGAGGACGCGCGGGAGGCCCGCTTCCAGGCCCGCATCGACGCGGAGGAGCGGATCGAGCCCAACGACTTCATGCCGGAGGGCTACCGCAAGACGCTCGTCCGCCAGATCGCCCAGCACGCCCATTCCGAGATCGTCGGGATGCTGCCGGAGGGCAACTGGATCACCCGTGCGCCGACGCTGCGCCGCAAGGCGGCGCTGCTCGCCAAGGTGCAGGACGAGGGCGGCCACGGCCTCTACCTCTACGCGGCCGCCGAGACGCTCGGGAAGAGCCGGGAGGAGATGGTCGAGGAGCTGCACGACGGCCGCGCGAAGTACTCCTCCATCTTCAACTATCCGACGCTCACCTGGGCGGACGTCGGCGCCATCGGCTGGCTGGTCGACGGGGCGGCGATCATGAACCAGATCCCCCTGTGCCGCTGCTCCTACGGGCCTTACGCCCGGGCGATGATCCGCATCTGCAAGGAAGAGAGCTTCCACCAGCGCCAGGGCTACGAGCTCATGATGGCGCTCGCTTTCGGCACGGCCGAGCAGAAGGACATGGCGCAGGACGCGCTGAACCGCTGGTGGTGGCCGTCCCTGATGATGTTCGGCCCGCCCGATTCGGCCTCGACCCACTCCGAGAAGTCGATGAAGTGGAAGATCAAGCGGTTCACCAACGACGAGCTGCGCCAGAAGTTCATCGACGCGACGGTGCCCCAGGCCCATTACCTCGGCCTCGAGATCCCCGACCCCGCGCTCGCGTTCGACGCGGCGACGGGCCACTGGACGACGGGGCCCATCGACTGGGACGAGTTCCGGCGCGTGGTCGCCGGGGACGGCCCGTGCAACCGCGAACGCGTCGAAACCCGCCGGAAGGCCTGGGAGGACGGCGCCTGGGTGCGCGAGGCGGCCCTCGCCTTCGCGGAGAAACGGCGCGCGCGCAAGGCGGCCGCGACGGCGCGGAAGGCCGCGGCCTGAGCGCGACAGACGGCAGGAGAGCGCGGGCCCACCGGGGAAACACGCGAGGAGAGACGCGATGACGAAGGCGATGCCCCTGTGGGAGGTCTTCATCCGCTCGAAGAACGGCATGGCCCACCGCCACGTGGGCTCGGTCCACGCCGCCGATGCGCAGATGGCGCTCCAGGCCGCGCGCGACGTCTACACCCGCCGCGGGGAGGGTCTGTCGGTCTGGGTGTGCCCGTCGGACGCGATCCTCGCCTCCGACCCGTCCGAGAAGGACATGATGTTCGAGCCCACCGGCTCCAAGATCTACCGCCACCCGACCTTCTACGAGATCCCGGACGAGGTCGGAAACATGTGAGCCGCGGGCCAGCGCCATGACCACGATCCGGATCGCCGACCCGAGCCCGCTGTTCCTCTACACCCTGCGCCTCGCCGACAACGCCCTCGTGCTCGGCCACCGCCTGTCGCAGTGGTGCGGCCACGCCCCGATGCTGGAAGAGGACATCGCCCTCACCAACATCGCCCTCGACCTCATCGGCGGGTGCCGCTCCCTCTACGCCTACGCCGCGAAGGTGGAGGACAAGGGCCACGACGAGGACGCCCTCGCGTACCTGCGCGACGCGACGGGCTTCCGCAACGTCCTCCTCGTGGAGCAGCCCAACGGGGACTTCGCCCAGACCATCGTCCGCCAGTTCCTCTATTCGGCCTTCATGCTCCCCTTCTGGGAGGCGCTCGCGAGCTCGGCGGACGGCGAGCTCGCGGCCATCGCCGCCAAGGCCGAGAAGGAAGCCGCCTACCACGTGCGCCACGGCGCCGAGTGGCTGATCCGCCTCGGGGACGGCACGCAGGAGAGCCATCGCCGCGCCGCCGGGGCGCTCGAGCGGCTGTGGCCCTTCACGGGCGAGATGTTCGAGACGGACGAGGCCGACCGGGCGCTGATCGAGCGCGGGATCGCCGTCGACCCCGAGGCGCTGCGGCCCGCCTGGGAGCGGACGGTGGACGAGGTCCTCGCCGAGGCGACCCTCGCCCGCCCCGCGGCCGGGTGGATGCAGACGGGCGGACGCTCGGGACGCCATTCGGAGCACCTCGGCCACATCCTCGCGGACCTGCAGTTCCTGCAGCGCGCCTACCCGGGCGCCCGCTGGTGAGGACGCCATGACCACGGAACGCGCCGCCGCCGACGGGGGAGCGCTGACGCGCCGCGCCTTCCGCGCCGCGGCCACCGTCACCGACCCGGAGATCCCGGTCCTCACCATCGAGGACCTCGGCGTCCTGCGCGCCGTCACGGTGGACGAGACCGGCAAGGCGACCGCCGTCATCACCCCCACCTATTCCGGCTGCCCGGCGATGGACATGATCGCCGTCGCCGTCGAGGTGGCGCTGCGCAACGCGGGCTTTGCCGACGTGGAGGTGAAGCTCGCCCTCTCCCCGGCCTGGACGACGGACTGGCTGACCGAGGAGGGCCGGCGCAAGTTGAAGGACTACGGCATCGCCCCGCCTGCGGGGCCGGCCGGGCGCCGGGCCCTGTTCGGCGAGGAGGAGGTCCCCTGCCCCCGCTGCGGGTCGGCGGACACCGAGCGTGTCTCCGCGTTCGGCTCCACCGCCTGCAAGGCCCTGTGGCGCTGCCGGGCCTGCGGCGAGCCCTTCGACTACTTCAAGTGCCATTGACCGTGACGGCGACGGCCCGCCGCCCCGCCAGGCCGACGAGGGGACCCGCGCGATGACGCCCCACTTCCACGCCCTCACCATCGCCGACGTGCGGCGCGAGACGGCCGACGCCGTCTCCCTCGCCTTCGCCGTGCCGGACGACCTCGCCGAGGCCTACCGCTACCGGCCGGGCCAGTACCTCACCCTCAAGGCCGACGTCGGCGGCGAGGAGCTGCGCCGCTCCTACTCCATCTGCTCCGGCCTCGAGGAGAACGAGCTGCGCGTCGCGGTGAAGCGCATCCCCGGAGGCGCCTTCTCCGCCTTCGCCAACGAGGCGCTCCGGCCCGGCATGACCCTCGACGTCATGACGCCCATGGGCCGCTTCGTCCTGCCCGAGGTGGACGGGCCGCGCACGGTGGTCGCCTTCGCGGCCGGCTCGGGCATCACGCCGATCATGGCCCAGGCGAAGACCATCCTCGCCCGCGAGCCGGAAAGCCGCTTCCATCTCTTCTACGGCAACCGGAAGAGCCAGACGATCCTCTTCAAGGGCGCCCTCGAAGACCTCAAGGACCGGTTCCTGTCCCGCCTCGCGGTCTACCACGTCCTGTCCCAGGAGGCGCAGGACGTCTCGCTCCTGTCGGGCCGGATCGACACCGAGAAGGTCGAGACCTTCATGCGCCACGTGGTGCCGGTGGAGGCGGTCGACCATTTCCTCCTGTGCGGGCCGGGCGGCCTCATCGACGCCACCCGCGACACCCTCCTCGCCATGGGTGCTCCCGCCGACAGGATCCACGCCGAGCTGTTCACCCCCGCGGACGGCGGCCCGGTGGTCCGCCCGCGGCCGGCCGAGCCGGAGGCGGGCGAGCCGCCGAAGGCGCGGGCGACCCTCCTCATCGACGGGGCGCGCCACGTGGTGGACGTGATGGCGGGGGAGACGATCGTGGACGCGGCGCTGCGGGCCGGCCTCGACGCGCCCTATTCGTGCAAGGGCGGCATGTGCTGCACCTGCCGGGCGAAGGTGACGGCGGGCGCCGCGCAGATGCGCGTCAACTACTCCCTCGAGCCGTGGGAGATCGCCGAGAACTTCACCCTCACCTGCCAGGCCGAGCCGACGACCGAGGCGATCACGGTCGACTACGACACCGCCTGACCCTGCCGCGGTTCGTGCGGCGCCCTCGCCGGTCGGGCGAGCGAGCGGCCGGCCGTGCGACCGACCCGCGGCGGGTCCGCGAGCCCGTCGCCCCCGGACGCGGCCTCCCGCACGCTCGGCCCCCGCGCCCCGCTTCCAGCCGCCGTTCCCCCGAAAGGTCCCGGCCGAACGCCGCCATCGCCGCAAGCCGCCCGGCCCCTGGCGCCCCCGGCGGGCGGTGGCCGCGGCACGCGTCCAGCGCCCGCGGGTAGGCCACGGGGTGTGCGCGCTTTCGCTACACGTGTGACGTCCGTCACTTCGGCATGCGCGGCGTGGCGCCATGTTCGATTGCGCAAGAGGACGAAAACCAGGAGATGTCGAGGCGAGGCCTTCGGGTGCCGACGCCGCCTGGACGTTCCCCTTTCCCGCGCGGCACGGGGGCGAACCCCGCGCCGTAGCCCCCATGTGCAGCCCCCGGAACAGCCGGTGAGGAGACGAAACGACGATGTCCTTGCTCGACACCTTTGCACAGTCCCACTTCGCGACCGTCTTCGGAGTGTACCACCCCCTGAATCTGATCCCGGATTTCGAAGACTATCCGGATCTCTTCAGCTGGTTCCGCAATGCACCGGACTTGCCGATTCCGCCCTACAGCTTCAGCGATGTCCAGTTCTATGTCTCCCAGAACGGGGAGCGCATCTGGGGGTTTGAGAACTACGAAGATCAACGGATCACGATCGAGCTTGCCGGTGAGGAAACAACGGTCCCCAGGCCGATGATCGCCTTCCTGGAAAGCGATCCGGGTGTCGACGCCGAATTCAATTTGATCAACTACGGATCGCGTTTAACCGATGCACATCGATATTTCGGCAGCGTCGTCTTCGCTGGCGATGGAAACGACCGCATCTTGAGTGCAGGTGGGCATGATCGGGTCGAGGCCGGCGCTGGCAACGACACGCTCCTCGGGCGCAAAGGAAACGACAGATTTTACGGCGAAGCCGGCAACGACGAAATCCGCGGCAACCGGGACAACGATTACCTCTACGGCGGCAGCGGCGACGACAGCATCTACGGCGGCGGCGGAAGCGACGACATCCGCCTGGGCGACGACGACGACGAGGGGTTCGGCGGCAAGGGCGACGACGAAATCCTGGGTGGCGCGGGCTCGGACCTTCTCGTCGGTGGCCACGGTTTCAGCGGCGGCAACGGGCTCGGCTCGGGTTACACGTTCGTCGATCAGCTCTCCGGCGACGAAGGCAACGACCGGCTGTTCGGCGACAACAACCGCTTTGACCTGGACGATCGAGTGGGCGACGACGACGTCATCGACGGCGGCGACGGCGCCGACTTCATCCTCGGCGGCGGCGGCGACGACAGGATCTACGGCGAGGCCGGCTTCGACTTGATCTGGGGCGGCGGCGGGCACGACACGATCGACGCCGGCGACGATGGCGGCGAAGCCTACGGCGAGAGCGGCGACGACGTGATGTCGGCGGGCGACGGCCGCGACACCATGGAAGGCGGCCTCGGCGACGACGTCGTCAAGGGTGGCGAGGGCAACGACAGCCTGTTCGGCCACGTCGAAGGCATCGACGCCATCGAGAGCCTCGGCTTCGAGGGCCGGTCCGACGACGACGAGATCTGGGGCGAGGCCGGCAACGACACCCTGTTCGGGGGCGACGGGCGCGACCATCTCCTCGGCGGAAGCGGAAACGACGTCCTCTACGGCGGGCAAAACCCGGATCCCGTTCCGAATGACGGAGACAACCCTTTCGGCGACGTCCTCAACGGCGGCACCGGCGACGACATCCTGTACGGTGGCGACGGCATCGACGTCTTCCAGTTCGTCGACGAGTTCGGCCACGACGAGATCAAGGACTACGAAACCAACGAGACGCTCCAGTTCCTGGTGCGCAACGGCTCGCCGATCATCGACGAGCGCGCCGTCACGCTCCGCGAAGGGTTCAACGACGTGCGGCTCATCGTCGACGTCCTGAACGAGGAGGGCTCGGTCACCACGCAGTCGGTGACTATCGCGGGCGTGTTCTACGATCCGGACACGATGCGGCTTGAGCAGCAGACCATCGCCAGCAACGCGGACTACAGCCTCGTGATGTTCGGTATCTTCAGGGGGGATTTCAACGACTGGGCCCCGGCGGGCACCGACCCCGAGACGGGCATCGACGTCTTCGGTTGACGGCGACGAGCGTGGCGCCCGTTCACCGTCACCGGACGGGCCGGCCGGCGGACGGGGCCCGGTCCCGCAGGCGGTCCCCCGCGCGGCGCCTCGGCCGCGCGGGGCCGATCCCGTTCAAAGGCCCGGCGCGGGGAAGGGGCCGGCGGCCTCCTCGATGACGCGGGCGAGGGGGAAGAGGCCGGCCTCGCCGAACGGGCGGCCGATGAGCTGCAGGCCGAGGGGCAGGCCCGCCGCCGACAGGCCCGCCGGCACCGAGATGCCGGGAAGGCCCGCCATGTTCACCGGCACCGTGAAGACGTCGTTGAGGTACATCTCCACCGGGTCGGCCTGCTTCTCGCCGAGGGCGAAGGCGGGGCCGGGCGTCGTCGGCGTCAGGATGGCGTCGACGCCCGCCTCGAAGGCGATGTCGAAGTCCCGCTTGATGAGGGTGCGCACCTTCTGGGCGCGCAGGTAGTAGGCGTCGTAGTAGCCCGCCGACAGGACGTAGGTGCCGATCAGGACGCGGCGCTTCACCTCGTCGCCGAAGCCCGCCGCCCGCGTCGCCTCGTACTGCTCCACGATCTCGTCGGCCGGGATGCGCAGGCCGTAGCGCACGCCGTCGTAGCGGGCGAGGTTGGAGGAGGCCTCGGCGGGGGCGACGATGTAGTAGGCGGGCAGGGCGTACTTCGTGTGGGGGAGCGAGATGTCGACGATCTCCGCCCCCGCCTCGGAAAGCCAGGCCCGGCCCGCCTCCCACAGGCTCTCGATCTCGGGCGGCATCCCCTCCACCCGGTACTCCTTCGGGATGCCGATGCGACGGCCCCGGACCCGCTCCTCGAGGGCGGCCTCGTAGTCGTCCACCGGGACGTCGACGCTGGTGGAATCGCGCGGGTCCACGCTCGCCATCGCCGACAGCATGATCGCCGCGTCCCGGACGGTGCGGGTGATGGGGCCGGCCTGGTCGAGGGAGGAGGCGAAGGCGACGATCCCGTAGCGCGAGCAGCGCCCGTAGGTGGGCTTGAGGCCGACCGTGCCGGTGAGCGCGGCGGGCTGGCGGATGGAGCCGCCGGTGTCGGTGCCGGTGGCGGCGAGGCACAGCCGCGCGGCGACCGCCGCCGCCGAGCCGCCGGAGGAGCCGCCGGGCACCAGCGCCTGCCCGGTGAGGGCGCCCCAGGGGTTGAGGGCCGCGCCGAACGCGCTCGTCTCGTTGGACGAGCCCATGGCGAACTCGTCGAGGTTGAGCTTGCCGAGGAGGACCGCCCCCGCGTCCCACAGGTTCTGCGTGACGGTGGATTCGTAAGGCGGCACGAAGCCCTCGAGGATTCGCGAGCCCGCCGTGGTGGCGACGCCCTCCGTGCAGAAGAGGTCCTTGATGCCGAGGGGGATGCCTTCGAGGGGACGGGCCTCGCCGCGCGCGATCCGCTCGTCCGAGCGGGCGGCCATGGCGCGCGCCCGCTCCGGCGTCACGGCGATGTAGGCGTTGAGGTCCGCCCGCGCGGCGATCGCGGAAAGATAGGCCTCGGCGAGCTCGGCGGCGGAGAAGGCCTTGTCGGCGAGGCCCTTGCGGGCGGCGGCGAGGTCGAGGGCGAGAAGGTCGGACACGATAAGCCTCACGCGGGACGGCGGACGGGGGCGGAGCGGCGGGCGAGCGCCCTCATTCCACCACCTTCGGCACGACGAAGAAGCCGTCGGCCGCCTCGGGCGCGTTGGCGAGGACCGCGTCGCGGATCCCGCCGTCCGTCACCGCGTCGGCCCGCATCCTCGGCGGCACGTCGACGACGGCGGTCATGGGCTCCACGCCCGCCACGTCCACCTCGGACAACTCGTCCACGAAGCCGATGATGGCGTTGAGCTCGGCGGTGAGGCGGCCCGCCGCCTCCTCGTCGATGGCGATGCGGGCGAGGTGGGCCACGCGCCTGACGGTGTCGACATCGACCGACATCGAAGAAGCCTCTCGGGTCTTGGAACGGTGCGGCTCGTTAGCACCGCCGGGACGGGCCGCGCAAGGAAGCGGCGCGGGCCGCGAGGGCGCCTCAGAACAGCCCCGCCTCCTTGGCGATGATGGCGGCCTGGGTGCGGTTGCGCGCCTCGAGCTTGCGGCACAGCGTCTTCACGTGGAGCTTCACCGTCACCTCCTGGAGGTCGAGCTCGCGGGCGATCTCCTTGTTGGCGAGGCCGCGGCACAGCCCTTCGAGCACCTGCCGCTCCCGCTCGGTGAGGCGCTTCAGGAGCGCAGGCTCGTCCGCTTCGGGCGCGTCGGCGAGGTCCACCGGCAGGTAGCGCTCGCCCATGGCCATGAAGCGGATCGCCCGCGCCATGGACTTGGCGGGCAGCGTCTTCGGGATGAAGCCGGACGCCCCCGCCTCCATGGCCTCGTCCGCGAAGGTGCGGGTGACGGTGCCCGACAGGATCGCGACCGGGCTCTCGGGGGCCGCCTCCCGCACCCGCTCGAGGCCGCAAAAGCCGTTCATGCCGGGCATGTTGTAGTCGAGGAGGATGACGTCGAAGGGCCCGCGCGTGGCGACCGCCTCCAGCGCCTCGTCGACCGTCGCGGCGGTGACGACGCGAAAGTCGCTCTCCTCGCCCGCGAGGAAGGCGCCGATGGTCTCGCGGATGAGCGTGTGGTCGTCGGCAAGGAGGATCTTCATTGCCCGTCGGTCGGCCCCTGGTGAGCGGGACCGCAATACGGTCCCGGTCGGCCTTTGTAACGGGACGATCGCGAAACTCCAACGTCAGGTGGCGCGGGAAGGCGGTTCGGCGAGCCCGGCGGCGAGGAGGGCGGCGGCGAGCGAGCGGGCGTCCACGGGCTTCAGGATGACGGCGGCGAAATGGGGCCGGGCGTCGAGGAGGCGCGGATCGTCCGGGTGGAGGCCCGTCTGGAGGACCATGGGGAGCGAGGGGGCGAGGGTGCGGGCCCGCTCGGCGAGGGCCTTTCCGTCGAGCCCGGGCATCTCGTAGTCGGTGAGGAGGAGGGAGAAGCTCTCCGGGTGCTCGGCGAGGATCTCGATGGCGTCCTCAGGGTGGTCGGCGGCGGCCACCTCCGCGCCCGCGGCCTCGAGGAGGGCGACGACGACGGCGAGCGCGTCCGCGTCGTCGTCGACGGCGAGGACGAGACGACCGGACAGGTCCACCGCCGGCGGCGCCTCGCGGGCGGGGACGGGGCGCGCGAGCCCGTCCGGCGGGCGCGCCGGCAGGACGATGCGGAAGGCGGTGCCGCGCCCGGGCGTGGAGCCGACGGCGATCGACCCGCCCGAGGCCTTCACGATGCTGGCGGCCACGGCGAGGCCGAGGCCCGTCCCGGCCGATCCCTTGGTGGTGAAATAGGGCTCGAAGGCCCGGGCGAGCGTGTCGGCGTCCATCCCCTTCCCCGTGTCCTCCACAACGATCGTGACGGACGGCACCCCCCCGGCCACCGTGCCCCGCGACACCCGGCCGGCGTGGACCGCCGTTGCCCGCGCCTCCTCCCCCGGGGCCGGGCCGGAGGCCACGGCGACGCGCACGGTCCCGCCCGCGCCGCCGATGGCGTCGCGGGCGTTGATGAGGAGGTTGAGGACGATCTGGGACAGCTCGGTCGCGTCCGCCACCGCCTCCGCCCCCGCTGGCGCGTCCACGAGGAGTTCGACCCCCGCGGGCATCACGTTGCGGGCGAGGGCGGCGGCCTCGGCGACGACGGCCGCCACGTCCACGAGCGCCGCCGCCCGCTCCCGCCGGCCGAGGGACAGGAGGCGGCCGACGAGGGCGCTCGCCCCCTCCACGGCCCGCTCGATCCGGTCGAGGTGGGCGAGGGCGCCGGGCGGGTCGGACAGGTGGGCGGCGGCGAGGTGGGCCGAGCCGCCGATC
>CAZJNX010000029.1:0-8856 GCA_964547415.1 uncultured Hyphomicrobiales bacterium
GCGTGCCCGGCCCGTCCGGCATGTCGCCGCGCAGCGCCACGATGTGGCGCACGCCCGCCTCCCAGTAGTCGCGGATCACCTCGTCCACCTCCGCCCGGGTGGCGGCGACGCAGGTGAGGTGGGCGGCGGCCGTCAGGCTCGTCTCCTTCGCGATGCGGCGCACCGTGCGGTGGGTCCGCTCGCGGGTGGAGCCGCCCGCGCCGTAGGTCACGGACACGAAGCGGGGCGCGAGGGGCTCGAGCCGCTGGATCGTGTCCCAAAGGGTTCGTTCCATCGCCTCGTTCTTGGGCGGGAAGAACTCGAACGACACGGAGAGCGGGCGGCCCTCCTCGGCATTCTCGGTCGAAATGGTCGGCCTCTCGTTCATGCCAGCTCTCCCGTCATCTCTGAAGTTTCGGTGTCGGCGATCTCGATCCGCGGGTCGCGGGCGAGCCACAGGGTGACCGTCAGCTCGCCGTCGGCGCCGCCCTCGGGCACGAGATCGCGCGTCTCGACGCTGTGAAGGCCCGCCGCCTCGAGCCAGCCGAGCACCTCCTCGCGGGAGAAGCCGAGCCGGCGGTGGGCGTAGCGGGTGCGAAGCTCCTCGAGTTCGTGGGGCGCGAAGTCCACCACGAGGAGGCGCCCGCCAGGTCTCAGCACCCGGGCGGCCTCGGCGATCGCCCGGCCGGGCTCGGCGAGGTGGTGCAGGACCTGGTGGATGGTCACGAGGTCGAACCGGCCCTTCGGCAGGTTGACGCCGTAGATGTCCCCGTGGAGGAGGCGCGCGTTGCGGTTCCCCTCCCGCTGGAGGTTCGACCTTGCGACCGACAGCATGGGCGCGGAGGCGTCCACCCCGACGGCGCGGTCGTAGAGCCCGGCGAACAGGGCGAGCATCCGCCCGGTGCCGGTGCCGAGGTCGAGCATCTCGCGGAAGCGGCGCTCCCCGACCATCTCGCGCATGGCCGCCTCGACGGCCGCCTCCGGCACGTGGAGCGTGCGGATGCGGTCCCACTCGCCGGCGTTCATGGCGAAGTAGTGGGCGGCCTGCTCGGCGTGGGCGCGGCGGACCTCCTCGAGCCGCTCCCGGTCGCGCTGGACGAGGGGATCCGCGCGGTCCAGGAGGGCGAGGAGCGGGGCGGCCTTGGCGGCGCCCGCCACCGTGTCGGCGAGGCGGTAGTAGGCGAAGGCGCCCTCGGCCGAGCGCTCCACCAGGCCCGCCTCGACGAGCAGCTTCAGGTGGCGGGAGATGCGCGGCTGGCTCTGCCCGAGGATGGTGGTGAGGTCCTTCACCGACAGCTCGCCCTGGGCGAGGAGGGAAAGGACGCGCAGCCGCGTCGGCTCGCCGGCCGCCCGCAGCGCCGCCACCAGCTCGTCGAGCCCGATCCTGTCGAAGGAAATTCCCTGTTGCATCCCGCCCGCCCGTTCGTGGGAAGAGACGCCGGCGGGGCGACGCGGCACGCCACCTCCGTCCAGCCGGATATAAAGATATCTTTATGTCCGCCGCCTGGCAACCCGCTTGGCGGGACCCGCGCGCTTTCGTGACCGCGGGCCGCGGCCGGTGAGCGGGTGCGCCACGGCGGGGCGTCCGTCTTCCGCCGGTCGCCGGAGCCGAGCGCCGAGGCCGCTCGTGCCCCCGCCGTCCCTCGGGATCGGGGCACGGGGCGCAAGCCCCCGGGCGCCCATGCCGTCGCGGCCGGCGAAGGCCGGACATTCCCCTCTTCGCGGTCTGCCGGCATCCATGCACGCCACCGGGGGCGGGGCGCCCCTGCACGCGCCCGCAACGCCCGACGGGACGGCGGATCGAAAGGCGCCGTCGCTACTGGTCGAACACGAAGGTCAGCGTCTCGCCCCCGCCGGGGTGGCGGCGCACGGCGGTCTCGTCGGCACGGCCCGCGACGAGGCGGCGACGGACGGCGGTGATGAAGGCGTCCACGTCCTCGATGTCGTCGAGTCCCGCCGGGAGGCCGACCGGGCCGGCCGCCGCCACGACCGGCGCGGACGTCGCGGTCTCGATCTCGAGGACGACCTTCTCCGGGCTCGCGGAGATCTCCACGTCCATCTCCCGGAGCCCGTGGCCGGCTTCGTTCACCGACTCCGACACCTCCTCCAGCACCAGCTTCATGCGGTAGGCCGCGTCCCGGTCGATGCCGAGCCGGCCGGCCGCCTCGTCCGCGAAGGCGAGCACCGCCTCCCGCTCGGCCGGCAGGACAGCCGCGCGCATGCCGCGCTGCCGGCCGATGCCGAGGATGAGGGTCAAAACGATCGCGGTCGTGATGGCGACGGTGAGGCCCGAGCGGGTCAGCGTCTCCACGACCGGCGGCAGGTTCTGGAAGAAGTTGGCGAACGTGCCCTGCGCCACCGCGAGGGTGAGGGAGAAGCCGACGACGAGGATCCGCCGGTTGTCCAGGGCGCGGGAGCCGACCACGAGAAAGCCGTTCACCACGATGAAGGCGGCGGCGAACATCAGGATCGCGCCCGACACCTCCGGCGGCACCAGGAGGGCGGCGCCCCTGACCGGCGGCAGGACGGCCATCACGACGAGGATGAGGCCGGTGGCCCAGGCGACCTGCCGGGACAGGACGCCCGACTGGGCCGACAGGCCGACGCTCGCCGAGAAGGTGTTGGCGCCGAGCGAGCCCATGGCGCCCGAGGCGAGGGTCACCGTCCCGTCGGCGACGATGCCGCCCATGATGCGCCCGTAGTCGGGCCGTTTCCAGCGCGGGTCGGCCACCCGTTCGGCCGTCGTCACGTCGCCCGCCGCCCTCAGCGCGCAGGCGATCCCCGCCACCAGGAACTCGGGCAGGAGGGCGAGGTCGAAGGCGGGCACCGGGAAGAAGGGCACCGGAACGCCGAACGGGGCGGCGGTCGCCTCCGCCGCGACGGCCGCCGGGTCGATGGCGCCGAACAGGGGCGCGAGGACGAGGCCCGCGGCGAGCCCGACGAGGGCGGCGAGCGTCTTGAGCCGCCCCGGCAGATAGACCGCCGACAGCACCATCACGGCGAGCACGATGCCGCCGAGCAGCGGGTCCGCGTCGTCCACGTCCTTCGGGTAGCCGGCCGTGTCGAGGGAGAAGACGAGGCGGAAGCCCACGAGCCCCAGGATGAGCCCGATCACGATGATCACGACGCCCGACAGCTCCACGCTGACGAAATGGCGGAAGCGACGGACGAGGAGGCCCGCGAGGATCTGGGTGGCGCCCGCCACCATGAGCATGCCCGCGATCAGGGGCAGCCCGCCCTTCTCGGCCGCCATCAGCGTGCCGGGAAGGTAGGCCGCGGTGAAGGTGGCCGGGACGAGGAGGCCGCAGCCGATCGGCCCCACCCTGAGCGCCTGGACGATGGTCCCGATCCCGATGACGAGGAAGGCGAGGCCCACGAAGCGGTCGCTGTCGGGTGCGCCGTCCCCGAGGGCGTCGAGGACGAGCACCGGGTAGGCGACGTTGATCGCGGTCAGCACGCCGGCGTGCTGGAGGGCGTTGGACAGGGTCAGGGAGAAGGGCGGGCGGTCGTTCGGTCCGTAGACCGTGGGCGTCGCGTTCCCGGCCATGACGGTTCAGGTGCGCGCGCCGGACGGTCCGGCGGGAGGGCGCGCCGCGGCCGCCGCCCCTCGCCGGATCGCCCCGCCACCGACGGCGCCACGCGCCTGCGGCACAGGGTCCCGGCCCGCCGGCCGGTGCAGGGTCCGTCCGGGTTCGACCCGCAACAGCGCCTCCTCGCCTTGCCGGGGCGCGCGAGGCGCCGCCCGGTTTCGCGCTGGAATTGACCGCCCGCCGGCCCGCTTGTCAAAGGGCGTCGGCGTCCGCGGTCTGCGTCATGCACACGCCGCACCCCAGCCATCCCGGGGGCCGGGGCGGGTGACGGGCGGGGCGCTGGCCGCGTACCATCCGCCGGCACCGGGGAAGAGCATCACCGTGGAAACGAAGACCTTGAGCGCCCGCCGCATCGCCCTCGTCGGCGGGCTGATGGTGGCGCTCGGGCCGGTCGGGATCGTCCTCTACACCCCGGCGCTGCCGGCGATGGCCGAGAGCTTCGGCTCGACCGAGGCCGCCGCCAAGCTCACCATGACGGCCTTCTTCGTCGGCCTCGCCGTGGCGCAGCTGGTGGCCGGCCCCCTGTCGGACGCCTTCGGCCGCCGGCCCGTCACCCTCGGCTTCCTCGGCCTTTACGTGGTGGCGAGCCTCGCGTGCGCGTTCGCGCCCACCATGGAGGCGCTGATCGCCGCCCGCTTCGTCCAGGGCTTCGGGGCTGCGCCGGGCCTCGCCGTCAGCCGCGCCATCGTGCGGGACGGCTTCACCGGCGAGGCGGCGGCGCGGCTCTACAACCTCATCGGCATGATGCTGGCCGTGGCGCCCACCGTCTCGCCCGGGATCGGCGCCGTCGCGCTCACCCTGTTCGGCTGGAACGCCGTCTTCGGCGTGATGGTCGGCTACGGCCTCCTCCTCCTCGCGCTCTTCTTCTTCCTCATTCCGGAGAGCAACCGGGCGCCCGACCGCCGCGCGGTCGATCCGCGCCGCCTGCTGCCGGCTTGGCGCACGGTGCTGGGGTCGGCGGCGTTCCTGCGGCCGAGCATCCTGATGGCGATCGCCGTCGGGGGCCTCCACACGGCGAGCGCCATCATCCCGTTCCTGCTCATCGGGGCGGTCGGTCTGGGGCCGTTCGGCTTCGCCCTCGCCATGCTGGTGCAGAGCGGCGCCTACATCCTGTCGACGGTGCTGGTCCACCGCCTGCTCGTGCGCTTCCCGGCCCGGCCGCTGATGCACGCGGGGGTCGGCGCCGTCGCCCTCGCGGCCTGTCTCGCCCTCCTCACGCCACTCACGGGCACCGTGTCGGTGGCGGGGACGATGGCGCCGGTCGCGATCTGGATGCTCGGGATCGCCCTCGTGATGCCGGGGGCGACGGGGGCGGCGATGGCCCCCTTCCCCTCCATCGCGGGGTCGGCGAGCGCCCTCCTCGGCTTCTTCCAGCTGACGGGCGGCATCCTGGGATCGGCGGCGTCGGCCTTCTTCGCCGACCCCGCGGACGCCTTCGGCGCCGTCCTGCCGGCGATGGCGGGCATCGCCCTCCTCGCCCTTCTCATCCGGGACGAGCCGGCGGCCGGCGAACCCGCGGAGGCCGTCGCGCAGAGCGGGCCACCCGCCCGCTGAGGCCGGGCGCTGGACAGGCCGGCCCGCACGGTCTACGTGCCGGGCAACGATGCGGCCCCCGCGCCCGGCCCCGTGCGCCGGACCCCGTTCGCCGGGGCCGCCCGAACCCCGAATGGACCGGGCGATCCCGGAGGAGTGGACGATGGGCTACGTCGTCGCGGTGGTGGGTGCCACCGGCAACGTGGGGCGGGAGATGCTGGACATCCTCGCCGAGCGCGGCTTTCCGGCCGACGAGGTGATCGCGGTGGCCTCCCGCCGCAGCCAGGGCGTGGACGTGAGCTTCGGCGACGCCACCCTGTCGGTGGAGGCGATCGAGCACGTGGACTTCTCGAGGGTGGACCTCGCGCTGATGTCGGCGGGCGGGGCCGTCTCGGCCGAGTGGGCGCCGAGGATCGCCGCGGCGGGCGCCGTCGTCATCGACAACTCGTCCCATTTCCGCATGGACCCGGACGTTCCGCTGGTCGTGCCCGAGGTGAACCCCGACGCCATCGACGGCTTCACGAAGAAGCGGATCATCGCCAATCCGAACTGCTCCACGGCCCAGCTCGTGGTGGCGCTGAAGCCGATCCACGACCGCGCCCGCATCCGCCGCGTGTCGGTCGCCACCTACCAGTCCGTCTCGGGCGCCGGGAAGGAGGGGATGGACGAACTGTTCGCCCAGACCCGCGCCGTCTACGTCTCCGACCCGATCGAGAACAAGAAGTTCACCAAGCGGATCGCGTTCAACCTCATCCCCCACATCGACGCCTTCATGGAGGACGGCTCCACCAAGGAAGAGTGGAAGATGGTGGTGGAGACGAAGAAGATCCTCGACCCGAAGATCAAGGTGATCGCCACCTGCGTGCGGGTGCCGGTGTTCATCTCCCACGCCGAGGCCGTGTACCTGGAGCTCGAGGACGAGCTGTCGGCGGACGATGCGCGGGAGATCCTTCGGGAGGCGCCGGGCTGTCTCGTCGTCGACAAGCGCGAACCGGGCGGCTACGTGACCCCCTACGAGGCGGCGGGCGAGGACGCGACGTACATCAGCCGCATCCGCGAGGACCCGACGGTGGACAACGGCCTCGCCATGTGGGTGGTGTCGGACAACCTGCGCAAGGGCGCCGCCCTCAACACGGTGCAGATCGCCGAACTCCTCCTCAACCGCCGCCTGGTGGAGCCGCGCCTGACGGCGGCCTGATGGCTCAGGCCGTCTCCACCGGCAGGAGGGGGATCCCGGCCCACGCCTCGCGGCCGCTGCCGACGGCGTCCTCCAGCCGCGCGAAGCCGCGGTCGGCGAGGGCGCCCGCGAGCCGCCGGTGGATGCCGGCGGCGAGCGCCGGCCCGCCGTAGACGAGGCCGGTGTAGAGCTGCACGGCCGAGGCACCCGCGGCGATCTTCTGGAACGCCGTCTCCCCGTCCGACACGCCGCCCACCCCGATGATCGGAAAGCCCGGCCCCAGCGCCGTCGCGAAGCGGGCGAGCACCGCGGTGGACCGGCAGAACAGCGGCCGGCCCGACAGCCCCCCCGCCTCGCGCGCGGCCGGCGACAGGAGGTCGGGCGGCCGGTCCACGGTCGTGTTCGACACCACGAGGCCGTCCACCGCGTGCCGCCGGACGGCCGCCGCGATGGCGTGGATCGCCTCGACCGACACGTCCGGCGCCACCTTGAGGACGAGCGGCGCCGCCGCGTCCATCCCGGCCCGCGCGTCGTCGAGGGCGGACAGGAGCGTCTCGAGCGCCTCCTCGCCCTGCAGGGTCCTGAGCCCCGGCGTGTTGGGCGAGGAGACGTTGACGGTGACGTAGTCCGCGTAAGGGGCGAGGGCACGGTAACCGATCACGTAATCGGCGACGCGATCCGCGCTGTCCCGGTTGGCGCCGATGTTGACGCCGACCGCGCCGGTGGCGGGCAGCCCCCGCGCCTTGCGGGCGACGAGGCGGGCGACCACCGCCTCGAGCCCCTCCCCGTTGAAGCCGAGCCGGTTCACGATCGCCCGGTCTTCCGCGAGGCGGAACACCCGCGGCTGCGGGTTGCCCGCCTGGGGGCGGGGCGTGACGGTTCCGACCTCCACGAACCCGAACCCGGCCGTCATCAGGGCGTCGGGCACCTCGGCGTTCTTGTCGAAGCCCGCGGCGATGCCGACGGGCGAGACGATCTCGCGGCCGAACAGGCGGGTGGCGAGGCAGGCCGGCGGCGCGGGGGCGCGGGGGAAGGCGCCGGCGGCGAGCGCCTTCAGGGTCAGCCGGTGAGCCCGTTCCGGCTCCAGCCTCAGGAAAGCCTTGTGTGCGAAGGTGGCGATGCTGGCCATTCGGGGTCTCGGATGGGCGCCGCCCGGCGGGCGGGACGCCGCGGGCCGGGGCGCGCGGCGGGGCGTCGTGGCGGGGCCTCGTGGCGCGCGGTGGGGTGTCGTGGCGCGCGGCTCAGGGAACGTCGTCGGGGAAGGCGTGGCGCCCGTCCCGAAGAGGCAGCGGCGTCTCGTCGATCACGTGATCCCTTAGGAGCGGGCCGTAAAGATGGGGAAACAGGTCGCCACCCCGCGACGGCTCGTAGCGGAGGGCCGCGCCCAGCCGTTCCGCCGCCACCGCCACGAGGACGAGGCCGTCCTCCCCCTCGAAGTGCCGCGCGGCCGTCTCCCGTACCTGGTGCGGGGACGACAGGTGGACGAACCCGTCCGCGCGGTCCACCGGGGAGCCGTCGAAACGCCCCGTGTCGAGGAAGGCGCGATGTTCGTCCGCCCGCAGGATCTTGTAGCAGACGGTGCCGCTGGCTCTGGACATGGCGCCTCGTTATCGTGACATAAGGACGCAGAATGATGACGACGGGACGATGGCTCCGTAGAGACAGCCACGATCCGGACACCGAGTAAACACGACGCGCCCCGGCCCTCCCATGTCGCTCACCCCGCAAGACGCCGAAGACACGACCGGCCCCCGCCGTCCGACGGCTCCGATGCTGACGCACCAGGGCGTGTGGGCGGCTATCGACCGGCTGGCGCGGCAGAACAACATGACGCCGTCCGGCCTCGCCCGCCGTGCCGGCCTCGACCCGACCACCTTCAACAAGTCCAAGCGCTTCGCCGCCGACGGCCGTCCCCGCTGGCCGTCGACGGAGAGCATATCGAAGATCCTGAAGGCCACCAACGCCAGCGCGGCGGACCTGTTCGCCGCCATGGCGCCGGAGGAGGCCCGCGGCCGGGAGGAGGACGCGCTGCCGATCCCTCTCCTCGGCGAGGCGCGGGCGGGCGGCCTCACCGGCACCGTCTCGGCCGGCCGCGTCGAGCCCGCGCCGGACCGGGAGATCACCCTCCTCGCGCCGGACGAGCAGCCCGTCTACGCCCTCACCGTCCACGGCGATTCCATGGAGCCGGTCTTCCACCACGGCACCACGCTCGTCATCTCGATGGTGGCGCCCGTGGAGCCGGGCCACCGCGTCGTCGTCAAGACGCGGGACGACGTTCTCGTCAAGGTCCTGTCGTCCCTCTCCGACGACGTGCTGGCGCTCCACGCCGTGAACCCGGCCCACGGCGACCTCGTCCTGCCCCGCTCCGAGGTCGACTGGATGGCCCGCATCATCTGGGCGAGCCAGTAGGCCGCGGCCGTCCCGACGCGCGCTCGCCGCGGGGCCGGAGCGGCAATGCCCGAGGCAGGGAGCGGGCGCCGCCCGCGGATCGGCGCCGCGGAAGCCGCGGGAGCGGCCGGACGCACCGCGCACGCCTCCCGTGCCCTTGCGTCCGACCGTTCCGGCGCGGACGCCGCG
>CAZJNX010000029.1:8956-15270 GCA_964547415.1 uncultured Hyphomicrobiales bacterium
GGTCCACTGGATGGCCCGCATCATCTGGGGCGGCCAGGAGGCCGCGGCCGTCCCGACGCGCGCCCGCCGCGGGGCCGGAGCGGCGATGCCCGAGGCAGGGAGCGGGCGCGCCCGCGGATCGGCGCCGCGGAAGCCACGGGAGCGGCCGGACCCACCGCGCACGCCTCCCGTGCCCTTGCGTCCGACCGTTCCGGCGCGGACGCCGCGCCGGACGCTCCTGCAAGCCACCGCACCGACCTGATCCGAGCTCCGGGGTCCACTGGATGGCCCGCATCATCTGGGGCGGCCAGGAGGCCGCGGCCGTCCCGACGCGCGCCCGCCGCGGGGCCGGAGCGGCGATGCCCGAGGCAGGGAGCGGGCGCGCCCGCGGATCGGCGCCGCGGAAGCCACGGGAGCGGCCGGACACTCCTGCAAGCCACCGCACCGACCTGATCCGAGCTCCGAGGTCCACTGGATGGCCCGCATCATCTGGGGCGGCCAGGAGGCCGCGGCCGTCCCGACGCGCGCTCACCGCGGGGCCGAAGCGGCGATGCGCGAGGCAGGGAGCGGGCGCCACGGATCCGGCGGACACACCGCGCGCCGATCTCCGCGAAACCGGTCGCCGGGCGAAAGGCCGCGCGAGGCGATCCTTCCGCCGTTGCGGATCGAGCGGCGAAGCCGGGGTGGCGAAGGGCCGCGACGCCGGTCGCCGGGCGGGTCGGGCGCGCCATGGCGACGGGGTCGGCTCGGCGCCGGCGGACGGGGCGGGACCGGCCCGCCGTCCTCCCGGGGGAGGGTTCGCCCGGGGAGCGTGCGCGCGGTGATGGCCTCCGGCCGAAGCCTCCTGCGACCAGGCCGGCGCGTCCCGCCGATCAGGTGGACAGGGCGGGGTCGCCCCGGCGGGCGTCCGCGAACAAGAGCACCGTGCCGTTGCGGGACAGGTCGTCCATGCGGCGCGCGGTGCGCTCCACCGCGGCACGGGCCTCGCCCCGCATCGCCACGACGACCGCAAGGTCCGACTCGGAGGCGACGAGCTCGCGCAGGAGGGCGTTCGGCGCGCCGCCGCCGTGGACGATCACCACCTCGTGGCGACGGGACAGCTCCGACAGCGCCGCGCGCACCGCCGGAAGCGAAACGGAGCCCGCGTCCACCACGCCTCCGTCGCCGCCGGGGAGCACCTTGAGGCCCGTCTCGGTGACGACCGGCGCCACCGGACGGGCGGCCGAAGCCACCGCCTCCCGGAAGCCCGGCGCGCCCGCCGTTCCGGTCGCCTCCGTGAGGGCGCGGTCGGCAAGGTCCGCATCGACCACGAGGGTGTCGAGGCCGCTGCGGGAAAAGCTCTCCGCGAGCGCCAGGGACTGGCGGACGGGGGCTGCGCCCGCGGCCGCCGTCACGAGCACCACACGCCCCCGGCCGGCCGGCACGGGGCGCCGGGCCGGATGGAGCTGGATGGCGTTGCGCAGCCGGTTGGCGCAGGTCTTCGCCTCCGCCGCCGCGTCCGCCTCCCCGCTCCGCCGGCGCCGCCGGCCCGCGTGCCGCTCCACCGCCACCAGGCGGAAGCGGTCGGCGACGCGGCCGAGGTCGTCGCTCCAGCGCAGCCGCCCGGACAGGAAACCGGCGGCGAGGAACAGGAAGGCGGCGAAACCGGCGCCGGCCATCCCGCCAGCGCCCGCGAGGATGAGGCGCATGTCGTCGGCCGGCGCCTCGGGCACGGCGCCGTCGCTCATCACCTCGATGATGCCCGGCAGGGCGTTGCGGCTTTCCGTGCGCACCACGTCGAGGGCGCGCCGCGTCTCGTCCAGCATCCGGCGGACCTCGTGCCGCTCCTCCTCGAGGAAGGTGAGCTCGATGCGCTTCTCGTTGAGGCCGCGGGCGGCCGTCCGCGCCTCCTCGAGGTCCGCCTCCATCTTGGCGAGGAGGGCGCGGATCTCCTCCACGGTCTGCTCGTCGCTCGCCTCCGCATCGGTGAGGGCGCCGGTCCGGGCGAGGGTGACGATCTGCTCCCGCCGCGCCGCGATCGCCTCGTCGACGATGGCGATCTCGGCCCGCTTGGCGATCACCGGCTTGTGCTTGTCCTGGTAGCGCACGAGGAGGGCCGCGAGCTCGGCCTCCCGCCGGGCCTTGTCGTAGTTGAGGTCGGCGAGGCCGCGGTCGAGGAGAATCGAGCGCTTGATGAGGTCGTCGCCCGTGTCCACGTCCCCGTCCTTGCCGGACGCCTCCAGGGAGACGAGGGCCGCGCGCACCTCGTCCCGCCGCGTCTCGAGGGCCTCGATCTGGCTCACCTTGGCGATGTGGGCCTTGGCGAGGGAGGTGGCACCGTACTCGCCCCCGACGGCGAGGGTGCGCCCGTCGATCTCCACGAGGCGGGCGTAGAGGCTCCGCTCGCGGGCGGCGAGCTCGCTCTCCCGGTAACCGTAGCGGCGGGACTCGTTCTCGGCGTGGAGGGCCTGGTAGGCCCGCACCACCGCGTTGACCCGCCGGGCCGCCGACGGTCCGTCGGGGCCGGTCGCCGTCACGATGACGAGGGCGTCTTTGCGCTGGACGCCGACGGACTGGGACAGGGCGAGCGGGCTCGGGGCCTCGGCGCCCGCCGGCAGGTCGGCGGCGATGATCGCGGCGGCGCGCTCCATCACCGGGCGGGAGGCGACGAAGGTGGCCTCGCCCCTGACGAAGGCGTTGAAGAGCTTCAGGCGGCTGTCGTCGCCGCTGGAGAACAGGATCGAGGGCTCGCGGGCGGAGATGCGGATGATCGAGCGGCTCTCGTAGTCGGGGCTGGTGGCGAACCAGCCCGCCGTCGCGAACAGGCCGGCAAAGACGATCGCGGTCCCGATCATGGCGAGCCAGCGCCCGCGCATGAGGCGCAGGACGAGGCCGATCGGATCGAAGCCGGCCTCCTCCTCGGGCTCGATGAAGCGGCCCACCTCGTGGAGGTGGGGGGCGATCGGCGTCACGACCTCCGCGGGGCGGGCGGTCTCGCCTAGGGCCTCGCCGGTGGTCATCGCCGTTCTCCTTCGGTGCGGGCGGCGGTGCGGGCGCTCTCGTCCCGCTCCCACCGGTCGGGCGGGCGCCGCTCGCAGGCGACGGAAAGGCGGACGGCGAGCGTGACGGCGAGGTAGACGAGGGCGTCGCCCCACAGGCCGGGCCGGACGGCGAGGCGGCGGGCCAGGACGAGGGCGGCGGGCGGCGCCCCGTCCCGCGGCGGATCGAGGCGGACGGTGCCGCGGCGGCAGCGCCGGCGCACGCGGAAGAGGTCGCCGAGGGTGGCGGGCGCGCGGGCGACGAAGCGGCATTCGGGCACGAGCGCCCGCTCGTGGGGCGCGAAGCTGCGGCGGGCGTGCTCGTCGTCGGCGATGTGGCCGCCGAAGCTGCCCACGCGGCGGCGCCCTTCTGCGGACAGGGCGAACAGGCCGCCGAACTTCCCGGCGTCGAAGTAGGGGTTGAGCGCCCACACCCGGTGGAAGGCGCGCACGGGCCACGTCGCGCCGAGGGTCTCCACCTCCATGACGCCGCAGGCGGCGAGGGCCTCGCCCCGCTCCAGCGGCGCGATGAGCGCGCGGATCCCCCGCGTGTCCACCTCGAGGTCCGCATCGCAGTGGACGTGGATGTCGGCGCGCGCGGCGGCGCGGCCTACCTCCATGGCGTTCGCCTTGCCGGGCGTGGCGATCTCGATGACGACGACGTCCGGGTGGAAGCGGCGGGCGAGCTCGGCCGTGCGGTCGGTGCAGCCGTTCGCCACCACGATCACCTCGAAGACGCCGCTCTCGATCCCGGCGCGCAGACCCGCGAGGCAGCGGCCGATCACCGCCGCCTCGTCGTGGGCGGGCACGATCACGCTCGCCCGGGGGACCCGGTGGGGCAGGCGGTCAGGAGACAGCATCGGCCGCCCTCCCGACGCTGGTGGGGGCGGCCTGGCGCGGCGCGGCCCCGTCGATGAAGCGGGCGACGGCGGCGAGGAGCTCCGGCGAGGCGGCTCCGGATGCCGCCGACGGGCCCGCGGGCGCGCCGCCCGCGGCCGCGAGGGCGGTGGCGAGCGCCGCGCCGTCGTGGACCACCGAGACGCTCGAGAAGCGGGCGAGTTCGGCCGCCGTCGCCGCCTGGTGGTCGTTGCGGTGCTCGCCGAGGTCGGCCCGGCGCGGCATCACCACGAGGGGCTTGCCCGCGTCGAGGGCAGTGAGGAGCGAGCCGATCCCGGCGTGGGCCACCACCACGTCCGCCGCCTCCACCGCGCGCAGGAAGGCGTCCCGCGGCAGGGTGCCGACGGTCCCGAAGTGGCGGGGCGCGTAGGCGCCGCCCGCCACCTGGGCGAGGACGTCGTGTCCCGGGTTCTCGGCCGCCCAGGCATCGACCGCGGCGACGAGGCGGTCGAACGGAAGCTGGGTCCCGACGGTGAGGAAGACGTTCATGGCGGGCTCTCCGGGACGGGCGTCAGAAGACGGAGCCGGAGTAGTCGGCGCCCGTGCGGGCGGCGACCTCGGGCCACTGGGTGAGGAGGCGGTCGGCGTGGGCCTCGGCGAGGCGGGCCGACAGGGACAGCTCCCGGGCGTTCGCCACGCTGTCGATGAACATGGTGCGCGCGCCGATCAGCCTGGCGAGGCGGATGGCCACGTAGCCCGGCGCGGCGCCGGTGGTGACGACCACCTGGGGCCGCGTCGCGATCACGATGGCGGCGAGGCGCAGGGTGAGGAGGAGAAGGCGCAGCTTGGTGTCCCGGTTGGCGTCCGGGATGGTGCGGAAGGGGGCCGGCGCCACGTCGGCGGCGGCGGCCGGATCCACGGAGGCGTAGACGGTCCGGTGCGCGCCGAGGGCGGGCCTCAGGCGCATCAGCTGGATCCAGTGGCCGCCGCCCGAGGCGACGGCGAGGACGCGTGGCGGCGGCGCGCCGCTCGCGGAAGGGGGATGTGTCGGCATGGGTTCGCCCGGTCGGAAGGGTCTGACGACGCGCCGGCCCTGTCCGCCGGCCCCCGGACAATCGCCGATCCGCTTGCCGCGGGGGGCGGTTCAAGACGGCAGCGCCGACGCCCGCAGGGATGCGCGACCTATCCCGAGGGACAGGCCATCGCGCCTTTCACCGCCGTCACGGGCGCACCGGCGGTCCGGCCGCTCACACGACGGCGCGGATCGCCCGGCTGCGGCGCAGGAGGGCGGCGATCCCGAACGAGCCGAGGACGGCGAGCGCCCCGACCAGCGGGAAGGCCAGCAGGGCGGGAAGGCCGAACGGTGCCGTCAGGGCTGCGAGGCCCACGAGCACCGGCGGGTGCACGATGTAGGCGCCGAACGCCTGCCGGCCGGCGACGACGAGGAGCCCGCCGTCCGTCGCTTCGTGGGTCCGGAACCGCCACAGGAGCCAGGCGATCGCCCCCCAGGCGATCAGCGGCTCCACCAGCGGGACGATCACCGCGACCGCGAACGGCCTCAGCCAGTCGGGCGGCGCAGGCAGGAGGCCGGCCGCGTGGAGCCCGAACAGGGAGAACATGAAGGTGGTGAAGGCGAGGGCGCCCAGCGCCACCGTGCCCCACAGCCGGGCGTGCCGCCGCTCCACCCGCTCCAGCCAGCGGTGCCGCGCGGCCGCGCAGCCGACGGCGAACAGGAAGACGTAGGACGGAAAGTAGCCGAGGCCGGCCACGAAGTAGCGAAGGCCGAGGTCGTCGAGGAACGCGAGGGCCGGGACGGATCCGCCGATGGGGACGGCGAGCCGCACCAGCATCGAGACGACGCCGACCCCGAGCGCGGCCGCGAGCCACCGCTTCCAGTCCGGCAGGGGGGCGTCGTCCCGCCCCTCCGGCGCGCCGCCGACGATCGACACGAAGAGGGCGTAGCCCGCCGAGAACAGGATGAGCGCGATCGCGAACCACATGGGCCCGGCCCACAGGCGGCCGTCGGTCATGGCGTGCCAGAAGGCGGGCCAGAACGGCACGCCGTCGGCGGCGGTCGCGGCGAGGGCCAGGGTGAGGGGCCCGAGGACGAGAAGGAAAGCGAGGGTGGGAAGGCCGAGCCTCACGAGCCGGTCGCGCAGGAACGGCCCGACGCCCTTCCGCCGCACGGCGCCGGGCGTGAAGTAGCCGGCGATGAGAAAGAACATCCCCATGAAGAAGGACTGGTTGACGAATATGAAGAACAGCAGCGCCCATGACAGGGCGGGCCCCGCCGTGTCGAGGTTGAGGGGCCACCCCTCCTCGAGCGGGGTGTACGTGATGGCGGCGTGGTAGAGGATCACGAGGGCGCACAGCACGGTGCGCAGGCGATCGAGGAAAAGGGTCCGCGGCCGGGGCGCACCATCGGATCGCGCGGCGGCGGTGATCGGGTACGTCGAATCGCTGCGGGCGGACCTGCAGACG
>CAZJNX010000029.1:15280-27297 GCA_964547415.1 uncultured Hyphomicrobiales bacterium
CGTCGGTCATGGCGGACGGCAGGTTTCCGGCGGGCGCGTCGCTTCGCGATGGCGGAGGCGATCCGGACGGTGCGCCCGGATCGTCCGCGACGTGCGCCGGAAACGACGCTTCGGTCAAGAGACCGCCGCAATTGAAGCTTCAAGCCGCGTTTCAGCACGTTGGCGAACCTTGGATGATGGTGCTGCGGCCACGACGGGTGCGCGGCAGAAGACAGGTCGGGCCGTGCGGAACGTCAGCGGCGGTGGCGGGTGCGCCGGATCGTGCCTGTCCGGTGAATTGCCACTACCGGAAAGTACAGGGGGGCTCTCGTCCGTGCCCCGGGCCTCGCCGTGCGCTCGCGCCCGCGCGGGGGCGGACCATGGGAAGAGGACGGCGCCGGACGGGACGGTCCCGCCGGCTGACGGAGCCCTCGACCCATGGACCTTCTGTTCGGCGCCGCGCCCGACACCGCCAACCAGGGCGTCACGGCGCTCTGCCACGCCCTCGTCCACGGCCTCGCCGCCCGCGGCATCGGGCCCGTCACCGTGGTCGACCACGGGCGGACGTTGCGGCGCGAACGCTGGGCGATCGGCTCCGGCGAGATCCCGGTCGAGCGCCTCGGCATCTCCGCGACGCGGCGGGTGTGGCGCGGCGACTGCCTGGCGACGGTGGCCCTCGCCACCCGCCTCGGCGGCGCGGGCAACCCCCGGGCCGAGGCGATCCGCACCGCCCGCACCGTGCTCGATGCCTCCGGCGGCGACAGCTTCACCGATCTTTACGGCCCCCGCCGGTTCGAGGCGATCACGCTGCCGAAGGAGCTCGCCGTCGCGGCTGGGCGGCGCCTCGTGCTCCTGCCCCAGACCATCGGCCCGTTCCGCGACGCCGCGCGCCGGCGCCGCGCCGCCCGCGTCCTGGCGGCGGCCGAGGCCGTCTTCACCCGCGACGGGCGCAGCCTGTCGGCGTTGAGGGAGCTTCTGGGCGGGGCCTTCGATCCCGCCCGCCACCGCGCCGGCATCGACATGGCCGTCCTCCTGCCGCCGCGCTCGCCGGCGGCCCTCCTGCCGCCCGAGGTCTCGGCGTGGCTCGCCGGCGCGCCCGGGCCCGTCGCGGGGCTCAACGTCTCCGGCCTCCTGTGGAACGAGGCGGCCGCCGCCCGCGCCCGTTTCGGCCTCGCCGCCGACTACCGGGCGACGGCCGAGGCGATCGCCCGCGCGATCCTCGCCGACGGCGATGCCCGCCTCCTCCTCGTTCCCCACGTCACGGTGGCCGAGGATCACCCGGAGGCGGACGCCCGCGCCTGCCGCGACCTCGCGGCGCGCCTTGCGGCGGACTTTCCGGGCCGGGTGCTCACCCTGCCGAACGGGCTCACGGCGGGCGAGCTCAAGTCGGTCATCGGCCGGCTCGACTGGTTCTGCGGCGCGCGGATGCATGCCACCATCGCGGCCCTGTCCTCCGCGGTGCCGGTGCTCGGTCTCGCCTACTCGGACAAGATCGAGGGGGTGTTCGAGGCGTGCGGCCTCACCGGCGCCGTCGCGGACCTGCGCGCCCTGACGGCGGCGGAGGTGGCGGAGGTCGCCGCCGACTCCATCGCGCTCCGGGCGGGTGCGGCGCGGCGGCTCGCGGCGGGCGCGCCCGCGCTTGCCGCCCGCGCCGAGGCGCAGATGGACACGATCGCCGCGATCGTCGCGGGCACGGCCGCCGGCGCCGTGGCGGCGGCCGCCTGACATGGCCCGCTTCGCGCCCCTTGCCGCGACGGCCGCCGCCTGGGCGACGCCCCTCCTCGCGGAGGCGGCGGCGCTCGCGCGGAACGTGGTGCTCGCCCGCCTCCTCGGGCCGGAGGAGCTCGGCAAGCTCATGATGCTGGCCCTGACGCTGCGCCTCGTGGAGATGGTCTCGGACCTGTCCCTCGAGCGGCTCATGGCCCAGGCCGACGACGGGGGCGCCCTCGCCTTCCAGCGCCAGCTCCACGGGTTCGCCATCGTCCGGGGCCTCGTCCTCGGCGCGGCGGTCGTGGTCCTCGCCCTGCCGGTGGCCGTCCTCGCCGGGGACGGGATCGCGCCGATGGCCGTGGCGGCGCTCGCCGCCGGGCCGGTGCTGCGCGGCTTCGTCCACCTCGACCACCGCCGCCTCGAGCGGGGCTTCGACTACCGGGCGAGCCTCCTCGTGGAGGGGGGCGCGGCCCTCGTCATGCTGGCGGTGGCGCCGCTCGCCGCCCTCGCCATGGGCGACCACCGGGCGCTCCTGCCGGTGGTGGTGGCCCAGGGGCTGGCGCTGGTGGTCCTGTCCCGCCTCGTCGCGCGGCGTCGCTACCGGGTCGCGTTCTCGGCGGCGGCGGCGCGGCGGCTCGTGGCATTCGGCTGGCCGCTCCTCCTCAACGGGGCGCTCCTCTTCCTCATCGTGCAGGGGGACCGGCTGATCGCCGCCGCCTTCTACGACTGGGAGACGGTGGGCCGCTTCGCCGTCCTCGCCCAGCTCGCCATGCTGCCGGCGCTGGTGACGGGGCGGGCGGCGGCCGCCCTCCTCCTGCCGGCCTTCCGCCGGGCGCGGGCGTCGGGGACGCTTTCCGAGGCCGCCCGGCCCGCCTGCCTCGCCTACGGCGCGCTCGCGGCGGCCTTCCTGCCGGCCTTCGCCCTCCTCGCCCCGCCCGCGGTCGCCCTCGTCTACGGCGAGGCGTTCGCGCCCGAGCCGGCCCTCGCCCTCGCCCTCGGCGCGGCGGCGGCGATCCGGATCGCCCGCACGCCGCTGTCCCAGCTGGCGGTCGCCATGGGGCGGACGTCCCTTCCCGCCCGCGCCAACCTGCCGCGGGCCCTGTCCCTCGGCCTCGCCGCGGCCCTCGCCGCGGCCGGGGCCCCGATCGCCGCGGTGGCCGCCGCGGGCGCGTTGGGCGAGGCCCTCGCCGCCCTTGCCGCCGTCCGCCTGTCCGTCCGCGCCCTCGCACCGCCGGCCGCCCCGGCGCAGCTTTCCGGAGCCACGCCATGACCGACCCCGTGACCCGCGCCGTCGCCCGCCGCGCCTGCACCGGCTGCGGCGCCTGCGCGGCCCTCGCCCCGGATGCGATCCGCATGGTGGACGTGCCGTCCGCCGGCCTGCGCCCGGTGGTGGCGCCGGGCCCGGCGGCGGCCGAGGCGGCCCGCCGCGTCGCCCCCGCCTGCGCGGGCGCGGCCACGGACCGGCGCGCCCTCGCCGCCCGGGACATGCTGGACGCCCGCTGGGGCCCGGTGCTGTCGGTGGTGGAAGGCCACGCGGCGGACGCGGAGATCCGCTTCCGCGGCTCGTCCGGCGGCGCGGTCACGGCGCTCGCCCTCTACCTCCTCGAGCGGGAGGGCTTTACGGCCGTCTCCCACGTCGCCGCCGCCGACGACGACCCGCGGCGGAACGCGGCCGTCCTGTCCGCCGACCGGTCCGGGCTCCTGCGCGGCGCGGGCTCCCGCTACGCCCCGGCCGACGCCTGCGCCCGCCTCGGCGACATGGCGAGCGGCGAGGGCCGCTTCGCCTTCGTCGGCAAGCCGTGCGACGTCGCCGCCGCCAACGCCGCGAAGGCCGTGGCGCCGCGCCTTGCCGAGCGTCTCGGCGCCACCATCGCGATCTTCTGTGCCGGCGCGCCGGCGGCCTCGGGGACCGACGCGCTCCTTTCCCGCCTCGGCATGCCGCAGGGCGCGCGGCCGGTTTCCGTCTCGTACCGGGGACGCGGCTGGCCCGGGCCCATGGAGGCGCGCTGGGTCACCGCCGACGGGCGGGAGGAGACGAGCCGGCCCGCCAGCTACGGGGAAGGCTGGGGCGAGGTGCTCGAGGCCCACCGCCCCTGGCGCTGCCGCATCTGCACCGACCACACCGGCGCCTTCGCCGACATCTCGGTGGGCGACCCCTGGCACGCGCCCCCCGTCGGCGAGGCGGAGGCGGGGCGCAGCCTGATCGTCGCCCGCACGGAGCGGGGGCGGCGCATCGTCGAGGGGGCTCTGGCGGCGGGCTACCTCGTCGCCGCGCCGCGCCCCCGCGGCGTGCTCGACGACGCCCAGCCCAACCTCGTCGACGCCCACGCGAGCGCCTTCGGCCGCCGCCTCGCCATGCGCCTCGCCGGCCTCGCGGTCCCCGCCGAGCGCGGCTTTCCGGGCCTCGCCCTGTGGTGGCGGCACCTTTCCGCCCGTCGCCGCGTCCAGTCCGTGGCGGGCACCTTGCGGCGGATCGCCAGGCGTCGGCTGTGGCGGCCGGAGCGGGTGGTCCCGGGGGGTGCGGAATGACCGGGCCGCGGCTGTCCGACGCCCTCGCCCGCGGGCGGGACAACAACTTCGACGCGGTACGCCTCGCGGCGGCCCTCGCGGTCGTGGCGAGCCACGCCTTTCCCCTCGCCCTCGGGCCGGGGGCGGCCGAGCCGCTCGAGCATCTCACCGGCCGTTCCCTCGGCGGCTGGGCGCTCCTCGTCTTCTTCTTCGTGTCGGGCCTCCTCGTCACCCGTTCGGCCCTGGCAAGGCGGCGCACGGTCGGCGCCTTCGCCCTCGCCCGGGCGGCGCGGATCCTCCCGGGCCTGTCGGTGGCGCTCCTCCTCGTCGCGCTCCTCGCGGTCTTCCTGTCGGACGGGATGACGACGCCGACGGACGCGGCCCTCTACGTGCTGCGCGGGCTCTCGCTCGTGTCCATCGAATACGTCCTGCCGGGCCTGTTCGCCGGCAACCCGATGGAGGACGTGGCCAACGGCTCCCTCTGGAGCCTCGTCTACGAGGCCCTCGCCTACGCGCTCTTGGTCCTCACCCTCGTCCTCGGCCGGGCGTGGCGCGCCGGTCTCGCCCTGTGCGGCGTCGCGCTCGCCGCCTATCTCTGCGCCGGGTGGTCCGACGCGGCGGCCTATCGCCTTGCCGTGTCCGCGCCGCTCCTCGCCGCCTTCGCGGCCGGCGCGGCCGCCGCGATCCTCGCCCGCCGGATCGTCCTCGACGGGCCGACCGGCCTCGCCCTCGTCGCGTTCGCCCTCGCCTGCGGCGACACGTGGCTCGCCTTCCCCGCCGCCCTCGCCGCCCTCGGCTACGCCACCCTTCTCCTCGCCTGCGCGACGCGGCCCCTCGCCCTCGGCGCGGACCTGTCCTATGGAATCTACCTCTACGGCTGGCCGACGGCCCAGCTCGTCCTGTGGTGGAAGGGCCCGCTGGACCCGGTCGCCCTCGCCGCCGCCACGGCGATCGCGGTGCTGCCGGTCGCCGCCCTCAGCTGGTGGCTGGTGGAGCGGCCCGCCCTCGCCCGTCTCGCTCCGAGCGGCGCCTGCCGCCCGTCCTGCCCGGTGACCGCGTGATGGCCGCCCGCGCACCGTCCCGGCCGGACGCGGCGGCGGACGGGCGCGTCGCCCTCCCGGTCGTCCTGTTCTTCCTCGGCGTCCTGCTCCCGCCGGAGCTGTCGGTGAACGCGGGCGCCATGCGGCTGTCGGGCTACCGGGTGGTGCTGCTCCTCCTCACCGTCCCGGCGATCGCCATGCTCCTGTCGGGCAGGCGCGGGCGGGTGAACGTCTTCGACGGCCTCGTCATCGCCCACGGGCTGTGGGCCATCCTGGCGCTCGTCATGTGGGGCGGCGTCGCCCAGGGGATCGAGTCGGGCGGGATCTACTTCGTGGAATGCGTCGGCGCCTACATGCTCGGGCGCCTGTTCGTGCGCTCGGAGGCGGACATGCGCGCCTTCGCCCGCTTCTTCGTAGCGATCGTGCTCGCCATGCTCGTGTTCACGCTGCCGGAGGCGCTGACGGGCGTCCACATCATCCGCGACACGGCGGCGGCGGTGCTCGGCGGGCCGGGCGCGCCCTACATCGACCCGCGCATGGGGCTCGAGCGGGCGTTCGGCCCGTTCGACCATCCGATCCTCTACGGGGTGTTCTCCGCCTCCGCCTTCTCCCTCGCCTACTACGTGGTGGCCGAGCGCAAGCCCTTCACCGGGCGGGGCCTGTTCACGTGCGGCGGCGTCGTCACGGCGACGTTCATCTCCGCCTCGGGCGGGCCCTACACCGCGCTTGCGAGCCAGCTCGCCGTCGCGGGGTGGGAGCGGGTGACGAAGGGCATCAAGGGCCGCTGGCTGATGCTGATCGGCCTCGTGATCGCGCTCTACGTCGCCATCGACATCCTGTCGAACCGCTCGCCGGTCCACGTCTTCGTCTCCTACCTCACGTTCTCGGCCCACAGTGCCTACAACCGGATCAACATCTTCCACTACGGCAGCCAGGAGGTTGTCGAGAACCCGATCTTCGGGATCGGCCTCGGCGACTGGGAGCGGCCGGGGTGGATGAGCGACAGCGTCGACAACTTCTGGCTGCTGATCGCCATGCGTTACGGCCTGCCGGCGTGGTTCTTCCTCGTCGCGTGCGTCGTCGGGCTCGTGCTGGCGGCAGCCTCGCGCAAGCGTCTGCCCCTAAGCTGGAAGAACGCGCGGCACGGCTGGGCCTTCACCATGTTCGGTCTTTCGGTCGTGGCCTGTACGGTGCATCTTTGGAACGCGCTGTTCGTCCTGTTCATGTTTCTCCTCGGTTCCGGCGTCTTCCTCGTGGATACCGACCCGCCGAAGCCGGCCCACGCCGACCGTCCGCCCGCCCCGCCGAACGGGGCCCGTCCAGCCGCCCGCTCCGCCCCCGTGCAGCGCCTCTTCTGATGGGATGGCCCACACCATGCGCCCCGCCCCCGACCTCACCGTCATCATCGTGAGCTGGAACACCCGCGAGATGACGCGGGACTGTCTCCTCACCGTGCGCGCGGGCCTCGCCGGCCTCGCGGGCGAGGTGATCGTCGTCGACAACGCCTCGGACGACGGGTCGGCCGAGATGGTCGCCGTCGCCTTCCCGGAGGTCCGCCTCGTGCGCAACGGCGAGAACCGCGGCTTCGCCGCCGCCAACAACCAGGCGCTCGCCCTCGCGCGGGGGGAGGTCGTGCTCCTCCTCAATTCCGACACCCTCGTCCACGGGACCGTCCTTGCCGACGCGGTCGCCTGGCTGCGCCGCCATCCGGATGTCGCCGTCGTCGGTCCCCGCATCCTCAACCGCGACGGGACGGTGCAGGAGAGCGCCACCGGCTTTCCCGGCCTCCTCGACCTCCTGGTCATGACCGCCGGGCTCGACCGGCTGGGCCTGCCGGGCGTGTTCGACCGCTACCGCCGCCGCCGCGCCGACCCGGCGGCCGTCTCGGACGTGGCGGTGGTCTCGGGCTGCGCCATGTTCGTCCGCCGCGCGGCGATCGAGCGGGTCGGCCCCCTCGACGAGGCCTTCTTCTTCTACGGGGAGGAGACGGACTGGTGCCGCCGCTTCGCCCGGGCGGGCCACCGCGTCGTCTACGCGCCGGTGGGCGAGATCACCCATTTCGGGGGCGGGGCCGTGCGCCGGCTCGACCACCGGCGAGACGTCCTCCTCACCGAAGCGACCGTGCGGCTCCACGCCAAGCACGGTGGCCCGGCGGCCGCCGCGGCCTGCCGGGCGATCCTCGCCCTGTTCAACGGCAGCCGCGCCGCCTTCTGGAGCCTGTGCGCCCTCGCCCGGCCGGCCGGGCGGGCCGCTGGCCGCGCCCGCCACTTCCGCCGCGTGTGCCGCGACACCCTCGTTCCGAGGGGAGCCCGGTCGTGAGCGCGCCGCGGGTCCTCCTTCTCGCCCCCAACGTGGACGGCACGGACGTCGGGGAGGCGTTCGTGGCCTTCAAGTGGGCCAAGGCCCTCGCCCGGCGGGTCGACCTCACGGTCCTGTCCTTCGAGCGGGCGGGCCGAACGCCCCTCGCCGACCAGCTTCCGGGCGCGCGGGTCGCCACCTTCCCCGAGCCGCGGGTGCTGACCCGCTTCGAGCGCTTCAACGCCATGGCCAAGCCCGCCTGGCCCCTCTACTGTCGCCACGTCCGCCGCTTCCTGGCCGCCGCGCGCGCGGAGGGGGAGGCGTTCGACGTCGCCCACCGGCTGATGCCGAACGGCCTTCGCTGGGGCTCGCCCGTGGCCGGCCTCGGGATCCCGACGGTGATCGGACCGGTGGGCGGCGCCCTCGCGACGCCGGCCGCCTTCGCGCCCGAGTGTGGCAGCGCGCGCTGGTACACCCGCCTGCGCGCCCTCGACGGCTGGCGCATCGCCCATGACCCGGCGCTGCGCCGCGGCTACCGCGAGGCGGCCCTCGTCCTCGGCGTCGCGCCCTACGTCGCCGACCTCCTGTCGCCGGTGGCGCCGCGCCGCTTCGAGGCGATGCTGGAGATCGGGGTGGACGGTCTCGCCCCGCCCGTCCCGCGGGAGCGGGTGCGCGGCCGCCTGTCCCTCCTGCACGTGGGCCGCGCCGTGCGGACCAAGGGCCTCAGGGACGCGGTGCGGGCGCTCGCCCACCTGAAGGACCTGCCGGAGGTCACGCTGACGGCCGCGGGCGCGGGCGAGGAGGTGGAGATCTGCCGGGCGGAGGCGCACCGGCTCGGCGTCCACCGCCGCGTGAGGTTCCTCGGCGGCCAGCCGCGGGAGACGGTGGAGGCGCTCTACCGCGCGGCCGATGCCTTTGTCTTCCCGAGCTTCCGGGAGCCTGCGGGCGGCGTTCTCCTCGAGGCGATGCGCTGGGGCCTGCCCGTCGTCACGGTGCGTCGGGGCGGCCCGGACTTCATCGTCGACGACCGTTCGGGCCTCAAGGTCCCCGTCACCGATCCGGAGACGATGCCGCGGGACCTCGCCTCGGCCATCCGCGAGCTCGCCCTCGACCCGGACCGGGCGGCGGCTCTCGGCGCGGGCGCCCGCGCGCGCGTCGCCGCCATCGGCCCGTGGGAGGCGCGGGCCGACCGGATGGTGGCCCTCTACGGCGAGGTTCTGGCGACCCGCCCCGCCGAGACCCGGTCCATCGCCGCCTGAACGCGCCCACGCGCCGCCCGGCGGACGGTGGCCCGCACCGCCGAACCCGGCCATGGGTTCGGGTCCGGGCGCCGTTCACCCCGCACCGGCGCGCGCTGGCAAGCGAGCGAAAGGCACCCGTCACGACAGCGCACGGATCGTCTCCGGTATTTCGAGATCCTTCACGACCCCACCCGCCTGCACGAGCGCCTCGTGAAACGAGGAATAGTCCTTCACCCACTGGGTGATCCCTATCTCCTCCAGAACGCGCTCCAGACTTTCGGGATCTTGAAGGCTGCCGTGACGAGAGCTCTCCGGCTCGTCCAGCCTTCCCGGCACCGCCCTGGTCTCATCGCCACCTTCGCCGTCCGCAGAGCCGCGCGACGCGACCCTGAAAAAGCGATACAGGGACGGGTCCAAACGGGAAGCCAATCGTTCCCGCAACGCCGCAGCTTCCCCTGGAAGCGCGCCGCTTGCGACGACTGTGACACTTTCTTTCTGCTTCAGACTCGCAATCAACCCGAACGTCGATTTGCTCACTCGATACCAACGGTTGATCGCCTCGAGGTCCCATGCATTCGGTGGCTGACCGTCGCCCGCAGGTCCCGAGAGGAAGTGGAGAAGCGAAGCCACTGGATCGTCAATGGCGAGATAAACACTCCGATCGACGGCAGAAGGGACAAGGCCGAGCACATGCCGGGCGCTGGTCAGATCCTTCTCTCGTTCGAGATCGAAACCGACGGCTACCCAGCCCCGAGGAAGAACGGATGCTGGAGCGAGCCGCAACCACTCCCCGAATGTCGATCTATCGTGATCGGCAAGCTCGTCTTTGACTGAAGCGTCGACCGTGAAGGCCCCCAAGCCGTTCAGATGCGCCTCCACCAAAGCCGGGGAACGGCCGGGCATGCGTAGGATCAGGCTGACGTGATCCGGCCAGTTGAGATCCAGCTCCTTGACGACGGGATACACCCCGGACTTGGACCGAGCCTCACCTTCCTCGGGCTTTCGCGCTGTCAGAATGAACTCCCCAACCACATAATCATGCACGACACCGAAGAAGGAAGAAGCAATAAAGGAATACTGCACATCGACGAATCCAATTTCACTCAATTCCTCGATATAGTCCCAGCCCGGATAACAAAAAACCAGTGAGCCAGCATCTGGCTGAACCGGATTGCCGTGATATTCCGGCTCCAACAGGTGCTCGACTTGACCACTGTCATCCAGGCGCGCCCGGAAAATACTTTTATGTCGATTAGGAGAAAACGGAAAGGAAGAACAAACGAATCCCCCTGGGCGCAGGACCCTGTATAGCTCGCATGAAGCTCGTCTTAGGTCGGGGATATGCTCGAAAACGTCACCAGCAATAAAACTATCGAACGAATCGGCATCGTACGGGATGCTCTGAAGGTCGCAGTGGGGGATCGGAAAGAAGTTTTTTTGCTGCTTGCTGTCGGGAATGTACTCAGTACCCAGAAAACGAGGGAACAGACCGCGAAGGATCGAGGCAACGCGCGTTATACCGTCACTCGAAAGAATTGTACGCGACTTTCTATCTTGCCAACCTGCTTTTTCGCACTCGATCTGAAATTGAGCAAGAAGCGCCCGCTTCCTCGAATTGAGTTCCGCGGCACTCAATGATTCGCGTAAATTCTTCGGATTAATCTTGATGCTTGCAGGCTGGCGTATGATGTTTGTCAGCGGCTCACGTAGGCCGTACTGCTTCACATCGAAGACGATCTTGTCACGCAAGGCCGTTCTTTGGATCAGATCGGGCAGGAATGCGCGCCACTCGCTATGGGATCTGAACCCTGCTCGAAGCTCGACCAATGTACAACCTCCATACTAGACCCCGGATGCGGTCTCGCCTCGAGCAGGCTGGTCCAGGCGTGGTCGGGGGCTTCGCACCGGGTGGCGTGGATCCACCCCGGCCTGCCCGCGCCGGCAAAGCACTGCCGCACGAGGCGAAGGCGCCCGCCCGCGCCCGGTGCGACCGGCCCCGACGACGCGGCGATGGCGAACGTTGCAGGGCCTGTACGCTGCAGCCGTGCGCCGACAGCCGCGGCCGGTCCGCCCCGAGGCGCCGTGGGCGCGAGCCCATGGCCCGGCCGTGGCGAATCAGCCGAAGCGAACCTCGGTCACCTCGTAGGAGCGGGCGCCGCCGGGGGCGGACACCTCGACGGTGTCGCCGACGCCCTTGCCGATGAGCGCGCGGGCGATCGGGGAGGAGATGGAGATGCGGCCGGCCTTGGCGTCGGCCTCCATGTCACCGACGATCTGGTAGCTCTTTTCTTCCTCGGTGTCCTCGTCGACGAGGGTGACGGTCGCGCCGAACTTGATCGTGCTGCCCGACAGCTTGGACACGTCGATCACCTCCGCGCGCGAGATGGTGTTCTCGAGCTCGGCGATGCGGCCCTCGTTCAGGCTCTGCTGTTCCTTCGCCGCATGGTATTCCGCGTTCTCTGAAAGGTCGCCATGGGCACGGGCCTCGGAGATCGCCTGGATGATGCGGGGCCGTTCCTCCGACGTGCGCATCTTCAGCTCGGCCGTGAGCGCCTGATAGCCTTGCGCCGTCATCGGTATCTTGTCCATCGCGAAACGACCTCATGTGTTCCGCCGGCAGCCGCGCCGCCGACGTCCGGGTACACGCAAACGAAGCCGCCCCTCGCCGGGCGGCGAGCCTCAGGCGGCGCGGCGGAAGTAGGACTGGAGCGGGCGGACCTCAAGCTCCCCGGTCCTCATCGCCTCGATGCCTTCGGCGGCCGCCAGCGCCCCTGCAACCGTGGTGTAATAGGGGATTTTGTGCAAGAGGGCCGCCCGGCGCAAGGAACGGCTGTCGACAAGCGCCTGCGCGCCTTCCGTCGTGTTGAAGACCAGCTGGATGTCGCCGTTCTTGATCGCGTCGACGATGTGGGGCCGACCCTCCAGCACCTTGTTGATCCTCGCCGCCGGCACGTCGTTCTCGGCGAGGTACCGCTCGGTCCCCGACGTCGCCACGATCCGGAAGCCGTTGGCGGCGAGACGGCGGGCGGCGGGCAGGATCCGCGGCTTGTCGGCATCCTTCACCGAGATGAAGACGGCCCCCTCGGTCGGAACGCGCGCGCCCGCGGCGAGCTGGGACTTGGCGAAGGCGACCGGGTAGGACCGGTCGAGCCCCATGACCTCGCCGGTGGAGCGCATCTCCGGCCCGAGCACCGTGTCGACGCCCGGAAAGCGGCTGAACGGGAAGACCGCCTCCTTCACC
>CAZJNX010000030.1:0-27181 GCA_964547415.1 uncultured Hyphomicrobiales bacterium
AGTTCGGCAAGGTCCACCGCTACGAGCCGTCGGGCGCGCTCCACGGCCTCCTGCGCGTGCGCGCCTTCACCCAGGACGACGCTCATATCTTCGTCACCGAGGAGCAGATCGCCGAGGAGTGCCTCGCGGTCAACGACATGATCCTGTCGATCTACGAGGACTTCGGCTTCGAGAACGTGCGGATCAAGTTCTCCGACAGGCCGGAGAAGCGCGTCGGCGCCGACGAGGTCTGGGACACCGCCGAGGCCGCCTTGAAGGCGGTGCTGGAGAAGACCGAGCGGCCGTGGACGCTGAACCCGGGGGAGGGCGCCTTCTATGGGCCGAAGCTCGAGTACGTCCTGCGCGACGCCATCGGCCGGGACTGGCAGTGCGGGACCCTGCAGGTGGATCTCAACATGCCCGGCCGGCTCGGCGCCTTCTACATCGGGCCGGACGGGGAGAAGCACGTGCCGGTGATGCTCCACCGGGCGATGTTCGGCTCGCTGGAGCGCTTCCTCGGCATCCTGATCGAGCACCACGCCGGGCACCTGCCCCTGTGGCTCGCGCCCGTGCAGGCGGTGGTCGCCACCATCACCTCGGACGCCGACGCGTACGCGCGCACCGTCGTGGCGCGCCTCGCCGCGGCGGGCGTGCGCGTGGAGGCTGACCTCAGGAACGAGAAGATCAACTACAAGGTCCGCGAGCACTCCGCGCTGAAGCGGCCCGTGATCCTCGTCGTCGGCAAGCGCGAGGCGGAGGAGGGGACGGTGAACGTGCGCCGCCTCGGCTCGCGCGACCAGATCCCGATGGCGCTCGAGGCCGCCACCGGGACGCTGGCCGAGGAGATCCTGCCGCCCGACCTCGCCCGGAAGGCGCGGCGCGCCGGCCGGCCGGAGACGGCCGCCGCCTGACCCGCCGCGGCGTCTCGGCAGCGGGGCGGCCGCCCCGCCCGCCCGCGTCTTGACTTCCGCCGCGTCCGCCCGACGTGGCGGAAGCCGGGACGGCGCTAGCACCCGATCCAGCAAGGTCCCGCCAGCAAGGTCCCGCCAGCAAGGTCCCGCCAGCAAGGTCCCGAAGGACGCCCATGACGAGCCAAACCCAGCGCGGCGAGCCCGTGTTCCTGATCCCGGGCAGCGTCATGGGCCTCGCCCTCGTGCTCGTCGTCGTAGAGATCGTGCGCGGGCGCTTCCTGAGCCCGATGACGGACTACTGGGTGCTCCTCACCTTCGCCTTCATCCCGGCGCGCTACCTGCCGGGGGCGGAGCTTCCGGGCGGCGTCTTCGGCGACCTGTGGACCTTCCTCACCTACGCCTTCCTCCACGGCGACCTGACGCACCTGTTCGTCAACGTTCTGTGGATGCTGGCCTTCGGCACCGCGCTCGCCCGCCGCTTCGGCACCGCCCGCTTCCTCGCCTTCTCGGCGCTCTCGGCGGTGGCGGGCGCGGTGGCCCATCTCGCCCTCCACTTCGGCGAGCCCGTGCCCGTCGTCGGGGCGTCGGCCGCCATTTCGGGGCAGATGGCCGCCGCCGCCCGCTTCGTGTTCGACCGCGGCGCGCCCCTCGGCCTGTTCCGTCAGGCGGGGCCGGCGGGCTACTTCCGCCCCGCCCAGCCGCTCTCGGCCGTTCTCGCCAACGGGCGGGCGCTCGCCTTCCTCGGCGTGTGGTTCGGGATCAACCTCCTCGTCGGGCTGTCGGCGGCGAGCGGCCTCGGGGGCGGACAGGCCATCGCCTGGGAGGCCCACATCGGCGGCTTCCTGTTCGGCCTCCTCGCCTTTCCGCTGTTCGACCCGGTCCACCCCGCCGCCCGCGGGACCTGACCGGCGCCTCGCGCCTTTTCAACGCCTGCATGACGGCCCATACTTCCGGGCCCGGAAGGGAAGAAGGGCCGAGACAGTCGGACGCGTTGGAAAGGGAGAAACGCCATGACCGTGCGGAAGATCCTCGACGAGAAGGGCGGAAGCATCTTCTCGATGCCGTCGACCGCGAGCGTCGGGGAGGTGTGCGCCGAGCTCGCAAGCCGCCGGGTGGGCGCGGTCGTCATCGTCGACGGTGACGAATTGAAGGGCATCCTGTCCGAGCGCGACGTCGTCACCTCCCTCGCCCGGCACGGCGCGGCCGCGCTGGAGCGGCGGGCGGCCGACATCATGACCCGCCACGTGGAGACGTGCGTGCCCGAGGACCGCATCGCGGAGGTGATGCAGCGCATGACCCGCGGGCGCTTCCGCCACTTCCCCGTGGTGGCCGAGGGGCGGATGGTCGGCCTCATCTCCATCGGCGACGTGGTGAAGCAGCGCATCGCCGAGGCCGAGCGGGAAGCTGCGGCGATCCGCGAGTACATCACCACCGCCTGAGCGGCGACCCGTCGCCGCGCTCCGGGGGTGGGGCCGCGCGGGCGGGCGACCTCGCCGCGGAACGGGCCATCGACCCGCCCGATGGCGGGGGCGGCGGAACGGTGCCGGCCGCTCGTCCGTTCCCTCCGGGTTTTCCGCTGGAGGAGCACGATGGGTCTGAAGACTGGCACCTGGGTCGTCGTCGCGGACGGGGAGAAGGCGCTTTTCCTCGAGAACCGGGGCGACGAGGACGTGCCGAACCTCGCCGTCATCCGCGAGATCGACCACCCGAACCCGCCCTCGCGCGAGCAGGGGACCGACCGGCCCGGCCGCTTCCCGGACATGGGAACGGCCAGTCACAGGAGCGCCGTGGAGGAGACCGACTGGCACCGCCTGGAGAAGGAGCGGTTCGCGAAGGATCTGTCGGACAAGCTCTACGCCGCCGCCCACAAGGGCCGGTTCCGGCATCTGGTGATCGCCGCGCCCCCGCTCGTGCTGGGCGAACTGCGCAAGGACCTCCACAAGGAGGTTCGCGCGCGCGTGGTGGCCGAACACGACAAGGACCTCGTCAACCACACGGTCGACCACATGGAGGAGCTCCTCGCCCGCTGAGGCCAGCGCAGCGGGCGGCGCGCGGCGGGCATCTCGCCGTGCGCCGCGCGCGCTGTCAGCCGCCGAGGAGGCGCACCGCGAAGTAGCCGGCGACCGCCGAAACGGCGGTGAGCGCCGTTCCCCACGCCATGTCGACCGCCGCCACCATCACCGGGTAGCCTTTCAGGGTCGACAGGTTGGTCATGTCGTAGGTTCCGTAGGCCACGGCCCCGAGGACCGCGCCGAGGAAGAGCGCCCGCGTCCACGAGCCGTCGGCGACCGCGGGCATCACGGCGAGGATCACCACGCCCGCCACGAACAGCAGGTAGAAGACGCCCGCGTAGGCGAAGTTGGGCTTCTCCCGCAGGAGCGGCCCGAGCTTCTCGAAATACCAGCCGCCCGCGACGACCCCGAGCCACACCGCGTCGATCCCCAGGAACACGATGGCGGTTGCGATGTAGGCGATGACGTAGTCCACGGGGCGGCCTCCGGCGCTCGTTGTCGGTCTGCGGAGCTACGCAGGAGCGACGGGGCCGGATCACGGGCCAGCGCCGGCCCTCGCCGAGGGGGGCGCTGGCGGAACGGACGGGCCGCGGACGAAAACGGGCGCCCGGGGGCGCCCGCGATCGTGTCGTTCGGCGCCGTCTGTGGACGGCCGCGTCTCGTGGCCGGATGCGCCCGCGCGGCGGGCGCCGGGCCCTCGCTCAGCCCTTGAGGTGGGCGCGCAGCATCCAGGCGAACTTCTCGTGCACCTGGCCACGGCCGACGGCGAGGTCGTTGGTGAGCGGATCGCCGTTCTTTTCGGCAAGGGCGGCGAGCTCGTTCATCACGCCCGCGAGCTGCTCCTGGTCCTTCAAGAGCATCTCGACCATTTCGCGCGCCGAAGGCTTGCCGTCCGCCTCGCTGATCTTCGAGCGCTGCAGCCAGGCCGAATAGCGGCCCTCGGCGTGGGCGTCGAGCGCCTTGATCCGCTCGGCGAGGTCGTCCTGCGCCTTGAAATGGTCCTCGTAGATTTCCTGGAACAGGGCGTGCAGGGGGCCGAAGCTCATGCCCTCCACGTTCCAGTGGAAGTTCTGGGCCTTCGTCGTCTCGACCCCGGTCTCGGCCAGCGCCTGCGTCAGGCCGGCGACGATTTCCTCGAGGGCGGTGGGCGCGATCTCGGTGGCGACGTTCTGCATGGTCTCTCTCGGTCAGCCGGTTCGTAAGACGGGCGCGCGGTGCCCCGGCGGATCGGCACCCACGACCGTGGCGCTTTCCACCGATCATACGGCCGGAAGCGCGGGCAAGGTCAATGGCCCCGTCCCGCGGACGGGACGTAAGCGGGTGGCGGTCAGCCGCGCTCGAGGCGGGCGAGGGCGTCGGCGAGGCCGGTGGCGAGGAAGCGGACGGTGCGCCGGCCCGCGGGCGTCACCACCCGCTCCACCTGGAATCGCACGCTCGGCCCGTCCTCCCGCTCGATCGCCGCCACGAGGCCGAGGAGCCAGCGCTCGGCGAAAGTGGTCTCGGCCGCGCCTGCGGGATGGAAGACGAGGCGACAGGCCGCCGTCTCGGCGAGGGCGGCCAGAAGGGCGACCCCGTAGCGATCGACCGCCTCCCCCGGCTCGCCCGCGATGAGGGCGCAGGCCTTGTCGAGGTCGAGCCGCCTGGCGAGGCGGCTGCGACAGGCAAGGCGCCTCAGCCGCTCGATCAGCGCGCGCTCCCGGGCGTCCGGCTCTTGCCGGGTGGGGACGGGGCGCTCCGCCGCGGCGCCCGGCCGCAGCGGCCGGACGGTGGCGGGACGGGCCACTTCCGCCGTTTCCACGCGCAGGGGGGCGATGGGTGCCATGGGTCGTTCGGTCCTTCGCTCCAGGGGCCGGGCGGGCCGCCGGCCCGCCGCACGGGCAAGATGCGCTCCCTCTCGCTCCCGATATATGACCTGGATCAAGCGGGGCAATAAAGATGTTCTGCGCGCGCGACAGGATTGCCCCGCCCGCACATCGTCGCCGTGCGTGTATCCCAAAGTGGAATAATTCCAATGCGAGTGTAACCGCGCCGTTGCAGGCGCCGGCGGAACGGGTCGGCCCCGGGGCGGGTTGGACCACCGTCGCCCCCCGGGCGACGGCCTTGCCACCAAAAGAGCCCCGCCGCACATGACCGACTGGCTCGCGACGCAATTTGGCACAGTCTCCCCCGGGGAAGTCGTCCTGCGCCTTGCCGTCGCCGCCATCCTCGGCGGGCTCGTCGGTTTCGAGCGGGAAGTCCAGGACAAGCCCGCCGGCCTCAAGACCTTCGCTCTCGTCTCCCTCGGCGCGGCCGCCTTCGTCCTGACCGCCATCCAGGCCGACATCACCCTGTCCGACCCGGACTGGCAGGTGCGCTTCGACCCCACCCGCCTCGTCACCGCCGTCGCCACCGGGATCGGGTTCCTCGGCGCGGGCGCCATCTTCACCGCCGGGCACAAGGTCCACGGCCTCACCACCGGGGCGGGAATATGGACGGCCGGGGCCGTCGGCGTGGCGGCCGGGATCGGGCAGGTGGCCCTCGCCTTCTTCGTGACCCTCCTCGCCCTCGCCGTGCTCCTCGTGCTGCGGGCGATCGAGCGCTGGATCCCCTGAACCCCAGCGGCCGCGAGCCGCTCGGGGACGATCGACGCGCCGTTTGCCCGAAAGGGCCTGTCCATGTCATCATGATGTCGTCCAAATCGTATCTCGTCGCGTGCGGGGCGTGTCCGCCCGGGCGGCCTTGCGGGCGACACGACTGCCGGACGCTTCATGGACGAGGGACGGGAGGCGGCAGTGACGGCGCCATACGACGAGATCGTCTTCTTCGGCGACAGCTTGAGCGACAGCGGCCGCGGCGCGGCCCTCTTCGAGACCGTCCTGAGCACGACGGTGCCGCCGGCCGCCGCCGGCTACGTGGGCGGCGCCTACACCAACGGCCCCGTCTTCGCGGACGTGCTGCCGGGCCTTTTCGGGCTCCCCGCCGGGGCGTCCACCAACTTCGCCGTGGGCAGCGCCCGCGCGGCCGGCCCCTACACGATCGGCGACGTCATCGCCTTCTCCGACCCCGAGGGCGACGGCATCGCCTCCCTCGTCGACGTGCCGCCGACCGACGCGCGCCTGTCGAAGGACGTCTCGCTCGCCGGACAGATCGCCGACTATGCCGCCGCCGGGGGCGCGGGGGAGGGGACCACCCTCGCCTCCGTCTTCATCGGCACCAACGACCTCCTCGCCATCCTCGAGGAGATCGGCGCCGACGGGACGATCGGCTTCCTGGAGCTGCTCTCCATCCCCGGGCGCATCGCGGCCGTGGCGGACGCCCTCGCGGACGGGCTCGCCGCGCTTCCGGCGACCGGGGTCGACGCGGTCGCCCTCTTTCCCTTCGCCGACATCACGGCGGCGCCGCTCGCCGCGGAGCTCTCGCCGTCGGACCTCGCCGCGGCGCAGCAGTTCGTCGACCTCGCCAACGTCGCGGTCGAGGCCGTCGCGGCCGGCTTCGCCGGAACGCTGCCGACCACCCTCGTCGACCTTTCTACGGTCATCGGCGAGGTGGGGGCCGACCCGGCAACCTTCGGGATCCTGGAGCCCGACACGCCGCAGGTGCTGGGCGACGGCATCCGCGCCGACGCCGTCGACGGCGAGCTCGTCTTCGTCACCACCGGCGTCCTCGACACGTTCGCGGCCGACGAGATCGGCTTCTTCGACCTCATCCACCCGGGCGTCGCCGTCCACGGCGTCATCGCCGCCCACACCGCCCGCCAGCTCACCTCGCACTACGGGGTCGGCGAGGAGACGGACGACCGGATCGACGGCACGGCCGCGGACGACTTCTTCTACGGTGGCGGCGGCCCGGACATCCTGCGCGGCTTCGCTGCGAACGACGCCCTGTTCGGCGGCCTCGGCGACGATTTCCTGCTCGGGAACGCGGGGTACGACCTCATCGCCGGTGGCAGCGGGAACGACCGCTCCGGGGGTGGCGGTGACGCCGACGTCATGATCGGTGGCGCGGGGAACGACGCGCTCCACGGCGGCGTCGGCCGGGACATCCTGGTGGACGGCCTCGGCAGCGACAGGCTCGCCGGCAGCCGCGGCAGGGACACCTTCATCTGGCAGGAGCCCGCCCTCGCGGGTGGCGGGGACGGCGACTTCGACGAGTTCCGCGGGGGCGGCGGCAAGGACCGCGCGATCCTGGTCGTTTCGGACGAGACGGCGGCCGATGCGGCCTTCCAGGACGAGGTGGCGGCGCTGGAGGCGGCGATCGCCGAGCCCGGCGTGATGCGGGGGTTCACCTTCACCACGATCGGCCTCGAAGTGCGGAACGTGGAGGAGGTGACGGTGCTCGGCCCCGACCACGTCTGGACCCGGTCCGACTTCGCCGGCTGGGCACCCGCGCCCGCCGTCGAACTCGCCCTCGAGGCGGATTTGTGGGGCCTGATCTGACCGGGTGAGGCAGGCCGGGCCGGCCGCCTCCGGCGGTCCCGGGCGGCTGACCGCCTGACCGAGGCCCGGTCGCTTCCGGAACCAAAGCGGGCGGCCCGCGTCCCCCTCCCGGACCCACGGGAGGAGCCTGATGGACGCACGGGTGGCAGCCGCTCCGGCCGCGGCGACGGGACGGCTGCTCGCCGGGGCCGACGGCGCGCGGCCTGCGTGCGCGACCGGCTTCGACGACGGCGCGGTCATCGCCGGGCCGGCCGTGACGCCGTCGGGGCTCGCGGCCGTCGCGGCCGTGCCGGCGCGGGACGAGGCGGAGCGCCTGCCGGACTGCCTCGTCGCGCTTGCGGCGAGTCTCGCCCGCCTCGCCGACCCCGCCGCGATCCTCCTCCTCGTCAACGACAGCACCGACGGGACGGCCGCCGCCGCCCGCGCCCTGGCGCCGCGCCTTCCGGTGGCGCTCGTATCCCGGGAGGTGCGCCTGCCGCCCGGCCGGACGGACGCGGGCCACGCGCGGCGCGTCGCCCTCGACCTCGCGGCCGCCATGGCGGCGCGCGACGGGATCCTGCTGTCCACCGATGCCGACACCCGCGTCGCCCCGGACTGGGCGCGGCGGCTCGTCGCACGGGTGAGGGCGGGCGCGGGCCTCGCGTGCGGCGCGATCCGCCCGGCGCCGGCGGAGATGGCCCGCCTGTCGCCCCGGCTGCGGCGGATGGCGCGGGCGGAGGCCGCCCTCGCCCGCGCCCAGGACGGGCTGTGGAAGCGCCTGGTGCCGGGCGAGCCCCGCGCCATCGGCCTCACGCCGGGCGGGGCGAGTCTCGCCATGGGCGTCGGCGCCTACCGCGCCGCGGGGGGCGTGCCGGCGCGCCCCGCCCGCGAGGACCGGGCCCTCGCCGCGGCCATGGCGGCGTGCGGCGAGCGGGTGGTCGCCGCGCCGGAGGCCGTCGCCGTCACCTCCTGCCGGCTCGACGGACGCGCCTCGGACGGCATGGCGCGCACGCTCGCCCGCCGCGCGGCCGGGGAGGATCTGTGCGACGAGGGCCTCCTGCCCCTCGACGAGTTCCTCGAGCGCACCCTCGCCTTCCGCCGCGCGCATCCGCCCGCGCCCGCGCCCGCGCCCGCGACCCGCCGCCTGACGGTGGGGGAAGCGGAGCGGGACGCGCGCCTCGCCGCGGCCCTCGCCCGGGCCGTCGCGCCCGGGGCGGCCGCTGGCCGGAGCGGCGCGGATGGCTGACGTCGGGGTGGATCCGCCCGGCCCGCTCCTCGCCGGAATCGCCGCCCGGGCCACCGCCGCCGACCGGGGCGACAGGGACCTTTCGGCCGACGTCGAGGCCCTCCGCGGCGCCGGCCTCCTCGCCGCGCCGCTGTCGCCGGAGGCGGGCGGGCCGGGCCTCGGCACCACGGCCGACGGGGCGCTCGCGGCGGTCCGCATCTTCCGCCGGCTCGGGCGCGCCAACCTCGCCGTGGCGCGGCTCTTCGAGGGGCACGTCAACGCCGTGAAGCTCGTCCTCGTCCACGGGGACGGGGCGGTCCGCCGCCGCACGTTCGCCGCCGTCCGGGAGGGCGCGCTCCTCGCCGTCTGGGGGGCGGACGGGGACGATCCGGTCCGGCTCGCCCGGCGGGAGGGGCGACTCGTCCTCTTCGGGGAGAAGCGGTTCGCCTCCGGCCTCGGGCTCGTGGGCGCGGCGCTGGTGACGGCCGGGACGGACGCGGGGCCGCAGCTCGTCCTCGTGCCCGCGGACGATCCGCTGAGGGCCGACGCGGCCGACTGGACCCTTTCGGGCATGCGCGCCACCCGCTCGGGCCGCTACGTGCTGGAGGGGATGGCCGTGCCGGCGGAGGCCGCCGTCGGCGCGCCCGGCGATCTCCTCCGCGAGCCCCACTTCGAGGGCGGGACGTGGCGCTACGCGGCCGCCCACGCGGGCGGGGCGGAGGCGCTGTTCGGGGCCGTCGCGGCGGGGCTGCGCGCCCGCGGGCGGGAGCGTCACCCGGTCCAGGAGATGCGGCTCGGCGAGGCGGCGATCGCCTGCGAGACGGCGCGGCTTTGGGTGGAGCGGGCGGCCGTGCGGGTCGAGGCGGACGGGGATCGCGACGCGGAAGGGGCGGCCGCCTACGCCCTGTTCGCGCGGGAGGCGACGGAGGCGGCCTGCCGCCGCGTGATCGACCTTTCGGCGGGCGCCCTCGGCACGGGCGCCTTCGCCGCGGGGGAGCCGGTGGAGCGGATCCGCCGCGACCTCGACCTGTTCATCCGGCAGGCGGCGCCCGACGCCAAGCGCAGCCGGGCCGTCTCGGCGCTCCTCGCCCGCGACGGCCTTCCGGAGGACCTGTGAGCGCCCCCCGGTCGGCCGCGCGCGCGCCGCTCGCCGCGGGGTTGCTGCGGCCTGCGCGCGCGTCCGCCTCCGCCGGGGGCGTCGCCGGTGCGGGCGGCGGTCCGGGGGCGGGGCAATGAGCGTGCCCCGGCGCGCCGAGGGGGCGCTGATCGACGCGGCGGCGGCGCGGCGGCCCGCGTGCCTTGCCGCCCTTTCGGCCCCCGCCGGCCCCGTCGCCGTCCTCGCGCCCCATCCGGACGACGAGACGCTCGGCGCGGGCGGGGCGATCGCGGCCGCCCTCCACGCGGGGCGGACCGTCATCGTCGTGCTCCTCACGGCGGGGGAGATGTCCCACGCTGCCTCGCGCACCCATCAGCCCGCCCGCATGGGCGCGGTGCGGCTGTCGGAGTTCGCCCGCGCCCTCGGCGCCCTGTCGGCGGGCGCGCCCGGCATCGTCCGCTGCCGCTTCCTCGGCCTCCGGGACGGGGCGGTGCCGGCGACCGGGCCGGGGGCGACGGCCGCCGCGACGACGCTCGCCGCCACGATCCGGGCGGTCGGGGCGCGCACGCTCTGGTCCCCCTTCCCCGGCGACCCCCACCGGGACCACGAGGCCGCCGCCGCCATCGCGGACGGGGCGGTGCGGCGGCTCGCGGCCCGGGGCGAGCCCGTCCTCGCGCGGAGTTACGCCGTCTGGGGCCGGTTCGGGGACGCGGGGGCGAGCGTCGACCCGGCGCGGATCCTGCCCCGGCCCCCGGGGCGGCAGCTCGGCGCAAAGGCCCGGGCCATGGCCGCCCACGCGAGCCAGCTCACCCCGCTCGTCCGCGACGACCCGGACGGCTTCGTCATGCCGCGCCACCTGGTGCGCCACTTCGCCCGCCATCCGGAAATCTTCGTGGTGCCGGAGGGGGACGCCCGGTGAGTGCGCGCCGCCGCCTCTTCGACGATCTCTACCGCGCCGACCCGGACCCCTGGGACCTCGCCACCAGCGGCTACGAGCGGCGCAAGCACGCCGAGACGCTCCGCGCCCTGCCGCGCGCCCGCTTCCGCCACGCCCTCGAGCTCGGCGCCTCCATCGGCGTCCTCACCCGCGGTCTCGCCCGCCGCGCCGACCTCGTGAGCGCGGTGGACGTCTCGCCCGTGGCGCTCGCCGCGGCGCGGGCCCGCTGCCGGGGGCTGCCGGTGCGCACCCTCGCCGCCGAGGTGCCGGGCGACTGGCCGGCGGGCCGCTTCGACCTCGTCGTGCTGTCGGAGCTCCTGTACTTCCTGGAGCGGGAGGAGATCGTGCGGCTGGCGGGCCGGGTCGCGGCCTCGGCGAGCGCGGGCGCGGCCGTCGTCCTCGTGGACTGGCTGGGGCCATGCGACCGTCCCCTCGACGGGGACGCGGCGGCCGACGTCTTTCTCGCGGCCGCTGCGCGCCGGGGCTTCGTGTCCCGCCGCACCCTGCGCCGCCCGCTCTATCGGATCGACGTGGCGGCGCGGCGGCCGCTCCGGCCCGGGATGGGCCGGGCCCTCAGCGCGCGCCGACCGCCCCCGCGGGCGCCCCGAGGGCGGCGAGGGCCTCGTCGAGGGCTGCCTCTTCATAGGGCTTCGACAGGCGGGGGGCGGATGCCAGCACCGCGTCGGTCAGGTGGTCCGCGCCGTAGCCGCTGACGATGAGGAAGGGAACGCCGGCGGCCGCCAGCGCCTCGGCGACGGGCGTCACCCGCTCCCCCTGCAGGTTCACGTCGAGGACGGCGACGTCCGGCCGCTGCCGTGCAAGGAGGGAGAGGGCGACGGCGACGGACGGCGCCGGGCCGAGGACGGCGAAGCCGCGGGCCTCGAAGTGCTGTTCCAGCTCCATCGCCACGATGAATTCGTCCTCCGCGAGGAGGATGGTGGGCGTGGCCGCCACGGGGCCGTTCGTCGTCTGCGCCAATGACCCTCCTTTGCGAACCCGTCCCTCAAAGGGGAAGGCGCGCCGACAGGTGCAGGCCCTCCGGGTGGAAGGCGAGATCCGTCTCGCCACCGAAGTCGTTCCGGAACAAACGTTCGATCATCCGGAGGCCGAAGCTCTTCCTTGCCGGTGGCGAGACCTCCGGCCCGTCCCGCTCGGCCCAGTCGATGAAGAGCGACGACGTACCGGACGCCCTTCCAACGCGCCACGTGAGCTCCACGGTTCCCTCCATGGTCGAAAGGCTTCCGTGCTTGACCGCGTTCGTCGCCAGCTCGTGGAAGACGAGGGAGAGGGAAACGGCGCGGCGGGCGTCGAGCGTGACGGCCTCGCCCGCGATGCGGATGCGGTCCTCGGACCCGCGGAAGGGCGCAAAGCTCGCCTCGGCGAGGGTGGCGAGGTCGATCGCCTGCCAGTCCCGCCCGAGGGCGAGCTGCTGGGCCCTCAGGAGCGCGTCGAGCCGGGCGAGGAAATCGGCGCGGTATTCCTCGGCGGAGCGATCGACGTCCCCCTGGCTCGCGAGCGCCCGCACGACGGCGAACAGGTTCTTGACGCGGTGGTCGAGCTCGCCGAGGAGGAGCGCCCGCTCCTCCTCGGCGGTCTTCCGGTCCGTCACGTCGCTCGCCGCGCCGAACCACTCGCGGATCTCGCCGTCCTCGTCGAGGAGGGGGACGGCCGGGGAGCGGGTCCAGGCGGTCGTCCCGTCCGGCCGCAGCACGCGGTGCTCGAGGTCGAACGGACGCCTTTCCGCCACCGCCTCGCGGATCCCCCGCTGAACCATCGCCCGGTCGTCCGGGTGGATCCAGTCGTCCATCCAGCGGTCGCTCGGCCGCCTGGTGTCGGCGATGAAGCCCTGCCCCCCCAGCTCCAGCATCTGCGACCAGTCCGGGCTCATCCGGTAGATGGCGTAGTTGGTGGCGCTCACGAGGGCGCGCAGCCGCTCCTCGCTTCCCTCGAGCGCACGCCGTGCCCGCCGCTCCTCGGTGATGTCCTCGATGGCGAGCAGGATCAGCTGAACGTGGTCGAGCCGCCGCCCGTTGAGCAGCATGACCTTCTCGCCCACCGTCTCGAAGCGGTGGGTCACCTCGTAGCGGATGAAGACCTTGTCGTGGGGCAACACGTCGGTGAGGAGGCGGCGCAGCGCGGGGATGTTCCACTGTCCGTTGCCGAGGTCGTAGATGAGGCGGTTTTCCGTCTCCTCCGGCTTCACCTGGAAGGTCTCGTAGAATGCGGGGTTGGCCGAGACGACGCGCAGGCCCTCGTCGAGGACGACGAAGGGGAGCGGCACCGTCTCCACGATGCGCTCCGCGTAGGCCCGCGCGTTCTGGATCTCGGTGACGTCCGTGTAGGTGACCACCACGCCGTCGATCCGGTCGTCCTGCGTCCTGTAAGGCACGATGCGGCGCTGGAAGACGTGGTCGGTCTGCGACGTCACCTGCCGCTCGGCGGGGACGAGGCGCTGGAGCACACTCCGCGCGTCCTCGAGAAGGGCCGGGTCGTCGCAGTGGCTGACGAGGTCGGAGATCGGCCGCCCCGTGTCGGCCGTCCGGATGTTGAAGATGTCCCCGATGCCGGGCGAGTGCCACCGAATGTTGAAGCTCGCGTCGAGGAACAGCGTGGCGACGTCCGTGCTGGTGAGCAGGTTGTTGAGGTCGTCCGTGCGCTCGTGCAGCTCGTCGACCTTGGCGCGGAGCTGGCTGTTGACGGTGCTCAGCTCCTCGTTGAGGGATTGCAGCTCTTCCTTCGAGGTTTCCATCTCCTCGTTGGCGGAGCGCAGCTCCTCGTTCATCGACATGACTTCTTCGTTGTAGGCCTTCAGATCCTCCTGCCCGCGCTGGGACGCCTCGAGGGTGCGGCGCAGGTCGTCGCGCAGCTGCGCCACCTCCGCCTCCAGCTCGCGCTCCCGGTCCGTGCTTTCGGCGGTCGCCTGCGCCGTCCCGGCGAGCTCCCCCTCCTCCAGGAAGCTGACGAGGAGGCGGCCGTCGTCGGCCTCGTCCGTCAGCGGGGTCACCTCCACGCGTACTCGCACGGCCCCGTCGCCCAGCGTGATCCGGGCGGTGCCAGCCTCCGCCCGCCCGCTCTCGCGCGCCTCCTCGGCCGCCCGGCGCAGGCGCAGCCCCAGCCCGTCGCGCAGGAGCACCGACAGGTCCTGGGTGGGCTCGCCCGCCTGGGGCTTCAGGTAGCGGTCGGTGGCGCCGTGGTAGTAGAGGGCGTGGAGGTCGCGGTCCACGAGGATGGCGGGCGGGCCGTAGATGCCGGCGAGGGCGCTCGCGACGCGCTCGGCGTTGCCGGTGGGGCGGCGCGGGGCCGGCCCGGTCTGGTGGCGGCGAAGGATGTCGTCGATCGGCGGCATCCGCATGCCCGTCCCGAGGCCCACTGGGAACTCCAGCGGCTCGCGCACGCTCACGTTCCGCCGGCGGAAGATCCGGTGCTTGTTGGAGACGGGCTCGAACAGGTCGCTCGACTGGCCGATCGTCTCCGCGGGGCCGAGGAACAGGTAGCCCCCGTCCTTGAGCGAGAAGTGGAACAGGCGGGTCAGCTTGTGCTGCAGCTGCGGCTGCAGGTAGATGAGCACGTTGCGGCAGACCACGATGTCGACCCGGGAGAAAGGCGGGTCCTGCACCAGGTTCTGCGGCGCGAAGATGATCGCCTCGCGCAGCTCGTGCCGGACGCGGACGCTGTCGCCCGCGACGCGGAAGAAGCGGTCCTTCTGGGCGTCCGACAGGTGCTCGACGGCGGCGGCCGGGTAACAGCCCTGGCGGGCCCTGACCAGCGCGGGCATCGCCGCGTCGGTGGCGAAGATCTCCACCCCGAGCGGACGGCCCGCCGCCTCGACCGCCTCGAACAGGAGCATGGCGAGGGAGTAGGCCTCCTCGCCGGAGGCGCACCCGGCCACCCAGGCCCGGATGGTCTCGTCTTCGGGGTGGCTCGCCACGAGCGGCCCGATCACCTCCTCGCGCAGCACGGTCCAGGCGGCCGGGTCGCGGAAGAAGGCGGTCACCGTGATGAGAAGATCCGAGACGAGGGCGTCCCGCTCCTCGTGGGAGTCGCGCAGAAGGGCCACGTAGTCCGCGCGCCCGGCGAGGCGATGGAGCGCGACGCGCCGGTCGATCCGGCGCGTGAGGGTGCCGGGCTTGTACTGGCGAAGGTCGATGCCGGCCCGGTTCCTCAGGACGTCGAGGATCGCCTCGTAGCCGGACCCGTCCTCCCGCGGGGCGGGCTCGCCGGGCGGCGTCGCCTCGGCCGTCGTCTCGTCCGCCGCGTCGGGCGGCACGTGGCGGGCGTAGGCGAGGATCGTGGCGGGCATGTCGGCGGGCGCGAGCACGTGGTCGACGAGGCCCGTCTCGATGGCGTGGCGCGGCATGTCCGAAAAGTCCGCCGTGTCGGGCGCCTGGGCGAGGACGAGGCCGCCGTGTTCCTTCACGGCGCCGAGGCCGAACGAGCCGTTGGACCCGGTTCCGGACAGGACGACGGCGACGGCGCGGGGGCCGTAGCGCGGGCCGAGGGCGAGGAAGAGGTCGTCCACCGGGTGGGGCGGCACGTCGCTCCCGCGCGGGCGCGGCTCGACGTGGCCATCCACGATGGTGAGGGAGCGGTCGGCCGGCAGGACATAGACCCGGTCGGCCTCGATCCGCATGGGCTTGTCCACCTCCTGCACGGGCAGCGCCACGTGGGTCTGGAGGATGTCGGCCATCCGGCTCTTTTCGTGGGGCGACAGGTGGGGCAGCACGATGAAGGCGGCGTTCGGCGCGCCGCCGATGGCATCCACCGCATCGAAGAAGGCGGTGAGGGCGGCAAGCCCGCCCGCCGATGCGCCGAGGGCGACGACCGGAAACGTCTCCACCGCGTCTTCCGCCTCGCCCCTCATCGAGCACACATTCGCCTGTTCCGGCCGGAAGACGCCCCGCGACCGCCCGACCCGCGGGCAGGTAACGCCGGCCGGCTCCGGTCAGTTGCGCCCGCTCCTGCCCACAGCTTAGCGGTCGCCGCACCGGCGCGCCAGCTCGCTGTGAACAATATGCTTTCGACGGTTCGCCGATGTGGTGGCGAGGCAGGTTGCGGGCCGGGCCGGTGGAGGGGGCACCGCCGGCGCTCACTCGTCCGCCCTGTCCGGGGAGACCTCGGCGAGGACGGCGGCGATCAGCTGGCGGGAGCGGCCCATCACGTCCGTCGCCGCGTCCCGCGCCCGGTCCGGCCGGCGGGCGGCGACCGCTTCCAGGATGTCCGCGAACCCGGCGGCGGTGAGGTCCAGCATCGCCCCGCTGTTGACGTGGGCGAAGTAGCGGTACCGCAGGGTCTGCTTTTCGATGATGGCGAGGATGCGCTTCAGGGAGTCGTTGCCCGTCATCTCGTGGAGGCGGTCCACGAAGGCGACGTTGCGGTCGAAGAAGTCCCGCGGGGCGCCCTCGTCCATGGCCCGGCGCATCCCGGCGAGCCGCGCTTCCAGGAAGGCGACGTCCTCGTCCGTGGCGTTCTCGGCCGCGCAGCCCGCCGCGAGGCCCTCCAGCGGGATGCGGCAGAAGTAGATCTCCTCGAGGTCCCGCTGGGTCATGGGGGTGATGCGCACCCCGCGCCGGGCGAGGCGCTTCACGAGGCCCGTTGCCTCGAGCTCCCGCAGCGCCTCGCGCACGGGCGAGCGGCTGACCCCGAACTCGGCCGAGATCTCCTGCTCGGTGAGGTGGGCGCCCGGCTCCAGCTCCAGGTAGACGATCCGCCGCTCGAGGATCGCCGAGAGCTCGAGGCCGAGGACGTCGGGAAGCTTCAGGTTCGTCCGACCGCTGCCCCCGTCCCGCCCCGTCTCGACCGTCATAGCCTCCCACCGGCCTCCCGTACGCCCAGCCAGCGCCGTGACTAGCGCGCCGGCGCGCCGGCGTCGATCAGGAGGCGGTCCCCGGCGAACACGGCCGTCCCGTCGAGCTCGAGCGTGGCGCCGGTGAGCACCGTGTCGTAGTGGGCCGCCGCCCGGCAGGTGCCGCCCGGCGCGCTCGTCCCGAGGGCGAGCTGGAAGCCGCCCCACACGCTCTCGTCGCTCAGCATGGTCCCGTCGAGGGTGCACTCCGGGTTCATGCCCACGCCCAGCTCGCCGAGGTTGTAGACGTTGGGGTCCTCGAAGCTTTCGAGTAGCTTCGCGAACGCCTTGGCCTCCGGCCCGCCCTCGATGGAGACGGCCATTCCCTTCTCGAAGCGGATGACCACCGGCTCCTTCTCCACGAGGCCGATGCCCGGGATCGAGGCGTTGACGACGATCGTGCCCTCCGCCGTCCCCTCCACGGGGGCGAGGGACGCCTCGAGGCAGTAGCCCGAGGAGATATCGACGGTGTTGACGAAGCCGTTGAGGGAGCGGCCGCGGCGACCCTCCACGCTCATGGTGATGTCGGTCCCGTCCGGGGCGGTGACGCGGGCGACCTTCGCCCGGTCGAGGGCGGCGGCAAGCGCGTCCACGTGGGGGCGGAGGGCGGAAAAGTCCGCCTGCCAGCCAGGGGCGAGGAAGAAGTCGTCCCCGTGGGCCTCGGGCAGCGAGATCACCTTGACGCGGCCCGTCGCCTGGGCGGCGTGGCGGGCCCGGGTGTGGGCGATGTTGCGCGTCATGGGCGCGATCAGCAGGTCGCACGCCTTCATCGCCTCGGCGGCGACGGGGGATAGCTCGCTCCCGTGGGCCGCGCCCGTCATCACCTGCATCATGGTGAGGGAGGCGCCGACCTCGGTGACGGCGACGGCGAGCGCCTCGGCGTTCGCCGCCGTCAGCGGGTCGTGGAGGATCAGGACCTCCATGTCGGGCGTCGCCTCGCCGAGGAGGCGCACGCACTTGCGCGCGTTGGGAAGCTTCAGGATGAGCGGAACCATGTCTCGCCTCGTTGTCGCCGGCGGCACCCGGGAGTGGACGGGGCGGCCGCCGGCCGCCCCGCGGGGGCCCGTCAGTTCTTGCCGATCTCCACGATCTCCTCGAACAGCCCGTCCTTCCAGGTGTCGGCGAACTTCTGCGGCAGGTCCGCCACCGCCTCCTGGAAGGCCGCCTTCTCCTCCGGGGTGAGCTCCACGATGGTCATGCCGCGGGCCTTCGCCTCCTCCACGAGGCGTTCGTCGTCGGCGTAGACCTCGGCCTGGCCCTCGGCCATCGCCTCCTTCGCGGCCTCGAGGATGAGGGCGCGGTCCTCCTCCGACAGGCTCTGCCACCAGGTCTCCGAGACGATGAGCCACTGCACCTCCCGGACGTGGCCGGTGAGGATGATGTGGTCCTGCACCTCGTCGAAGCTGGAGCCGAGGGTGACGGCGAGCGGGTTCTCCTGCCCGTCGATCACGCCGGTCTGCATGGCCGTGTAGACCTCGCCGAAGGCCATGGGCACCGGGCTCGCCCCGATCATGCGGAAGGCCTCCACCTGCACCGGGATCTCGCGGATGCGGATCTTGAAGCCCTCCAGGTCCTCCGGCGTCCGCGCCTCGAGGCCGTCGGTCGTTACGTGGCGCGGGGCGCGGTCCATCCACGCGATGACGCGGATGCCCTTGTTGTCGAGGATCGCCTGGCGCAGCTCCTCGCCGATCTCCCCCTCGATCACCTTGTGGAGGTGCTCGGGCGAGGAGAACAGGTACGGCGCGTCGAGGACGCCGTACTCGGGCGCGACGGCGGAGATGATGGCCGCGCCGGAGACCCCCATCTCGATGGCGCCGACCTGCATCAGGTCGAACATGTCCCGCTCCTGGCCCATCTCGCCGCGGGAGTGGACGGTGATGTCGATGCGCCCGTCCGTCTCCTCGGCGAGGCGCTCGGCCATGCGCTGCACCGCCCGGTCGATGACGGTGCCGGTCATCTGGTGGTTGAGGTTGGCCTTGAGGTCCTGGGCCGCCGCCGCGCCGGGAAGGCCGGCGCCGACGACGAGGGCGAGGGCCGCCGCCGTCCCGATGCCGGAAAGCCCGCGCGCGAGGCGGCCGACGATGCCGCTTCCGATGGGTGCTGTCATGTGGTTCCCCTGCGTCTTGTCGTTCGCCGGCGAAGGGATGGGCCGCTTCGTGCCCGCCCGGGCCCCGCCATCCCGACCCGCCCGGTCGCTCCCGCGGTCCGTCCCGTGCGGACTCGGGGATGAACCCGGACGTCGCCAGCGGGGGAAGGGTACATCGGATCCGGTCGACAATCGACACGTGACGTGAGACTTTTTCGCCGTGCGGCCCGGCGGTTGCAGGCGAAGGACGGGGCGCTTCTGGGAGGTGCGCGATGGAACAGGCGCTCGACCGTTGGCTGATGGGGGCTGTGCGGGCCGTCCTCGTCGTCGGGGTCGCCACGCTCGCCGGGACGGTCTTCCTCCAGGTGGTCGCCCGCTACCTGTTCCAGTCGCCGCCCTTCTGGACGGAGGAGCTCGCCCGCTTCGTCCTCATCTGGCTGACCTTCCTCGGCGCCGTCCTCGTCCAGCACCACCGGGAGCACATCAGCGCCGACATGCTCTTGAACGCGATGCCCGGTCGGATGCGGACCGCCGCCGACATCCTCGTGTCCCTCGTGGTGATCGCCACCCTCGCGGTGATCCTGCGCGGCGGCCTCGCCATCGCCACCCTCGGCACCCAGACCGCCCCCGCCCTCGGCATCAGCATGCGCTGGATCTACCTGTCGCTGCCGGTGGGGGCGGGGCTCATGATCCTCGTCACCCTCGTCCAGCTCGCCCGGCAGGTGCGGGACCTCGTTTCGGGGAAGGCCGGCGATGTCGCTTGAGACCATCCTCGGCCTGTTCTTCGTCCTGTCCCTCCTCGGGGTGCCGATCGCCTTTTCCATCGGCGCCGTCTCGGTCCTCTACATCCTCTTCGCTGGCGTACCGCTCGCCGTCATCGGCCAGCGGATGGTGGCGGGGGCCGATTCCTTCCCGCTCCTCGCCGCGCCGCTGTTCATGCTGGCGGGCGTCATCATGAGCTCGGGCGGCATCACCCGCCGCCTCCTGAGGCTGTCGGACGCCGTCGTCGGCCACGTCACCGGCGGCCTCGCCCAGGTGAGCGTGTTCTCGAGCCTCCTGATGGCCGGCATGTCCGGCTCGGCGACGGCGGACGCCTCCGGCCAGGGCTCCATCCTGATCCCCGCGATGAAGAGCAACGGCTACCCGGCCAGCATGAGCGCGGCCGTCACCGCCGGCTCGTCCGTCATCGGGCCGATCTTCCCGCCGAGCGTCCCGTTCGTGATTTACGGGGCGATGGCCCAGGTCTCCATCGGGCAGCTGTTCGTGGGGGCGATCGTGCCGGGCCTGTTGATGACGGCGCTCCTCATGGGCACCGTCTTTCTCATCTCCCGCCGCCACGGCTACCGCACCCGCGACACCTTTCAGGGCAGCGAGCTCGCGAGCGCCCTCAAGGCGAGCCTGCCGGACCTGATGCTGCCGGCCATCATCGTCGGCGGCATCGTGGGCGGCATCTTTACGCCGGTGGAGGCGGCGGGCATCGCCGTCGTCTACGCCCTCCTCCTCGAGGTGGTGGTGAACCGGGAAATCCCGCTGAAGCGCCTGCCGGAGATCTTCCTCGTCGCCGCGCGGCTCACCGGCGTCATCATGTTCGTGATCGCCGTCTCGAACCTGTTCGGCTGGATCCTGGTGCGCGAGGGGGCGGGGAGGATGATGGCCGAGTTCATGCTCGGCCTGTCGGACAACGAGTACGTCTTGCGCGCCGTCCTCGTCGTCATGCTCCTGGTGCTGGGCATCTTCATCGAGACGATCGTCCTGATCCTGCTGATCGTCCCGGTGCTCGCCTCCATCGCCCCGTTCCTCGCGATGGACCCGATCCACCTCGGGGTGACGGTCGTGCTCGCCATCATGATCGGGCTCATCACCCCGCCGGTGGGGTTGTGCATGTTCATCGTCAACGCGATCGCCAAGATCTCCATCGTGGAATACACCAAGGCGATCCTGCCCTACTTCGTCACGCTGGTGATCTGCGCCTTCATCATCGCGCTGTTTCCCCCGCTCACAACCTGGCTGCCGACGGTGCTCATGCGCTGACGGCGGGGCGGGCCGTCGAACACACGAAAGGACACGGGATGGCGACGCCGACGAATTCTCCGAGCGACCCGCGGATCGCGTGCGAGGTGGGGGACGACGGGATCGCCACCGTCACCATCCGCCGGCCCGACAAGCGCAACGCCCTCGCGCTCTCCATGTGGATCGCCCTCGGGGCGGTCTTTCGCGCCCTCGGAGCGGACGGCGCGGTGCGCGCGGTCATCCTCGCGGGGGAGGGCGGCCACTTTTCCGCGGGCGCCGACATCTCCGAGTTCCCGCAGGTGCGGGCGGACGCGCAGGCGGGCCTCGCCTACGACCGGATCAACGACGAGGCCACCGTCGCCATCCGCGACTGCCCGCGCCCTGTCATCGCGGCCCTGTCGGGCTACGCGGTCGGCGGCGGCCTCGGCATCGCACTCGCCTGCGACTTCCGCGTCGCCGACCGGACCGTGCGCACGGGCATCACCGCCGCCCGCCTCGGCCTCGTCTACTCGATCCTCGACTGCTCGCTCGTCGCCCGCTGCGTCGGCGTCACGGCCGCCAAGGAGATCCTTTTTTCCGGCGAGATCTTCGGCGCCGACGACGCCCTCCGCCTCGGCCTCGTCGACCGCCTCGTGGAGGAGGACGCGATGGCCGCCGCCCGGGCCTTCGCCGAACGCCTCGCCGCCGGCGCCCCCCTCTCCCACGCGGGCAACAAGGCGATCGTGAACGCCATCGCGGACGGGACCGTCCACCACCGGCACGGGGAGCTGGAACGGCTGATCGCCCGCGCCTTCGACAGCGAGGACTACGCGGAAGGGCAGCGGGCGTTCGCGCAAAAGCGGCCGGCCAGGTTCGTCGGCGCCTGAGCTGCCGGAAGACGACGCGCGGGGGTCTCGCGGCAGTCGGCTCCGCCGGAACGGACCGGCGGGCGCTTGCCGGGGCGGGCGCGGCGCCGCCGGGCCTTGACGGGGCGGCGGGAGCGACGGAAACCCTCCGGGAGCGCAAGGGAGAAGGCGAAATGACCGTCGGCCTCACCGAAGAGCAGACCATGATCCGGGAGACGGCGCGGCGCCTCGCGGCCGAGCGGCTCGCGCCCAAGGCGGCCCTCCTCGACGAGGGCGGGGGACGCGAGGACCTCCTCGACAACCTGAAGGTGCTCGCCGACAACGGCTTCATGGCCCTCAACGTGGAGGCGCGCCACGGCGGCAGCGAGGCGGGCACCGTCGCCTTCGCCCTCGCCATCGAGGCCCTCGCGGAGGCCTGCGCGTCCACCGCCGTCACCGTGTCGGTCACCAACATGGTGGGGGAGGTGATCGGGTCCGTCGGCTCGGACGAGCAGAAGGCCCGCCACCTGCCGAAGCTCGCCGACGGGACGTACCCCGCCGGCGCCTTCTGCCTGACGGAGGCCGGCGCCGGGTCCGACCCGGCGGGGATGCGCACCCGCGCCGAGCCGGACGGCAACGGCTTCGTCCTCAACGGCTCCAAGCTCTACATCACCTCTGCGGAGTACGCGGGCGTCTTCGTGGTGTGGGCGGTGACCGACCCGGACGCGCCCAAGGGGCGGGGCATCTCCTGCTTCCTCGTGGAGGCGGGAACGCCCGGCCTCGTCGTCGGCAAGGCCGAGCGGAAGATGGGCCAGCACGGGTCGGTGACGAACGAGGTCCACTTCGAGGACTGCCGCCTGCCCGGCTCGGCCCTCCTCGGCACGCGGAACGACGGCTTCCGCATCGCCGTGAAGGAGCTCGCGGGCGGGCGCATCGGGATCGGCGCGGCCGCGCTCGGGATCGGCCGCGCGGCCATGGACGCGGCCATCGCCTACGCCAGGGAGCGCCGCCAGTTCGGGCAGGCGATCGCCGACATGCAGGGCATCCAGTGGATGATCGCCGACCGGGAGACCGAGCTCGAGGCCGCGCGCCTCCTCGTACTCAATGCGGCGGCGCTGAAGGAGCGGGGGGAGCCGTTCGCCCGCGCCGCCTCCATGGCCAAGCTCTACGCCTCGGAGGCCGCCCAGCGCGCCACCTACGACGCCCTCCAGATCCACGGCGGCGCCGGCTACCTCAAGGACTACCCGGTGGAGCGCTTCGCGCGGGACGCCCGGATCACCACGATCTACGAAGGCACCAGCGAGATCCAGCGCATGATCATCGCCCGCGACGTGCTGGCCGCCTGAGCGGCCCCGGGGGCGGCGGAAAAAAAGTTCGCCGGCAAGCGATTTTTCTTGGGAACGTCGTCCCAGAATTCCCCGTGGGGTTGTGGCCGGCCGCGAAGGCGTCGGGGGCGGGGGGCTCGTCCTCCCGATCACCCGCTCAGGCCGCGGCGCCGCCCCACTGCCAGAGCGGCACGTTCCAACCCCTTGCGATGTCTGTGACGGCCGCCTCCCGGTCCGCCGCCTCCCCGGCGATCAGGTTGACGTGAAGCTCGTTGGCACCCGCCTCCACGGCCCGGGCGAGGCCGTCGGCGCAGTCCCGCGTCAGCGTGTCCTCGATGTTCTCGGCGCAACCGAGGGTCACGGGCGTCAGGCTGCCGGACCTGCTACGGTTGACGAGTAGGAAAAAGCCGGGCGCGGCGCATGACAGGCGGCGCACGGGCATGGCGGAGGTGACGTACCAGCGGCTGCTCCAGCCCTGCCACCAGCAAAGCGGAACCGCGCGGGCCGAGCCGCCGGCAGCTGCGGTGCAAAAGCCATTGATGAGCATTCCTTCGCTCCCCGGGGACGAGACAGGGTTCGTCTTCCTTGACAAGGGGAGGTTACGGAAAACTTACGCGCTGAACAAAATGCGAACGGCGTTTTGCACCCTTTCAACAGGGTGTGGAAAAGTTTTTCGCCGCTTCCGGAAGCCCTTGCGTGTCGTGATTCGACACGGGGGCGCCCCTCATGATCCCCTGATCGGATGGGAAGGCGCCGGGACGGTGGTCCCGCCCCGGCAAGGGTGTCGGAAGCAAGGCCCGTGCCGTCAGGCGGCGAGGTCCTGCCGCTCCAGCACCGACAGGTCGCCGCCGAGGCGGTAGACGATCGGCGCGCCCGTGGCGAGCTCGCGCTTGACGATCTCCTCGCCCGAAAGGCCCTCCAGTGCCATCACGAGCGCCCGCAGCGAGTTGCCGTGGGCGGACACGAGCACCTTCTCCCCCGCCTCGATCCGCGGCCGGATCTCGGCCTCGAAATAGGGCAGGACGCGCTCGGCCGTCATCTTCAGGCTCTCGCCCCCCGGCGGGGCGACGTCGAAGGAGCGCCGCCAGACGTGGACCTGCTCCTCGCCCCAGCGGGCACGGGCGTCGTCCTTGTTGAGGCCGGTGAGGTCCCCGTAGTCGCGCTCGTTGAGGGCCTGGTCCCGGACGATGGGCAGGTCCTCCTGGCCGAGCTCCTTCAGGATGATGTCGAGGGTGTCCTGGGCCCGCTTCAGCGCCGAGGTGAAGGCGACGTCGAAGGAAAGGCCCATCTCCTTCAGCTTGCGGCCGGCGGTGCGGGCCTCCTCCTCGCCGGTTTCCGTGAGGCCCGGGTCCTTCCAGCCGGTGAACAGGTTCTTCAGGTTCCATTCGCTCTGCCCGTGGCGCACGAGCACGAGAAGACGGTCCATCGGGGCTCTCCTTTCACGGGGTCGTCGGGGCGGCGCTGGGCCGCGACGGGGCCTCAATACCAGAAGAGGGCGCCGGTGCCGGTCACATACTTGCCCTCGCCCACCTTGCGAACGGCGAAGCAGCGTTCCCGGTCCGCCGTCGCCCGCGGGAAGGCGTGGCACAGCCGGTCCGCCTCGATCCGCCAGCCGCCGGTCTCGGCGAGGCCGCGGGCGGGGAGCGCGATCTCGGCCCGCCCGTCCGGCCGGTAGCGCATGGCGCCGATCTCGTCCGCCGCCGACAGCATCTTGAGGGGCCGCCCGACCAGCTCGGCGCGGATGGCCTCAGCGTCGAGCGCCTCGCCCTCGTCCGCGACGGCGGGGGCGGGCGGAGCGGCGAGGAGCGCGAACGCTGCGATGAAGTGCACGGGGGGACGCGCCACGGCGCACGCCGTCAACGGCCCGCCAGGCCGAGGACGTCCTGCATGGAGTAGAGGCCGGGCGGCTGGTCCTTCGCCCACAGGGCGGCACGGACGGCGCCGCGCGCGAAGATCGACGGGTTCTCGGAGATGTGCCCGAGGACGACCCGTTCGCCGCTTCCCGCGAGGATCACCTCGTGCTCGCCCGTCACCGTCCCCCCGCGCAGGGTCGCGAACCCGATCGTCCCTTCCGGCCGCGGCCCGGTGTGGCCCTCCCGGGCGTAGACGGCGACGTCGGAAAGGTCCACACCGCGCCCCGCCGCGGCGGCGCGGCCGAGGAGGAGCGCCGTGCCCGACGGGGCGTCCACCTTCCGGCGGTGGTGCATCTCCACGACCTCCACGTCGAAGGCGTCGGGCCCGAGGGCGCTGGTCGCCTCCTCGATGAGCTTCGCGAGGAGGTTCACGCCGAGGCTCATGTTGGCGGACTTCACCATCCGCGCCGTCCCGGAGCGGGCAGCCTCGGCGATCGCCGCGTCGTCCGCCTCCGAGAAGCCGGTGGTGCCGTTGACGTGGACGAGGCCCGCCTCGGCCGCGCGACGGGCGAGCGACACGCTGAGTGCGGGCACCGTGAAGTCGAGGATGCCGTCGGCGTCGCGCAAGGCGGCGTCCTCGTCCGCCGTCGCCTCGACGCCCACGGTGCGCCCGCCCGCCAGGATCCCGAGGTCCACCCCCGCCGCTGGCGAGCCCGGCCGAACCGTCCCGCCGACGAGGGTGACGCCCTCCGCCTCGATCGCCGCCTGCGCGAGGCGGCGGCCCATGGCGCCCGCGGCGCCCGCGACGGCGAGCCTCATCGCGCGTGTCTCCTCAAGCCGCGCCCGGCTGCGGGCCGTCGTAGCCTTCCACGATCACGAGGTCGGCCTCGGACGCGCTCTGCCGGATCCTGAGGGCCTTCTGGTACTCCTCGGAGCGGTAGCAGGCGAGGGCGGTGTCGTAGTCGGCGAACTCGATCACCACGGTGCGCGGCCGCTCCTTGCCCTCCAGCGTCTCGTACCGGCCGCCACGGGCGAGGAAGCGGGCGCCGTACTTCTCGAAGGCGGCCTTCGCCGTCTCCACGTAGCCCTTGTAGGCTTCCGGGTCGTCGACGCTGACCCGCGCGATCCAGTACCCTTTCGCCATCGTTCCCTCCCCGCGGCCTTGCCGAGCGCCTCTCCTTCCACGGGGGGCGGGCCCCGTCAATCGGCGCCGCGGCGGGCGCGCTTCAGGGCGTAGAGGAGGTCGAGGGCCTCCCGCGGGGTCATGTCGTCCGGCTCCGCGCCGTCGAGGAGGGCGAGGGCGGGGTCCGCCTCCGTTTCGGTCTCCATCCCGGCCTCGCCCGCCGCCTCCGGCGCCGAAAGGGCGTGGGAGAAGAGGGGGAGGTCGTCGATCACGGCCGCCGGAGCGACCGAGCGCCCGCTCGCCTCGAGGCGCTTCAGGACGGCGGCCGCGCGCGCCACCACGGTCGGGGGCAGGCCGGCGAGCTTCGCCACCTGGATGCCGTAGGAGCGATCGGCCGCCCCGTCCGTCACCTCGTGGAGGAAGATCACCTCCCCCCGCCATTCCTTCACCCGCATGGTGGCGTTGCGGATGCGGGCCATCCGGTCCGCAAGGGCCGTGAGCTCGTGGTAGTGGGTGGCGAACAGGGCGCGGCAGCGGCTCGCGTCGTGGAGGTGCTCGAGCGCCGCCCAGGCGATGGACAGGCCGTCGAAGGTGGAGGTGCCGCGCCCGATCTCGTCGAGGATGACGAGGGAGCGCGGGCTCGCCTGGTTCAGGATGGCGGCCGTCTCCACCATCTCCACCATGAAGGTGGACCGGCCGCGGGCGAGGTCGTCCGACGCGCCGATGCGGCTGAACAGGCGGTCGACGACGCCGATCCGGGCCGCGGCCGCCGGCACCGTGCCGCCCGCCTGGGCGAGGATGGCGATGAGCGCGTTCTGCCTCAGGAACGTGGACTTGCCGCCCATGTTGGGCCCGGTGACGAGGAGGATGTCCCCCTCCCGCCCGTCCGCCGACAGGTCGCAGTCGTTGGGAACGAAGGTGGTGGCCCCGTCCCGGGCGAGGGCCGCCTCCACCACCGGGTGCCGCCCGCCCTCGATGCGGAAGGCGGTGGTCTCGTCCACCACCGGGCGCACGTAGGCGGCGGTCTCCGACAGCTCGGCGAAGCTCGCCGCCACGTCGATCGCCGCGAGCGCCCGGGCGGCCTGCCGGATCGGCCCGGCCGCCGCCCGCACCTCGTCCGCGAGCGCCTCGAACAGGGCGAGCTCGCGCGCCTCGGCCCGGCTCGAGGCGGTCAGGATGCGCTCCTCCAGGGTGGCGAGCTCGTCGGTGGAAAAGCGCATGGCGTTCGCCATGGTCTGGCGGTGGCGGAAGAGGCGCGCGCCGTCCCCGTCCGCCAGCGTCGACAGGCGCTCGCCGTGGGCCGCCGGCACCTCCACGAACCAGCCGAGCACCGCGTTGTAGCGCACCTTGAGGGCCTTCACGCCCGTCTCGGCGGCGTAGCGGGCCTGGAGGTCCGCCATCACCTGCCGCCCCTCGGCGGCGAGGCGGCGGGCCTCGTCGAGTTCCCCGTCGTAGCCGTCGGCGATGAAGCCGCCGTCCCGCACCGTCACCGGCGGACGCTCCGCGAGGGCGGCGGCGATCGCCTCCGCGAGGTCGGCCGGCGCGGCGGCGAGGGCTTCCACCT
>CAZJNX010000031.1:0-27157 GCA_964547415.1 uncultured Hyphomicrobiales bacterium
GCATGCGCTCGTGGTCGCCAACGCGGCGAAGGAGACCTACGACTTCCTCGGCAGCCCGGAAGGGGAGCTGGCGCTCGCCGAGGCGGCGGTCTACCTCGCCCTCGCGCCGAAGTCGAACGCGATCTACGCTGCCTACAAGGCCGCGAAGGCCTTCGTGAAGGACAGCCCGTCGGCGCCGCCGCCCATGCACATCCTGCAGGCGCCGACCCGCTTCATGCGCGATCTCGGGTACGGCGAGGGCTACGCCTACGACCACGACGCCCCCGACGCCTTCTCCGGCCAGAACTATTTCCCGGAAGAGATCGGCCGCCAGTCCTTCTACCACCCGACGGAGCGCGGCGCCGAGGCGCCCCTCGCCCGCCGCCTCGAGGAGCTGGCGCGCCTGCGCGCCGCGCGGCGGAACGAGGACGACGGGACGGCGTGAGGCGCGCCTTGCAGCCCGCGCCCGTCCCGCCCGCCGGAGGGATCAAGGCTCGCCATCCCCGCGGCGCGGACCCCTACCGGACCGCGCCGGGCGCGGGCCGCGAGACTTGTCGCGCCGGGGGGACCCCGGTGGCGCGGCTATTCCCAGCCGATGGTGGGAACGTCGATGATCGCCTCTTCCGGGTCGCCACCGCTCGCGGCGAAGGCGAGGGCGAGGGCGGCGACGCACATCAGCATCATGTAGCGGTGCATGGATCCGTTCACGGGCAGCCTCCCGAACGTTCCGGGGACGCCCGCCCGCCGCGGAACCCGCCCCCTCGACCAGCGCAACGTCATCCGCCGGCCCCGGTTCCGGCCCGCCCCGCCGGGCGGATCCGCGATCCGCGCGACGGGGCGATCGCGCGGACCCGCGCTACTCCAGGTGGCCCTGGTTGCCGAGGACCTGTGTGACGGGAAGCGGCGTCTCCTCCGTCCGATCCGGCAGGTGCGGGACGACCACCTCCGGCATCTCGCCGTTGAGGGTCCGCAGGAAGGCGACGATGTCGTCGATCTCGTCGTCTGACAGGTCGCGGCCGAGCTGGGCGACGCCCATGATCGCGACGGCCTGCCTCAGGTCCCACACCTTGCCTGAGTGGAAGTACGGTGCGGTGAGCGCCACGTTTCTCAGCGGCACGGCACGGAAGACGTACTCGTCCGTCGCCGTTTCCGTCACCTGGAAGCGGCCCTTGTCCTGGCGCGGCAGGATCTCCGAGCCCGGCCGCTCCACGACGCCGAACGGGTAGTAGGCCTGGCCACCCAGGTTGACGCCCGCGTGACAGGCCGCGCAGCCGGTGGAGATGAAGGTGGACAGGCCCCGCTTCTCCTGGTCGGTGAGGACGCCCGCGTTGCCCTCGAGGTACTGGTCGAAACGGGAGGCGGGCGTGATCAGGGTCGCCTCGAAGGCCTCGATGGCCCGGGCCACGTTCTCGAAGTTGACCGGCGCCTCCTCGCCGAAGAAGGCGCGCTCGAACGCATCCACGTATTCGGGCATCGAGCGAAGCGTCTCCACCACGCGCTCGGGCTCGTTGTTCATCTCCACGCCCGCCTGGATCGGGCCCTTGGCCTGTTCGGCGAGGTCGCCCGCGCGCCTGTCCCAGAACTGGGCCACGTTGAAGACGGCGTTGTAGACCGTCGGGGAGTTGCGCGGGCCGGCCTGCCAGCCGTGACCGATCGACGTCTCCAGGTTGTCGTCGCCCCCCATGGCGAGGTTGTGGCAGGAGTTGCACGACAGGATCTGGCTCGCCGACAGGCGCGGGTCGAAGAACAGCATTCGCCCGAGGTCCACCTTCTCGCCGGTGACCGCGTTGCCCGCCACCTGCGGAACGACGGACGGGATCGGGTCGAACAGGGCGTTCGCGCGCTCCATAAGGGCGTCGTCGTCGATGGCGGCTCCCGCCCCCTCCTCCTGGGGCGTCGCGGCCGTGGCGGCAAGGACGATGGCGAGCCCCGCGGCGGACATCAGGATGGCGTGTCGGTGCATCGGTCGTCTCCGGGGGCGTCGGGCCGGGCGGGCGCCGCCGGTCGCCCCGTGCCGCCGGCCACCGTGGCCTCCGCGCCGGGGCCGGAGGGTTCCGGGGGTGCAACGGGCTGTCGCATGGGCGGTTCCGCACAGGCTTCGTGAAGGCGACGGCGAACCGGATGGGCACGGTTGGTGCGGCGCACCATCGGTGCTATCGAGAAGCCTCGCGACGCGGCCGCGCCCGGCCGCGATCCACCCGGCCCCGGAGCGAAGCATGACGGACGTGGCGACGATCGCGCTCACCTACGCCGCCTTCTACGCGGCGGTGCTGGCGGCGAGCCTTCTCATCTATTTCGCGACCGGCTTCACCCTGGACCGGCTCAACCGTCGCCACCCGGAGCGGCGGATCCAGTCCCGCTCCGGCGCCCACCGGATGAAGGCGGAGATCCGCTCGTCCGTCGGCGCCCTGTCGATCTCGAGCGCCCTGTTCGCGGGCGGCCTGTTCGCGCAGCACGCGGGCTGGACGCCGTTCGCGCCGCTCGCCCTGTCCTGGTGGTCGGTGCCCCTGATGTTCGCGGCGCTCCTCGTCGCCTACGACGCCTGGTTCTACTTCGCCCACCGTCTCCTGCACACCAGGGCGCTCTACCGCTTCCACGTCCCGCACCACCGGTCGGTGGCGCCGACGCCGTGGAGCAACGATTCCTCGACCGCGGTCGACACCCTCATCACCCACGCCTTCTTCCTCGTCGTGGTGTTCGTGCTGCCGGTGCCGCCGCTGGTGCTGATCGCCCACCGGATCTTCGACCAGGTGTCGGGGATGATCGGCCATTCAGGCTTCGAGCACTTCGCCTCGTCGTCCACCCGCTGGCCGTCGCTGATGATCTCGACCCTGTTCCACGACCAGCACCATTCGAGTTTCCACTACAACTACGGCAACACCTTTTCGTTCTGGGATCGGGTGCTCGGGACCATCCATCCCGACTACGACAAGGGTGTCGCCGACCTGGAGACGCGCATCGCCGCGCCCCCCTCCCCGGCCGAGGCGTCGCGCCCGGGGACCGCGCGATGACCGCGCTCCCGCTCCTCGGCGAATTCCTCCTGTGGTGGGCGGCGGTCTACGCCGTCACCTTCGCCCTCTACGTCGGCTTCGGCGCGCTGATGCACTGGTACACCCGCCGCCACCCTGACCGGCGCATCCAGAAGAACCGGCGGGGCGAGAAGCGCATGTGGCGGGAGATCCGCCAGAGCGCCTGGTCGCTCACCGCAACCTGCTTCTGCCTCGCCTTCGGCCTGTTCGCCCAGGCCAAGGGCTGGACACTGTTCGCCCCGCTGGAACTTTCCGCCTGGTCGTTCGCGGGCATGTTCCTCGTGTCGATCGTGCTGTTCGACGCCTGGTTCTACTGGGCCCACCGCTTCATGCACTGGGGGCCCATGTACCGCTTCCACGCGCTGCACCACCGCTCGGTGGCGCCGACCGTGTGGAGCAACTACTCCGACGACATCGTCGACGCCTTCGTGATGCAGAGCTACTATCTGTGGGCGCCGCTGATCCTGCCGATCCCGGCCGCGGTGCTGATCGCCCACCGCGTCTACGACCACTTCAACGGCATGATCGGCCACTCCGGCTTCGAGTTCGCGGCCTCGAAGCTGACGCGCATCCCCTCGCCGATGGTCTGCACCCTGTTCCACGACCAGCACCACGCCCACTTCAACACCAACTACGCCAACTTCTTCTCCGTGTGGGACCGGTGGATGGGCACCCTCGACCGGCGGTACGACGAGGGCGTGAAGCGCCTCGCAGCGCCCGCGCCGGCGGACGAGGGCGCGCCGGCCACCGCCGCCGAGCGGTGAGTCGGTGAGGCCGTGAACCCCGTCGACCTGGCGCTGGTGGCGGGCGGGGCGGCGGTCGGCGCGGTCCTGCGCCACCTCGTCGGCATCTTCGCGACCCGCACGTTCGGGATGGACTTTCCCTGGGGCACCCTGACGGTGAACGTCGTCGGCTCGTTCCTGATGGGCCTCCTGTTCGCGAGCCTGATGCGGGCCGAACTCGCCGGCCTCGCCCACCAGGCGCGGCTCGTCGCCGCCACCGGCTTCCTCGGCGGGTTCACCACCTTCTCCGCCTTCTCCCTCGAGATCGTGCTCCTTTACGAGCGGGGCGCCATGGCCCTCGCGGCCGCCTACGTCCTCGCCTCCCTCGTCCTCGGGATCGCGGCCCTCGCCGCGGGCCTTGCGATCGTGCGAAGCCTTCCGACCTGACAACCGGCACAGGGAGGGCCGCCACCATGACCGAGGACGACGACCCGCCGCGCCCGCGGCGCACGGAGGGCCCCCACGGGGACTTCAAGCCCCGGATCTTCCTCGCCGCGGCCGTGCAGGAACGGCTTCTCGGGGACGTCCATCCCTCGAAGCGGACGGAGGCGGCCGACCTCCTGGCCCGCGGCCTCACCGAGGACTTCGACGCCCTGCGCCGGGCGCATCCGGCACCGACCGGCGGGAACGGCGATGGCTGAGGCCGAGGCCCGGCAGGTGACCCACGCGACGGTGGAGGCGGACGAGGACGGCATGCGCCTCGACCGCTGGTTCCGCGCGCGCTTCCCCGCCCTCGGCTTCGGCGAGGTGCAAAAGCTCGTCCGCACCGGCCAGGTGCGGGTCGACGGCGCCCGGGCGAAGACCGCGACCCGGCTGTCCGCCGGGCAGACCGTGCGCGTCCCCCCGCTCGCCGAGAAGCCCGCCGCCCCCGCCAAGGCCGGCAATCCCCTGCGCCACGGGGACGACCGGGCGGCGCTTTCCGCCATGACCATCCACGAGGACGACGCCCTCCTCGTCCTCGACAAGCCGGCGGGCCTCGCCGTCCAGGGCGGTTCGGGCCTCACCCGCCACGTGGACGGGATGCTGGAGGCGCTGACGGACCGGAAGGGCAGGAAGCCACGCCTCGTCCACCGGCTCGACCGGGACACCTCGGGCGTCCTCGTGGTGGCGAAGACGCGGGCGGCGGCGGCGAGCCTCGCCGAGGCCTTCCGCCAGCGCACCACCCGCAAGATCTACTGGGCGCTCGTGAAGGGGGTGCCGAAGCCGCCTCAGGGGCGCATCTCCACGTTCCTCGAGAAGATGAGCGAGGGCGAGGTGGAGAAGGTCGCCGTCCGCCGCAACAAGACGGAGGAGAGCCAGCGGGCCGTCTCGCTCTACGCCGTCATGGACCAGGCGGCGAACCGGCTCTCGTGGCTGACGATGCGCCCCGTCACCGGCCGCACCCACCAGCTGCGGGTCCACGCGGCCCACATCGGCCACCCGATCGTCGGCGACCCGAAATATTTCGACGTCCACAACTGGGAGCTGCCCGGCGGCATCCAGAACCGCCTGCACCTCCACGCCCGCCGCCTCGTCCTGCCCCACCCGGACGGCGGCACGCTGGACGTCACGGCGCCGCTGCCGCCCCACATGGCCCAGTCCTGGAACCTCCTCGGCTTCGACGCCGGCACCGACGAGCCCGACTTCGAGGCGTAGCCGCTCAGGCCCGCGCCGGCGCCACCCGGGAGAGCGGGCCCTGGTTGAGCCAGGCCGCGAGGTTGGAAACCACCCGCTCCTCGCCGAGCGCCTCGAGGCGGCCGTCGTCGAGGGCGCGGGCGAGGCTCACGTCCCCCCGCCACAGGTGGATGAGGTCGGCCACGGTGGCGGCGAGGAAGGCGTCCACCGGGAAGCCCGGGTCCTTCACGCACAGCTCCACCGCCCCGCCCTCGTTGACGAACCACCAAAGGCGCGTCGCGGCGGGCTGGTCCACGAGCGAAAGGCGGATCGTGGTGCGCGCGGGGCCGAGGGCGGCGGGCGCCACGGTCCGCTCCATGTCCCACAGGAGGAGGAGGGGGTCGATCTCACCCGGCTCCAGCGTCCGGCGCGACCAGCGCCGGCCCCACACGCCGAGCGCCTCCACGACCGGCAGGAACTCCCGGCCCGCCGCCGTCAGCGCGTAGCGCGTGCCCGCACCCGCGCCGGACCGCTCGATCACCCCTTCCGCCTCCAGCTCCTTCAGCCGCCGCGCCAGCATCGAGGTCGACATCAGCGGCACGCCCCGCTGCAGCTCGGAAAAGCGGGTGGAGCCGGCGCCGAGCTCGCGGAAGAGGAGCGCGTTCCACCGCTCGCAGAAGATCTCGGCGGCCTTCGCCACCGGGCAGAACTGGCCGTATCCGCGGTTGGTCATGACGAACCTCCTCGCCAGCCCCCACGCACTTCGATCTTGGGACTGTCGCAGCCGCCCGCAACGCCCCCACCCTGCCACCGTCGTCGAACGACCAACGAGGAGAGACACCATGACGACGATCGAGACCGACCGGATCGACGCCCTGAAGGCGCGCCTCAAGGACATGTGGAGCACCGGCGACTACGGCATCATCGCGCAAGGCATGGCGAAGAGCGGGGAGGAATTCGCGCTCCGGCACCTGTCGCGGCCGGGCGAGAGGGTGCTCGACATCGCCTGCGGGGCCGGGCAGGTGGCGATCCCGCTCGCCCGGGCGGGCGCGGACGTCACCGGCGTCGACATCTGCGAGGCGTGGGTTGACCAGGCCCGCGCCCGCGCCGCCACGGAGGGCCTGTCCGCCCGCTTCGACGTGGGCGACGCGGAGGACCTCCCCTACGCGGACGAGCGCTTCGACCTCACGATCAGCCTCATCGGGGCGATGTTCGCCCCCCGCCCCGAGCGGGTCGTGGAGGAGATGGTCCGGGTGACCCGCCCGGGCGGGCGGATCGTGATGGGCAACTGGACGGCGGACGGCTTCGTGGGCCGCTTCTTCCGCACGGTCGCGGCCCACGCGCCGCCGCCGGACATGCCGTCCCCCCTCCTGTGGGGCGATCCGGCGACGGTGCGGCAGCGCCTCGGCGACCGCGTCACGTCGTGCGCCATCGGGCGGGACGCCCTCCACTTCGACTGCCCGTTCCCGCCCGAGGCCCTCGTGCCCCACTACGTCGCCTTCTTCGGCCCGCTCGCGAAGGCGGCCGCCTCCCTCGACGACGACGGGCGCGCCGCCCTCGAGGGGGACCTCGTGCGGCCGTGGTCGGACGGAAACACGGCGGGCGACGGAACCACGCAGGTGGACGGGGAGATCATCGAGGTGGTGGCGGTGCGGGCCTGACGCCGCGACGGGCGGGCGGCCTTTTCTCGGCCGCCCGCCCGGCCTACCCTCCGCGCCGCCAGAAGAGAGCGGGAGGAGACGACGCCATGGCCCACCCCTTCGAGCGGCTGAAGGCCCACGCCGGGACCCTCGTCTCCTTCCACCTCGCCGACGCCTTCGCCGAGGATCCGGAGCGCTTCCGCCGCTTCTCGGTGCGGGACGACGACCTCCTCCTCGACTACTCCAAGGCCCTCGTCACCCCCGACACCATGGAGCTCCTCCTCGGCTGGGCGGAGACGGCGGACGTTCCGGGCTGGCGCGCGCGGATGTTCTCCGGCGAGCCGATCAACGGCACGGAGGGGCGCGCCGTCCTCCACGTGGCGCTGCGCAACGTGGGCGGCCCGCCGATCCGCGTCGCGGGCGAGGACGTGATGCCGGAGGTGGAGGCGACGCTCGAGCGGTTCCTCGCCTTCGCCGAGGGGGTGCGGGACGGGTCGATCGCGGGCGCGGGCGGGCGCTTCACCGACGTCGTCAACATCGGGATCGGCGGATCGGACCTCGGGCCGCGCATGGTGGCCCGGGCGCTCACGCCGTACCGGGGCGAGGGGCCGAACGTCCACTTCGTCGCCAACGTGGACGGGGCGGACCTCGCCGACACGCTCCGCCCCCTCGACCCGGCGCGCACCCTGTTCCTCGTCGCCTCCAAGACCTTCACCACCTTGGAGACCATGACGAACGCGGCCTCGGCGCGCGAGTGGCTCGCCCTCGGCGTCGGGGAGGACGCGGTGCCCCGCCACTTCGCGGCCCTCTCCTCCGCCGTCGGCAAGGCGGCCGACTTCGGCATCCCGGAGGAGCGCGTCTTCGGCTTCCGGGACTGGGTCGGCGGGCGCTACTCGGTGTGGTCGGCGATCGGCCTGTCCGTCGCCATCGCCATCGGGGCCGACAACTTCCGCGCCTTCCTGGCGGGCGCTCGCGCGATGGACGAGCATTTCCGGGAGCGCCCGCTCGGGCAGAACATGCCCGTCCTGATGGCCCTCGTCGGGGCCTGGCACCGGGACGTGATGGGCTTTCCGGCCCACGCCGTCCTTCCTTACGATGAGCGGCTGTCGCGCTTTGCCGCGCACCTGCAGCAGCTCGACATGGAATCGAACGGCAAGCGCGTCACGCGGGACGGGGACAGGGTGGCGATGCCGACCGGCCCCGTCATCTTCGGCGAGCCCGGCACCAACGGCCAGCACGCCTTCTTCCAGCTCCTCCACCAGGGGACGGAGGTGGTGCCCTGCGACTTTCTGGTGGCGGCCAACCCGCACGAGGCCATGGGCGACCACCACGACAAGCTGATCGCCAACTGCCTCGCCCAGTCCGAGGCGCTGATGCGCGGCCGCTCCGCGGCGGGGGCGAAGCGCATCATGCTCGACCGCGGCACGGACGAGGCGACGGCCGAGCGCCTCGCCCCCCACAAGGCGTTTCCCGGCAACCGCCCCTCCAACACCCTCGTCTACCGCGTGCTCGACCCCTTCACCCTCGGCCGGCTGATCGCGCTCTACGAGCACAAGGTGTTCGTCCAGGGGATCCTGTGGAACGTGAACTCCTTCGACCAGTGGGGCGTGGAGCTCGGCAAGGAGCTCGCCACCCGCCTCCTGCCACGGGTGAAGGGCGAGGACGCGACCCCGCCGGAGGACGCCTCGACGGCGGGCCTCCTCGCCGCCCTCACCGCCATGCGGGCGCGGTAGGAGAGCGGCCGTGGGCGGGGCTGGCGAAGAGGCCGTCCTCGACTGGTTCGACACGGCCCTGCACCTGATCGCCCGCGGCTTCGAGGCGGCGGGGGTGGCCGTCATCGTGGTCGGGGCGCTCGTCGCGACGGCGAAGTACGCGCTGCGGGTCTTCGGGGAGACCGACCGCTCCGAAGCCTACCACCTCTTCCGCACCAGCCTCGCCCGGGCGATCCTGCTCGGCCTCGAGTTCCTGGTGGCGGCCGACATCATCGGCACCGTGGCGGTGGAGCCGACGCTCCAGAACCTCGCCGTCCTCGCCCTCATCGTGGCGATCCGCACCTTCCTGTCCTTCTCCCTCGAGCTCGAGGTGTCAGGCCGCTGGCCGTGGCAGAAGGCGCGCGAGCGCAGCGGCGACAAGGACCGCGGCGCGCGCGTCTGAGCCACCCGCGGACCGCGCCCGCCCGGCGCCGGGCAGGCATCTTCTTCATGCATCATCTGGAACCGATCCCCGGTGATGGCGTTGGCCCGCCGTCAAGTACCGAAGGGATCATTGAATGGCCTCTGCACGAACCACGACGGATCACGACACGATCAGGCGCTGGGCGGAGGAGCGCGGCGGACGACCCGCCCGCGTGAAGGAAACGGAAACGGGCGGCAAGGGCGCCGGTGTCCTCAGGATCGATTTCGCGGAGCCGGACGAGGGTCTCGAGGAAATCGACTGGGCCACGTTCTTCGACACGTTCGAGGAGAAGGGCCTCGCCCTCCTCTACCAGGACAAGACCGACGACGGGTCGGTGAGCCGCTTCAACAAGATCGTCAGCCGCGACGACGCGTGATGGCTGGCACGGTCCTCATCACCGGCGGTGCCGGCTTCATCGGCCGGCACGTCGCCGGCCGCCTCCTGTCCGCGGGACGGGCCGTGCGCGTCCTCGATTCCTTCGTGGAGCAGGTCCACGGGCCCGACCCCGTGCCCGACCGACTCCTCGACGGGGCCGAGGTGATCCACGGCGACGTGCGCGACGCGGACGCGGTGCGCCGCGCCGTCGCCGGGGTGGACGCGGTGATCCATCTCGCCGCCGAGGTGGGCGTCGGCCAGTCCATGTACGAGATCGAGCGCTACGTCGACGCCAACGAGCGCGGGACGGCCGTCCTGTTCGAGGCGCTCGCCGCGAACCCGGTGCGACGCATCGTCACCGCCTCGTCCATGAGCGTCTACGGCGAGGGCCTTTACGCGGACACGGCGGGCCGCCTCGTGGAGTCGGCCGCGCGCCCCTCCCCCGCCGGTCCGGACCGCTGGGACCCCGAGGACGCGGACGGCACGGCCCTGACGCCGGTGCCGACCCCGGAGTGGAAGCGGCCGGATCTCTCCTCGGTCTACGCCCTCGGCAAGTTCGCCCAGGAGCGCATGACGATGATGCTGGGCGCGGCCTACGGCATGGAGCCGGTGGCCTTGCGCCTGTTCAACGTCTACGGACCGGGGCAGGCGCTCTCCAACCCCTACACGGGCGTCCTCGCCATCTTCGCCGCGCGCATCCTCAACGGCGAGCAGCCGCTCATCTTCGAGGACGGCTTCCAGCGGCGGGACTTCGTGGCGGTGGAGGACGTCGCCGACGCCTTCGTCCACGCCCTCCACGCCGAGGCCGCCGCCGGCGAGGTCCTCAACGTGGCGAGCGGGGAGAGCCGCACGATCCGCAGCGTCGCGGTCGATCTTGCCCGCGTCATGGGCCGGCCCGACCTCGCCGGGGAGGTGACCGGGCGGGCGCGGGCGGGCGACATCCGCCACTGCTTCGCCGACGCCTCCCTCGCCCGTGACGTCCTCGGCTTCACCGCGCGCACCCGCTTCGAGGACGGCGTGGAGGCGCTCGCCCGCTGGCTCGCGGGCCGGACGGCCGACGACCGGGTGGACGAGGCGCGCTCGGCCCTCGAGGCGCGGGGGCTCGTATCGTGAGGCAGGGCGACGACCGGGCCGGGCCGACCGGCCTCATCGAGTGGTTCCGCTTCGGCGAGCGCGACCGGGTGGACGAGGCGATCGACCAGCTCGCCGCCGTCGGCTGCACGCACCTTCGCACCCACGTGTCCTGGGCGGACTACCACCGACCGGGCGGGGCGGAGTGGTACGCCTTCCTGCTGCCGCGCCTCGCCGCCCGGTTCGATCTCCTGCCGACGGTCCACTACACCCCGCCGTCCCTGTCCGAGACGGGCACCACGGCCGGGCCGCCGCGGGACCCGAAGGCGTTCGCCGACTTCATCGACGTGCTGATCGACCGGCACGGTGACTGCTTCGACACCATCGAGCTCTGGAACGAGCCGAACAACCTCCTCGACTGGGACTGGCGGGTCGACACCGACTGGCTGAAGTTCGGGAAGATGGCCGGCGGCGCCGCCCACTGGGCCCGCACCCGGGCCAAGCGCGTCGTCCTCGGCGGCCCCTGCCCGACCGACCTCAACTGGTTCGACATCATGGGCCGGCACGGGGTGCTCGGCGTGGTCGACGTGGTCGGCATCCACGGCTTCCCGGGCACCTGGGAATCGGAGGAGGCGCTCTGGCAGGGCTGGGAGGCCGTCATCGCCTCGGTGAAGGAGACGTGCGCGCCCTGGAACGAGGCCCTCGACGTGTGGATCACCGAGACGGGCTACTCGACCTGGCGCCACGACGAGGCCGGCCAGCTGACCCGCTATCTCGACGCCACCGCCGCGCCGGCGGGCCGCGTCTACTGGTACGGCCTCAAGGACCTGCCCGACGACGTGCCCTCCCAGGAGGGGCTGCGCTTCGACGAGCGCCACTACCACTGCGGCATCTTTCACGCCGGCGGGCGGCCCAAGCTCCTTGCCCGGGCGCTTTCCATGGGCGGCCGCGCCGAAGTGGCCCGCCTCGCCGCGCTCGCCCGGCGCCCGCCCGCCGTCATCGGCACGAAACCCGTCCTCGTGACCGGCGGGGCCGGCTTCGTCGGGTCGAACCTCGCCGACCGGCTGGCGGCGGAGGGCGAGCCCGTCCTCGTCCTCGACAGCCTCGCCCGGCCGGGGGTGGAGGAGAACCTCGCCTGGCTCAAGGCGCGGCACGGCAAGCGCCTCGCCGTCTCCCTCTCGGACCTGCGCGACAGGGAGTCGGTGGCGGACGCGGTGGCCGACGCCTCGGCGGTCTTCCACCTCGCCGGCCAGGTGGCGGTGACGGACAGCCTCCTCGACCCCGAGACCGACTTCGACGTGAACCTCGCCGGGACACTCAACCTCCTCAAGGCCCTGCGCACCCGGCCCGACCCCGTGCCCCTCGTCTTCGCGAGCACCAACAAGGTCTACGGCGACCTCGCCGACGTCGCCGTCGTCCACGGCCCGAAGGGATGGCGCCCGGCGGACGCGGCGATCGCCACCGCCGGGATCGGCGAGGACCGGCCGCTCGCCTTCCACACGCCCTACGGCTGCTCCAAGGGCGCGGCGGACCAGTACGTCCTCGACCACGCCGCCAGCTTCGGGCGGCCGGCCTGCGTCATGCGCATGAGCTGCGTCTACGGCCCGCGCCAGCACGGCACCGAGGACCAGGGGTGGGTCGCCCACTTCGCCCGCTCCGCCCTCGCCGGGCGGCCCGTCACCCTCTACGGCGACGGGGAGCAGGTGCGCGACATCCTCCACGTCTCCGACGCGGTGGCCGCCTACCTCGCCGCCTGGCGGACCATGGGCGTCGCCTCGGGCCGGGCCTTCAACCTCGGCGGCGGACCGGCCAACGCCGTCAGCCTCAACCGGGTGCTGGCGGCGCTCGAGGAGACCGTCGGCCGGCCCGTGGAGCGCCGCTTCGGCCCGTGGCGGCCGGGCGACCAGCGCTGGTACGTCTCCGACACCCGCGCCGTCACGGCCGCCCTCGGCCTTCCCGAGCCGCTCGGCTGGCGGCACGGCCTTCTTTCGCTCGTGGACTGGCTGAAGCCCGCGCGCCGCGCGGCCCCGTCCGCCGCGCGCCCCGCCGGCCGGTCCCCCTCCACCCTCCGGACGGCGGAGGTCCGCTGATGCGCGTCGCCCTCGTCAACCCCGCCTGGCGCTTCGAGAACTCCATCTACTTCGGCTGCCGGGACCCGCACCTGCCCCTCGAACTCGGCTACGCCGCCGCCCAGCTCGAGGCCGCGGGCCACCAGACCCTCCTCCTCGACGGGCTGATCCAGCACCTGCCGGACGCCGTCCTCGCCGAGCACGTCGCCGCCTTCCGCCCCGACATGACGGTGGTGACGACGGCGCCCACCTACCTGTTCTGGCGCTGCGCCCCGCCCGAGCTGCGCACGCCGGCGAACTTCCTCGCCGAGCTCGACGGACGGGGCGGGACGACGGTCGCCGTCGGCCCCCACGGGTCGGCGACGCCGGCCACCACGCTTCGCAAGCTCGGCGTCGACGTGGTCGTCCGCGGGGAGTGCGAGGACGTCATCGGGCGGCTGGCCGACGCCGGCGGCGCGCCCCGCGGCATCGCCGGCACGGCCTGGCTCGACCGGGGGGCGCCGGCGATCGAGGGGCCGGAGGCGGCGACCCGCTTCGTGGACGTGCCGGCGCTGTCCTGGTCCGACGCCTTCGTGAAGGGCCACGACCACCACCACCACCGCTTCGACGGGGGCCGCTGGACGGGCCCGGGCGCGGAGGTGGAGGCCTCGCGGGGCTGCCCCTACGCCTGCACCTTCTGCGCCAAGCTCGACTACCGCGACAAGTACCGCCGGCGGAACCTGGAGCAGGTCCTGGCGGAGATCGACGGCCTGATCGCCCAGGGCGTGTCCTACATCTACTTCATCGACGAGATCTTCCTGCCCCAGCGCCCGCTCCTCGAGGCGCTCGTCGGGCGGGATGTCCTCGTCGGCGTCCAGACCCGGATCGACCTGTGGCCCGAGGAGATGCTGGAGCTCCTGGGGCGGGCGGGGTGCGTGTCCATCGAGGCGGGCGTCGAGAGCCTGTCGGTGGAGGGACGGGCGGCGCTCGACAAGAAGTGCCGCATGGACAACGACGCGCTCGCCGCGCGCCTCGTCTTCGCCCGCCGCCACGTGCCGTTCGTGCAGGCGAACCTGATCGCGACGCCCGCGGACGATCCGGACACCGTCGCCGTCTGGCGCGACCGGCTGCGGGCGGAAGGGGTCTGGGCCAACGATCCCGTCCCCCTCTTCCCCTACCCGAGCTCGCCCGCCTACCGCGCCCTCTTCGGCACGCCGGACGACGACGCCTGGGAGCGGGCCCACGAGCATTACCTGAAGCAGTTCGACAGCTTCAGCGACATCCAGGACGAGCGGCCACGCCCCCTCGCCGAGCTGGAGGCGACATGCCGCACGCCCTGACCGCCCCGGCGCCGCGCCGCGTCATGCTCACCGCCGACGCGGTCGGCGGCGTCCTCACCCAGGTCGGCGACCTCGCCCGGCGCCTCGCCGCGGACGGCACGGCGGTCGACGTGGTGCTGACGGGCCCGCCCGCGCCGCGCGCCGCCCGCGCCGCCCGCGCCGCCCTCGAGGCCGTCCCCGGGGTGGACGTGGTCGAGACCGGGCTGCCCCTCGAGTGGATGGCGGACGGGCCCGGCCCGGTCCTCGAGGCCGGGCCGCAGCTCGCGGCCCTCGCCCGGGAGCGGCGGGCGGACGTCGTCCACGCGGCGAACCCCGCGCTCCTCGCGAGCGGCCATTTTCCCTGCCCTGTGGTGACGACGCTCCACTCATGCATGGCGACCTGGTGGCGCGCCGTGAAGCCGGGCGAGACGCCCCCGCCGGAGCTCTTCTGGCGGACGCGGCTCGTCTCCCGCGGCCTTCGCCGGGCGGACGCGGCGATCGCGCCGAGCGCGCCCTTCGCCGTCGCCGCGCGGGCCGTCTACCCGGACATCCGCTTCGACGTGGTGCCCAACGGCCGCGATCCGGCGCCGGCCCCGCCGGCTTTGCGCCGCCGCGGCGCCTTCACCGCCGGGCGGCTGTGGGACGAGGGCAAGAACGTCGCCGTCCTCGACGCCGCGGCGGCGCAGCTTCCCTTCCCGGTGGTCGCCGCCGGCCCGACGGAGGGTCCGAACGGCGCACGGGTCGCCCTCGCCCATGTCGAGGCGACGGGCCCGCTCGCGCCCGAGGCCGTCGCCGGGCGGCTCGCCGGGGCGGCCGTCTTCGTGTCGACCGCCCTTTACGAGCCGTTCGGGCTCGCCGTGCTGGAGGCGGCCCAGGCCGGGGCGGCCCTCGTCCTGTCCGACATCCCGACCTTCCGGGCGCTGTGGAGCGGCGCGGCCGTCCTCGTCGACCCGCGTGACCCGGAGGCGGTGGCCGCCGCGCTCGTGCGCGTGCACGAGGCGCCGGCGCTCCGGCTCCAGCTCGCCGAGGCGGCGCAGCGACGGGCGGCGCGGCTGACCGCCGGCCGCATGGCCGCGGCGACGATGGAGATCTACCGCGCCGCCGTCGGCGCGCGCGGCTTCGAGGGGGCAGCATGAGAATCGTCTTCGTCACCCACTCCCTGGTGTCCTGCTGGAACCACGGCAACGCCCACTTCCTGCGCGGCCTGATGCGCGCCCTCCTCGCTCTCGGCCACGATCCCGTCGCCATGGAGCCGGCGGACGGCTGGAGCCGGAAGAACCTCCTCGCCGACCACGGCGAGACCGCCCTCGCGGCCTTCCGGACAAGCTTCCCGGACCTCGCCCCCCGCGCCCGCACCTACCGCGGCCCCGACGAGATCGACGCCGGGCTCGAGGGGGCCGACCTCGTCGTCGTCCACGAGTGGACGGATCCCGCCGTCATCGCCCGCCTCGGGCGATTGCGTGCCCGCGGCGCCCGCTTCCGGCTCCTGTTCCACGACACCCACCACCGCGCCGTGAGCGCGCCCGAGGAGATGGCCGCCCTCGACCTCGATGGCTACGACGGCGTCCTCGCCTTCGGGGAGAGCCTCGCGGAGGTCTACCGGGCGAGGGGCTGGGGGCGGCGCGCCTTCACCTTCCACGAAGCGGCGGACACGACCCTCTTCCGCCCGCCCGAGGGCGAGGCGCTGGAGCGGGCGGGCATCGTGTGGGTCGGCAACTGGGGCGACGACGAGCGCTCGCGGGAGCTGGAGCGTCTGCTGTTCGCGCCCGCCGCGGCGATCGGCCTTCCCCTCGACGTCCACGGCGTGCGCTACCCGCCGGAGGCGCTCGCGGTCATGCGGCGCCACGGGGCGCGCTACCACGGCTTCCTCGCCAACGCGGACGCGCCGGCAGCCTTCGCGAAGCACCTCGCCACCGTCCACGTGCCGCGCCGCTACTACGCCCGCCTGCTGCCGGGCATTCCGACGATCCGCGTGTTCGAGGCGCTCGCCGCCGGCATCCCGCTCGTGTCCACCGTCTGGCGGGACGTGGAGGGGCTGTTCACGCCCGGCTTCGACTACCTGGTCGCCGGGACGGCCGACGAGGTGGAGGCGCACCTCGCGCGCATCGCCGCGGACCGGGACCTCGGCCCGGCGCTCACCGCCAACGGCCTCGAGACGATCCGCAAGCGCCACACCTGCGACCACCGGGCGGCGGAGCTCGTCGGCATCGCCGAAAGCCTCGCGGGCCGGCGCCTGCGCCCCCTTGCCCGGGAAAGCGCGGCATGAGGATCGTCGTCTACGCCTCGAGCCTGCTTTCGGCCTACTGGAACGGCGCGGCCACCTACTACCGCGGCATCTTCCGCGCCCTCGCCGGCCTCGGCCACGAGATCGTCTTCTGCGAGCCGGACGCCTACGAGCGCCAGCGGCACCTGGACATCGACCCGCCGGACTGGGCGCGCGTCGTCGTCTACCCGGCGGACGCGGCGGGCCTGAACCGGGCGCTCGGCGAGATGGCGGGGGCCGACGCCGTCGTGAAGGCGAGCGGGGTCGGCGTGTTCGACGACGAGCTGGTGGCGGGCGTCCTCGCCGGCGCGCCGGCCCGGGCGCTCCGGATCTTCTGGGACGTGGACGCCCCGGCGACCCTCGCCACCCTCCGCGCGGATCCCGACCACCCGCTGCGGCGGGCGCTTTGCGCCTTCGACCACGTTTTCACCTACGGCGGGGGGGAGCCCGTCGTCGCCGCCTACCGCGCCCTCGGCGCGGCGGACTGCGAGCCCATCTACAACGCCCTCGACCCGGACACCCATGGCCCGGCGCCGGCGGAGCCGACCTTCGCGGCGGACCTCTCCCTCCTCGCCAATCGCCTGCCGGACCGGGAGGCGCGCATCAACGCCTTCTTCTTCGAGGCGGCGCGGCGGCTGCCGGACCGGCGCTTCCTGCTCGCGGGCTCGGGCTGGGAGGGGGCGGAGATGCCGTGGAACGTCGACGCCATCGGCCATCTCGGCACCGCGCACCACAACACCTTCAATTCGAGCGCCCTCGCCATCCTCAACGTCACGCGGCAGGACATGGCCGAGAACGGCTTTTCCCCGGCCACCCGCGTCTTCGAGGCGGCGGGCGCGGGCGCCTGCCTCATCTCGGACGACTGGGCTGGCCTGTCCCTCTTCCTGGAGCCGGGACGGGAAGTCCTGCCGGCCCGGGACGGCCGGGACGTCGCCGAACACCTCGCCGGGCTCGACGGGGAGACCGCGCGCACGATCGGCGCGGCCGCCCGTTCCCGGATCCTCGCCCACCACACCTATCCCGTCCGCGCGCGGGCGGTCGACGCGCGGCTGAAACGCCTCGCGGAGGCCGCCGCGCTCGCCGGCGAACAGCGGAGGCACGCATGAAGATCGCCATTTTCGGGCTGAGCCTGTCGTCCTCCTGGGGCAACGGCCACGCCACCACGTGGCGCGCCCTGGTGGGGGCGCTCGCGAAGGCGGGCCACAAGGTCACCTTTTTCGAGCGGGACGTGCCCTGGTACCGGGAGAACCGGGACATGCCCGCCCCCGACGACTGCAAGCTCGTCCTCTACGACCATCTCGCCCGGCTCGAGGCCTTCGGCGACGAGATCGGCCGCGCCGACGTCGTCATCGTCGGCTCCTACGTGCCGGAGGGGCGGGACGTGATCCGCTTCGCCCTCGGCCACGCCCGCGGCGTCACCTGCTTCTACGACATCGACACGCCGGTGACGCTGGAAGCCCTCGGCGAGGGCACGTGCGAGTACCTGGACGCGGAGACGGCGAGCGCCTTCGACATCTACTTCTCCTTCTCCGGCGGGCGGGCGCTCGACATCCTGAGGGAGCGCCACGGCGTGCCGCACCCGGTCGCCCTCTACTGCTCGGTGAACACGGCGTTCTACCGGCCTCTGCCGACCCCGCGGCGCTGGGCGCTCGGCTACATCGGCACCTACAGCGAGGACCGGCAGGCGGCCCTCGAGCGGCTCCTGCTCGAGCCCGCGCGGCAGCGGCCCGACTTCGAGTTCGTGGTGGCCGGGCCCATGTACCCGGACGACATCGACTGGCCGCAGAACGTGATGACCATCGCCCACGTGCCGCCAGCCTCCCACCCCGCCTTCTATTGCCAGTGCGGGTTCGCCCTCAACGTGACGCGGCGGCAGATGACCGAGCTCGGCCACAGCCCGTCCGTCCGCCTGTTCGAGTCGGCGGCCTGCGGCGTTCCGGCCATCACCGACCGGTGGGAGGGGATCGGGGAAGCGCTCGCCCCGGGCGAGGAGTGCATCGTCGCCGACACCACGCAGGACGTTCTCGAGGCCCTTTCCATGCCCGAGGGGCGGCGGACCGCCATCGGAAAGGCGGCGAGGGAGCGTGCGGTCACGGACCATTCGGCGATCGTGCGCGCCCGCACCCTGATCGAGGAGGTGCAGGCCGCCCGGGCCCGCCGCCAGCCGGAGGAGGCGGCGGAGTGACGCGGCCGTCGTTGAAAGACGGCGTGAACCGGACGGAAGCGGGGCTGTTGATCCCGATGAAGCGAGCGGCAGGCCGCCCCGACGCGCCCGGGCGGGGCGAGGTCCGGAGCCGCGAGACGAAGCCCCGAACGGCCCGGAGGTGAGCCCCGACATGAGGACGAGACGCAACGTGGTGGTGGCGGGCGGGGCCGGCTTCATCGGCTCGCACCTGTGCGCCGCCCTCCTCGCGGAGGGGGCGAACGTGATCGCCGTCGACAGCCTGCTCACCGGCCGCCGGGAGAACCTGGAGCCGCTCGCGCGGGAGCCGCGCTTCGACCTGATCCGCCACGACATCCTGGAGCCGCTGCCCGTCTCGGTGCGGGCCGACGAGGTCTACAACCTCGCCTGCGCGGCCTCCCCGCCCCATTACCAGGCGGACCCGGTCCACACCATGCTGACGAGCGTGGTGGGAACGCGCAACCTCCTCGCCGCCGCCGCCGACCAGGGGGCGCGCCTCCTCCTCGCCTCCACCAGCGAGGTCTACGGCGACCCCGAGGTACACCCGCAGACCGAGTGCTACCACGGCAACGTGAACCCGACGGGCCCGCGCGCGTGCTACGACGAGGGCAAGCGCGCGGCCGAGGCCCTGTGCTTCGACTACCGCCGCACCGCCGGCCTGTCCGTGCGCATCGCCCGCATCTTCAACACGTACGGCCCGAACATGCGGGCGGACGACGGGCGGGTCGTGTCCAACCTCATCTGCCAGGCGCTCGCGGGCGAAGTGATGACGGTCTACGGCGACGGCCGCCAGACGCGCTCGTTCTGCTACGTGGACGACATCGTGGAGGGGCTCGTCCGCCTGATGGCCCTCGAGGACGAGACGGCCGGCCCGGTGAACCTCGGCAACCCGGACGAGATCGAGGTTCGCACCCTGGTGGATCGGGTGGTCGCCCTCACCGGGACGACGGCCCGGGTGGTCCACCGCCCGCTGCCGGCCGACGATCCGAAGAAGCGGCGGCCGGACATCTCGCGCGCCGGGGCGCTCCTCGGCTGGCGTCCGGGGGTGACGCTGGAGGCGGGGCTGCCCCGCACGGTGGACTGGCTCGCCGGCGAGACGCCCCGCAAGCGCCGGGAGATCGCCCGCCAGGCGCGGCGCAAGAGCCGCCTGCCCGGGCGGATGCCGACCACCGACGCGGCCTGATCCCCGTCACATGAGACCGCCGGCCGCGAAGGCGATCAGGATGACCGCCATCAGCGCCGCCACCACCGCCATCGGCACGATGGACAGCCCCCGGCCCTGACGGTCGGGCGGGGTGTCGGTAAGGGGCGGCCGGTTCGGCGCCTTGGCGCGCTCGTGCTCGCGGGCGGCGCGGACGGCCTCCGGGTCGGGCGGACGGCCCGCCGCCTCGTCGTCGGTGCCGAGCGGCGCCGAGGCGGGGTCGGGCACGGCAACCTTCTCGCGCGTCAGGCCCCTGTCGATGTCGCGCCTCAGCTCCTCGCTGCTGGCGGGCTTGTGTAGAGGGCGTTCGCTCACGGGATCCTCCTTGGGTTCGCACGGATGACGCCCGCCTGCCGCTCCCCGTTCCCGGCGCGCGGCCGGGCATCCGGTCACACCGCGCGGGCGGGGGAACGGATCGGCCGGCCCCCGATTGCGCCTTCGTCCTTTCACAGCGGGAGACGCGCCATGGGCCTTTCGGCACTCGCCATCAACTGCACGCTCAAGCGATCGGAGGCCGGCACGACCTCCTCCACGGCGGTCATGCTGTCCCACGTGGCCGAGGCCCTCGCGGCCCACGACGTGACGACGGAGACGATCCGGGCGGTGGACCGGAACATCCTGCCCGGCGTCACCTCCGACGAGGGGGCGGGGGACGAGTGGCCCGCGATCCGGGAGAAGCTCCTCGCCGCCGACATCCTCGTCCTCGGCACGCCGATCTGGCTCGGCCAGCCCTCGAGCGTCGCCCGGCGGGTGCTGGAGCGGATCGACGCCTTCCTGTCGGAGACGGACGAGGCCGGGCGCATGGTCTCCTACGGCCGCGTCGCGCTGGTGGCGACGGTCGGCAACGAGGACGGCGCCCACACCGTGTCGGCCGTGTGCTACCAGGCGCTGTCGGATTGCGGGTTCACCATCCCGGCGAACGCGACGACCTACTGGGTCGGCGAGGCGATGGGCTCGAAGGACTACAAGGACTTCGACGAGCCGCCCGAGAAGATCGCGAGCCAGACGCGCACCGCCGTCCGCAACGCGGTGCACCTGGCGCGGCTCCTGAAGGAGAGCCAGTACCCCGGCGAGGGGTGAGGGATCGCCGGGCCGGGAGCGCCCCCGGCCCGGCGTCCGCCGTCGCGTCAGCTGCGCTCGGCCATGCGCCCCTGGTCGTCGTCGAGGCGCTCGATGACGCCGCAGGCGATCCGCCCGCCCGCGTCGCCGGCGGGCTGGCTCTCGTAGTCGTCCGGCCCGGCGTGGACGATGAAGGCCGACCCGTCCGCGTCGAGGAGGTAACCCTCCTCGCCCTTAACGAGGGACACGCCCTCCACGAAGAACTGGACATGGGTGTTCCCGCTCGCCGGGACCGTGACGTTCGGCAGGTCCCCGGCGTGCCGGCCCTCGCCTTCGAGGATCCCGTGGCTGTGGCCGCGGGGCGCGAAATGGCCGCCCGCCGCCTCGAAGTCGGGCGAGCAGGCCCCCGTTTCGTGGATGTGGAAGCCGTGGCTGCCCTCCGGCAGGCCCTCGAACGAGGCGTTCAGGAGGACGGTGCCGGTGGTCGTCGCCTCGAGGGTGACGGTGCCGACCCGGTTGCCGTCCGTGTCGTGCATCCGCGCCCAGAAGGCGTCGGCCGGCTCCGACGGGGAAACCGCCGCGGCGGGCCCCGCAAGGGCCGTGGCGGCGAGGAGGGCGGCCGGCAGAAGGGGAAGCGCGCGAGGGAGCGTCATGGTCGATCCTCCGTGTCGTCGTGGGCGTGGAGGGCCAATCCCGCACCGCCGGCATCGTTGCAGCGGGGGAAGGACGGCGGCCGCGGCATCTTTTCCTGACGCGCCGGAACGCTTCGCCCCCGCGGGCATTGCGCCGACGGCTGCGGCGCGTCCGCGGCGTCGCCCGTCATGCCCGCCCGGAGACAGAGCCCATGCGATGCGTCCTCGCCCTCGCCGCCGTCCTCGCAGCGCCCGCCGCGGCGGCTGACCCGGCCGCCTTCGCCCCGTTCGCGACGGTCGACACGTCGGCCGGACCCGTCGACGTCGCCACGTTCGCCGACGGGCTCGTCCACCCCTGGGGCCTCGCGTTCCTGCCGGACGAGGGGGGCGCCCTCGTCACCGAGCGGCCCGGCCGGCTCCGCCACGTGTCGCCCGACGGCGCCCTGTCCGATCCGCTCGGGGGCGTGCCGGCGGTGGACGCGCGGGACCAGGGCGGCCTCCTCGACGTGGCGCTCGACCCCGATTTCCGGCGGAACCGCCTCGTCTACCTGTCCTACGCCCGGCCGGCCGAGGACGGGCGCACCTCCACCGCCGTCGCCCGCGGCGTCCTGTCGGAGGACCGCACCCGCCTCGCCGACGTGGAGACCATCTTCGTGCAGCGCCCGGCCCTTCCCGAGACGCGGCACTACGGATCGCGCCTCGTCTTCGACGGCGAGGGCCACCTCTACGTCACGACGGGCGAGCGCTTCACGCGGGAGTATCGCGACGACGCCCAGGAGCTCGACAACCACCTCGGCAAGATCATCCGGATCAACCACGACGGGTCGGTGCCGGACGACAACCCGTTCGTCGGGCGCGAGGGCGCCGAGCCGGAGATCTACGCCTACGGGGTGCGGAACGTGCAGGCCGCGGCGATGCACCCGGAGACGGGCGCATTGTGGGAGATCGAGCACGGGCCGAAGGGCGGCGACGAGATCAACGTCATCGAGCCGGGCGCCAACTACGGCTGGCCGCTGGTTTCCCACGGGATCAACTACGACGGCACGCCGGTCGGGACCGGACGGGAGCGGCTCGCGGGCACCCGCCAGCCGATCTTCCAGTGGACACCGGTGATCGCCCCCTCGGGCATGACCTTCTACGACGGCGACCTCTTCCCGGGCTGGCGCGGCGACATCCTCGTCGGCGGTCTCGTCGCCCGGGGGATCGTCCGCGTCGAGGCGGGGGAGGAGGACGCGCGGGAGGTGGAGCGCATCGCGACCGAGCTCAACCGGCGCATCCGCGACGTGGTCACCGGCCCGGACGGGGCGATCTACGCCCTCACCGACCACGCGGACGGCGCCGTCATCCGCCTCGCGCCCGCCCGCGACTGAGTGGCGGGCGCCGACCGATCGGGGGGCCGGGCGAGCGGGACGACCGTCCCGGACGAAACCAAAGGGAGAGCACCATGACCCGACCCATCGCGGCCGGCCTTCTTGCCGCACTCGCCACCGGCGCCTTCGCCGTCGCCCCCGCCCTTGCCCAGGACGAGGCGGGCGGGGCGGCACCCAGGGTCGAGATCTCCACCATGATGGGGGACGAGTACGGCCGGTTCCTCGTCGGCGCGAACGACCTGCCGGTCTACATGTTCACGGGGGACACCCGCGGCGGGGCCGGCACGGAGGCGACGCGGGCGTGCGACCCGCGCTGCCAGGAGGAGTGGCCCCCGGTGGTGACCCAGGGGGAGCCGAGCGCCCGCGGCGAGGTGCGGACCTCGCTCCTCGGCACGATCCCGCACTTCGAGGAGGACCGCCAGGTCACCTACGACGGGATGCCGCTCTACTACTACACCGGCGACGAGGGCGGCGACCGCCCGACTGGGCAGGACAAGTCGGGCTTCGGCGGCGAGTGGTCCCTCGTCCGCCCGAGTGGAGAGCGCGTCGGGGGCTGAGCCCCGTCGCCCGCGCCCCCCCGGCTCCGCGCGGGCCACGGTTGCCCTCTCCCGGCCCCCGGTGCATACAGCGTCCACGCCGAGGCGCGGTCGGTCGCGGTGCTGCCGTCGCCGACCTCCAGGAAGAGGTGGGGCATGCGGGACGACGCCGCGGATCACGCGAACGCGAACGGGACGGAAGCGGCCGGCTCCCGCCCCGCCGACGCCCTCGCGGGCAAGACGTTCCTGTTCGTCGCCGGTGCGGCCCGATCCGGCACGACCGCGCTCGCGAAGGCTTTGTGCCAGTCACCCGCCATCGCGCTCGGGATGGAGCGGTACATCGTCCGACTGCAACGCGAGCACCGCCTGCTGCCCGAGCTCTTCCTTCCGGAGCGGTTCGCGACGGTCGAGAAGGGCGACACCTTCTACGACCGCCTCGATTTCTTCAAGGTCAACCCACCCTATCTCGAAAAATTCCCGCAAGCACAGTACATCGGGGACAAGATACCGCGACTGTACGCCTATTACGATATGCTTTTCGAGACATTTCCCGGCTGTCGGGTCGTTTTCATCCTTCGCAACCTCTTCGACGTCGCCAGCTCGTTCGAGCGCCGCGCCCGCAACGAACAGGATACCTGGCCATCGGACCGCGATGCGATGCGAGCCATCACGGAATGGAACGCTTCGGTCGTCCAGACGGCCAACCGTCTGAACAACGACGGCATTCTCGTCGTCTCCTACGAGGACCTGTTCAAGCGCGGCATCGGGTGGTCTCGCCTGTCGCGGTTCCTGGGGACGCCGATCGAGCCGCCGCCCAGTCGGAAAACCCCCCGGCGTCCGCTGGAGGATGTTCTTTCCAACGAAGTCAAGGAAGCGATCCTGCTTCATGGCCGGATGCAGCGTTATCGAAGTCTCGTGGAGGCGGTCCGTTCCGGCTACGTCGCAAGCGACGACGACGGGCGCGCAGGCGCGTTGCTGGAGCAGATCGCGTCGAAGCCGGGCGCTGGATAGGGGCTGCGGCCTCGCACGGGGCGCCGGGTCGGGGGTCGGCCCGTTGCGCCCGGACCGGGCTCACCCGGGGTGATCCGGCCGCGCCCGTCGGGCCGCCTTCGATCGTTCCGCGACGGGCCACCGGACGCGGACGGCGCGACCGCCTGACGGGGTGACGGCGCCGAACGCGGGGCCGGCGCTCTTCGGCTGCCCGGAGCCGGCGGGAGGGACGGCGAGCCCCGGCCACGCGAACGACAGGACCCGGGCGACGGCGAGGGCCGGCAGGTTCGGCAGGTGGCTGGGCGCGGCCGTGGCGCCGTGAAGGGCGGTGCGGCCGGAGAAGGCGGCGCTCCCGTGGCGCGGCGTGTCGTTCAGCCAGGTGGCGGCGATGCGCGCCGCCGGGGTGTGCAGCGGGCGCGGGACGGCACCTCGTCCTTGCCCGTCTGCTCGCCGTCCTGCGCGATCGGCCGGGCGCACGGCTCCGTCGCGATCCCGTCGACGGACACGACGGTCACGCCTGCATCGCCGGGCGGCCGGACGGCCCCGGCGCGGCCGGTGGGCGAGGCGGTCTCGAGGACGAAGGCGTCGCGATCCTGAAGTCCTGCAGGACGAGGTTCCGGATCGGGGTGGCGCGGCCTTCCTCGCCCCGGCACCGGCGGGCTCGTCCGCGGCACGCGGGGTGAAGGGGGTTCGGCGGGCGGCAAAAGAAAAGCCCCGGGCAACGAATGCCCGGGGCCGCTTCCTTCGGAGGGGTTCGCCAGCCTTAGATGAAGATGGCGTCGGCGAGAAGGTCGAATGCATCGGCCAGACCCGTGATGGCCGGGTCCGCCGCCGTGACGCCCGACAGGGCGATCTGCGTGGCGGCAAGAGGGCTCATGGGATCCCCGTCGTCGAGGTTGATGAGCAAGCTGTCGAGCCCCGTAGGCGTTACGGTAGCATCGGCGAAAGTCCAGCCACCGCCGAACGCAAGAATGTCCTCGCCCAGAGCGAAGTCCGTAATCGTATTGACGTTGCCACTGCCGAAGACAACGAAGGTGTCGGCGCCAGCGCCACCCATCAGCTCGTCGATGCCACTGCCGCCATTGATCGTGTCGGAGCCGTCACCACCAACAACAGAGTCGTTGCCGCGCTGCCCGTTCAGGGCATCAGCGCCGGCGCCTCCCCCGAGGGTGTCGTCGCCGCCGCCACCGAGGATGAAATCGCTTCCGAGACCGCCGTCCAGATCGTCATCGCCGTCGCCGCCATCCAGCTCGTCGTTGCCGTCCTCGCCGTCGATGACATCGTCCCCAGCGCCGCCTTCGATGGCGTCGTCACCATCGCCACCGTCAATGTCGTCGTCGTCGGCGCCTCCGTCGATCTCGTCATCGCCGGAGCCAGCGCGGATACGGTCCTCGCCAGCGGCGCCGACGATGACGTCATCCCCACTTGCACCGATCAGCTGGTCGTCGCCGCCGCCGCCATCGATCGTGTCGTTACCGTTGTCCCCTCTGATCGTGTCAGCACCAGCGTTGCCGAACAGTTCGTCGTCGCCGTCTCCACCCTCGATAGAGTCGTCGCCGCCGACACCGTTGACGAAGTCGTCGCCGTCGCCCGCACGACCCGTGTCGTCGCCGGCACCCAGCCAGATGATGTCGTCGCCACCACCGTCGAGCGTCTCGTCGACTTCATCGTTGCCGGCGCCGGCCGCGTAGGTATCGTCACCCGTCCGGCCAACCAGGGTGTCGGAGCCATCGTTGCCCCTGATGAAGTCGTCGAAAAAGCCGCCTTGCAGCGTATCGTCGCCGCCAGAACCGAAAACTTGGAACTCGTTGGTCGCCAGCCACTCCAGCCCAACGGACGGATCGGCAGCAACCTTTTCAATGGTATTGATCCCAAGGAAACCGTTCAGCTGAGCAAAGGTGAGATCATCAAACCCGGTAAAGTCAAAGCCGGTGAACACTGCCGGGGGGAAGTTGTTATCGACCACCTCAAAGGTGATGCCGGTCACTTGACCCTGCGGCCGCAGAACGCCACCAACGACGTTGAAGCCAAGCCCAAGCCCGGTGATTGAAATGTTGAGTTCACCGTCGGGAAGCGAGGGAACCTCGAGCGTGATGGAGCCGCCCGTCGGCGTAAGGGTCGCCTGCCACTCCGTGAGGTCGATGCTAACATCGAGGTTATTAATGGCGGCGTCAATGAGGGAAAAGAAATCGTCCATATCGATCGGATTGGTGACGGATGAAACCTGAACAACCATAGTATGTCCTCCACATTTGCTGGCGGGTCTCACGCGTGGCCAGTCGCTGCCCGCACCCGTTGGACAACCAATCGGCTAAACGAGGCGGACGCGAAAATCAAGAGGAAAATGGAGGGTTTTCGGCGCCACCGCGCAGAGTTCGCGGCAGCCCCGTTCAACCGTGGATAGGTCTGTCATAGACCAGAAGGATATGTGAGGCGCCAGCGATGTTGCCGAACGACATCAGTCAAGCGGCAACGAACCGACCATCCCCTTCGGTGGAGCGCTCCCGGACCCGAAAAATTTTAACCAATTGGGGCGAAGCGTGAGCGCCGCGGCGCGAACGTCGCCGCCGAAGACGCGAGCCTTTCAACCTGGGCGGGTCGCTGGGCGCTGGCGCCGCCGCGCCGGCGCTGGCCACGATCAGCACGCCGCGCCGCCGGACTGCAACTTCCGGACGCAATTGGGCCGGAATTAACCATGCGACGAGAAGGGCGGCCCGCCGCGGGACGCCGAGGGGCCCAGGTCGCGCCGCAGGAGGGGCGGCCACGGGCGGCGGGCGGGCGCAAGGGGAGGGGCGGCCGGGCGGCGGGCGCCGCCGCGGCCGGAAGGCGCCGTCAGGCCGCGTCGTCGCGGACGGCGATGCCGTTGTTCTTAAGGTGCTCCTGCAACTCGCCCGCCTGGAACATCTCGCGGAC